>JBMOGB010000493.1:0-2577 GCA_049318585.1 Bacteroidia bacterium | reverse complement strand
CTAGGAAGATTCCTTCGGAATGACATAAACAATTTTCTGAACAAACAATACACCAGTATTAATCTAACCTCACCTCAGGAAACCAATACTTCACAATCCGCCAAACATATTACATAGATAGTAAGTAAAGTTACATCATCTTTAGCCAATCCAACTAACATTGCCTTTAATTTTATAAACTCGGCAGTTTATTCTCTCTAACGGCCATTCATTTTAAACTTACGGAAGCTCATTCTCAACTATGAAATATAAAAATTCATAAACGGAAGCTTATTCTCATTTGCAGATTCAAAATTTACATGCACGGAAACTTATTATCGTACACAGCTTTAAAACCAACATACATTTAAAAAAAAACCTCCAACATTACAAACCTTACATTTAATTTAATCCAACACACCTTATTTCAAATTTGCGCCAAATAGTCAATAAAATTTTGTTGGTTTAATTTTAGCTAATTCATATTTGCTTTATAAAAAAGTGTCGTAATGATGCTTAAAAACCTTATTTTGCAAAATATTTTTTAATCGAAAAAAACACCGTTTTTGTATATGCTAAATGCCATTTTAAAGAAATTATTTGGAAATAAATCAGACAGAGATTTAAAACCTATTTATCCAATTGTAGCTCAAATAACTGAAGAATATGCCAAACTTCAAAGCATATCTGATGATGATTTAAGGAATAAAACAGCTGAATTTAAAGCGTATATAAAAACCGAACTTACGGAAATAGATGGGAAAATAGCTGCACTTTTAGCAGAAACCGAAGTAGAAGAAATTGATTTATTAAACAAAGATGATTTGTTTAAGCAAATAGATAAATTGAAAAAAGAACGCGATGTGCAAATAGAAAAAGCACTGAACGAAATACTTCCTCAAGCATTTGCAGTAGTAAAAGAAACTGCTCACAGACTTTCGGAAAACAAACAATTAGTAGTTACAGCAAGTCAGTTTGACCGAGATTTAGCCGCACAAACCAAACCTGTAAAACCTGTTACCATTCAAGGCGATAAAGCTATTTATAGCAATACTTGGGATGCCGCTGGCAATACCGTAGTTTGGAACATGGTGCATTACGATGTTCAATTAATAGGTGGAATAGTTTTGCATAGCGGAAAAATTTCGGAAATGGGAACTGGTGAAGGAAAAACTTTGGTTTCTACATTACCTGCTTATTTAAATGCTTTGGCTGGCGAAGGCGTTCACATCGTTACTGTTAACGATTATTTGGCACGAAGAGATAGCGAATGGAATGCGCCATTATTCGAATTTCATGGCTTAAGAGTTGATTGTATCGATTACCATCAACCAAATACTGAAGCTAGGCGTTTGGCTTATTTGGCCGATATAACTTACGGAACCAATAACGAATTTGGTTTTGATTATTTGCGTGATAACATGGCACGTGAAAAGGAAGAATTGGTTCAACGCAAACACCATTTTGCCATGGTAGATGAGGTGGATTCAGTTTTAGTTGATGATGCAAGAACGCCATTAATTATTTCTGGTCCGGTTCCAAAAGGCGATGACCAACAGTTTTTTGCTTTGAAACCACGTATTGAAAAACTAGTAAATGCACAAAAGTCAGTTTTCAATATGGCTTTAGGCGATGCCAAAAGAATGATTGCCGCAGGCGATGAAAAGAATGGTGGTTTTAAATTATTGCAAGCACAGCGTGCAATGCCTAAAAACTCTGCCTTGATAAAATTTTTAGGTGAGCCAGGAAATAAACAAATTTTAACCAAAACCGAAAGTTATTATTTACAAGATCAACAAAAAGAAATGCATAAAGTAGATGCAGATTTGTATTTTGTAATAGATGAAAAAGTAAATTCAATTGATTTAGTTGAAAAAGGTGTTGAGTTAATAACTGCCAATGGCGAAGATCCTCAGTTTTTTATTATTCCTGATGTAGGTTCGGCCATTGCACAAATAGAAAACAAAGAAGGTATTTCGGCTGAACAAAAATCGGAAGAAAAAGAGCAATTAATGCTTGATTTTTCTGTAAAATCGGAACGCATTCATACTGTAAATCAATTGCTAAAAGCATATTGTATGTTCGATAAAGATGTAGAATATATTTTATCGGATGGAAAAGTAAAAATTGTAGATGAACAAACCGGTCGTGTGCTTGATGGACGTAGATATAGCGATGGTTTACATCAAGCCATTGAAGCAAAAGAAAACGTAAAAGTAGAAGCTGCTACACAAACTTATGCTACTGTAACTTTGCAAAACTTTTTTAGAATGTACCATAAATTATGTGGTATGACTGGAACTGCGGAAACAGAAGCTGGTGAATTATGGCAAATTTATAAATTAGATGTAGTGGTAATTCCATCAAATAGAGCCATTGCTCGTAAAGATGAGAACGACATTATTTATAAAACCAAGCGTGAAAAATACAACGCAGTAATTGATGATGTAGTAAAACTTTCGGAAGCTGGAAGACCAACATTGGTGGGAACAACATCGGTAGAAGTATCGGAATTATTAAGCCGAATGTTAACCATGCGTAAGTTAAAACACAATGTTTTAAATGCAAAACAAAACCAACGTGAAGCAGAAGTAATTG
>JBMOGB010000492.1:0-2586 GCA_049318585.1 Bacteroidia bacterium | reverse complement strand
TTTTCTAGAGCTTACGGTGGGTGTGCTCTGCTCATGCAGGGCGCACACAAAGGCTTGCTATCAGCGGGGCAGTGGGGTTTTAGGACAATGTCGTTCTTTTATTTACCTTTGGTGTATTCGGACAGGAAACGGCTTAGATTCGCCCCGCCGATTAGCAAGCCTCGACCGTTACCTGTCATGCTAAAAAAGTCACAGCGTGGCACATTTGACAGATTGAATGTTGATAATTTTGATAAGTTAGTTGAATATAAAAGACATTTAAACCGTAACTTTGCATAATATAAAAATTGAAAAAATGCTTTTTGAAGAATACAAATATTTTGACTATCAATTCCCAGAACCTCAATACTTAGGTGCTAAGCATACTCATTTGGCTTGGATTAAAAGTTTTATACCAAACAATGTGAAAACTGCTATTGATGCCTTTGCAGGTTCTCAATCAGTTGCTTTTCTATTCAAACAGTTAGGGTATAAAACAATAACAAATGACTTTTTAAACTTCAACAATCAAATTGGAACAGCTCTTATAGAAAATAAGGATACAAAATTAACAAATGATGATTTAAAACTTCTTTTTCAACAAGCCAAAAACAAAAAGGATTTTGAACTTATGGAAAACATATTTACCAATGTGTTTTTTGAAAAAGAAGAAGCTATTTTTTTAGACAATTTCAGAGCAAATATACCATTGCTCGAAAATCCAATAAAGCAAGCAATAGCTTTTACTGTAATTAACCGAAGTATGACAAGAAAAATCACAATGGGACATTTTGGTCATACTCAAGCTTTAGTTTATGCAAGCGACCCTGAAAGAATAAAACGTAATCGAAGTTTGGTTAGACCAATTAAAGATATATTTGAAGAAATATTACCTAAATATAACAATGCTGTTTTCGACAACAAACAAGATAATAAGAGTTTTAATAAAAACATTTTAGAGTTATTGCCGACAATTGAAAAAATAGATTTAGCATATTTTGACCCACCATATTGCGACAGCCATGCCGATTATCAGGGTTTCTACCATTTACTTGAAACCTATACTGAATATTGGAAAGATAAAGAATTTGTTAATGGAATAAAACGATACGAGCCACAAAGAGTGAGTGGCTTTGACAAAAAACGTGATGTGATAAACTCTTTTGAAAAACTCTTTGAACTTTCAGAAGAAATACCAAATTGGTTAATCAGTTATAATAATCGGAGTTATCCAGGAATTGAAGAATTTGAAAAGCTAATTTCAAAATATAAAGAAGTAAAGGTTGAAGCAAAAACTTATCATAATGGTAGGGGCGGAAAAGGTAGTGTAGCTGGTAGTCAGGAGATTTTATTTGTTTGCAAATCAAAGAAAAAACATTTTGTATCAACTAATCAACAACAAGAATTGGTAAATGAAAGATTTTAATTATTGGAAAAAGCTACACGAAAGCGAAAAACTCGAAGAGTTTAGCGAAGATACTATTGGGTTATTATGGCTTAAAACAAAATCAATTGTTCGTAAAGAGCTTATTGCTGAGTTTCTTAAAAATAATGCAATAACATTGACTGAGACAGCTTTAGCAAAACAATTTGTTGAATTGTTTAACTTACTCTGCTTAGACCCAGTTAATTCACACAAAATTTTAAACGATTTTATTAAGGCTGAAAATGAGAAACAGGTTGTGAAACTTGATACTGTTCAATTAGTTTCTGAACTCTATAAACTCAAAAATTTTGAGTGGGGCGGGGATTATCAAAACTCATTAGATAAATATTTAGTTAGCCATTATGTAAAAGTCCATAAGTCATACGACACGCTTATTTCAAAGTTTGAAAAAGAAATCAATGTTGCTGTTCAAGGTTATGTTTTGAATAGTTGGTATAACCATTGGAGCAGTATTTTAATTGAACATGTTTTTAAATCACATACAACAGTTTTGCCAACTGTAGGTCAAATCAAAAGTGTGGATTTTTTTATTAATAATGTTCCATTTGATTTAAAAGTTACTTATCTGCCTGCAGAATATATAAAAGATAAACGTAAAGAAAAAGGTTATCCTGTTGAGTTAACCTTCCTTAAAAAGAAAGCCGAAGAAGCAAAAATAGAATTTGATAAAAATGCTAAACCTGCTGATATTTTTTACGAGATAGTAGAAAAGATGAAGGATAGGAACGATGATTTCTGCAAGGGCATCTTAACTACTTTGAAAAATGAAAAACTTGAAATTCTAAATGAAGTTCAAGCAAATCCTAAAATACTTGCTACTTGGCTTTATGAAAATCAAGGCGAAATGAGATTTGGTTCTGAAAATCGTTTATTTCTTGTGCTTGTTGATACAGATGATTTTAATGGCTCATGGAAGTTGAAAAGAAATCTCGACCTTTTAAAGCCGACTATCATTTCTTACTTGGATAAATTTTCAACTAAAAAGACTGAAGATTTAAAGGTTACATTTAATTTTAAAGGTAAACCACAGACTTTTACTGCTTTGACTGATGTGATTTTTGTTGTTAAATAGCAAACAAAGAATGACAATAAAAAAGCACGAACAGGTAATCGAGTGGACTGCCCTGCCAGTAATTAGCTGACAGGGTGAGCCCCTCACA
>JBMOGB010000491.1:0-2608 GCA_049318585.1 Bacteroidia bacterium | reverse complement strand
GCATTTCGCCCCAAGCTATGGCGTTATAACTGCGTTCAATGCTGTGTTCGTAAAATTGTTTGGCTAAATGTGTCATGGCATGTTCGCTTTTTGCTACTACCAAAAGTCCAGTGGTGTTTTTATCAATTCTATGAACTAATCCCGGACGAATATTGTTTTCTTGTGCAAAAGGTAAATCTTTAAAATGCCACGCCAAAGCATTAACCAAAGTTCCCGTTGTGTTGTTATATCCAGGATGAACCACCATATTAGTAGGTTTGTTTACAATTAGTAACGAATCATCTTCATAAATAATATCAAGGGGAATATTTTCTGCAACTATTTCGGTATTAGCTGGAGGATTTGGTAAAACAATACTGATTACATCTAGCGGTTTTACTTTATAGTTCGATTTTACAGGCTTTTCATTTACCAAAACACAACCAAGTTCGCAAGCTTGTTGCAACTTAGAACGAGTAGCATTGGCTATACGAATCATCAAATACTTGTCTATACGCAGCAAGGCTTGGCCTTTTTCTACTTCTACTCTATGATGTTCGTATAGTTCTTGGTCTTCGTTTTGTTCGTCTTCGTTTTGTTCGGCTTTTAAAAGCGGCTTTAAATACATGCTGCAAAAGTACGTTTTTTTGATGGTTAATAGACCATGGACTATAGACGATAGTTTGTTATCATAACATTCTATAGTTTATCGACCATCAACTATTGTCTATTCTTGCACTTATTTCATGACAAGGAAGATACTAACAGTATGTCTTTATCCTTAAAAAACGAACCAGTCATTCCGAAGGAATCCTCCTTGTTTATAATTATTTTACCTTTTCAAACCATCTTTATTTTATACTAAATAGTAATTATTAATTAGAAAAAATGCCATAAACAAGGAAGATGCTTACTGCATGACTTTGTTCGAGGTTTTCTATGTTCTTTAGTCCACCAATTATTTCTTAATTCTTCAAATATCTTTTACGAGAATGTCTGACGCCAGAAACAAATTTATAGACAATGATTATATCATTTTCTACTTCATATATAACATGATAAGGAAAAGGTTTAACTAGAACTTGACGAAAATCCTTATACTTTTTTTGATAAATATAAGGTTCATTTTGCAATGATTCCAAGCACTTTTCCAAACAATCTAATAATCTTTTACCTAAATCCGTTTGAATATTTTCGTAATATAAAAAGGCTTCAATAATATCCTCCTTTGCCTATTCTTTTATTTCTAATTCCAAATTCAAAGCCCATGTTCCTCTTCAGCCATTTTTCTAACCTCAGCCATGGTAAACGATTTGCTTTTCCCAGCTTTATGTAGCGCTTTTAAATTATCTAACTCGTCCTTTTCTTTTTCGCTCAATTCATATTCGTACTCTTTCGATTTTTCATTTAGCAACAAGTTGATTGCTTTTAAAAAACCAGTGTCTTCAATGATATTTATTGCATCATACATTTCTTTTTTTAAAACACTTGTTTTCATTTTGCCATTTTATTTATACAAATATATAAAACTATCTATTTCTAATGCTTTTATTAAAAAAAAATTGCAGTCTGTTTTTCAATTAAATTATCAACTTCCGATTCATTTACCACATTATTTAAATCTACATCCTTTATTCCTTCTTCTATTTTTTGAATAAAAATAATGCGTTCAATTAAATCTTCTGTTGTAGCATCTGTTGGCATTTTTTCAAAAGCATAGTTCAAATATAATAAATAACTTGTTTTTTTTATGTTTTCAATTTTAGGATGTAATCAAAAAAGTTTGAATTATAATTACAGCTACAATCCTGTAAATCCTAAAATCCTAAAAATCTTGATTCAGACAATTTTCTATCGTCTATCAACTATTGTCTAACCAACACCGCAGCGCACCAACCATTTATAACTACTTTTTGCTGTAAGTTTAACCCAAAAGCTTGGCAGCAATTTAACAAATCGGGCAAATCAGTTTCGTAAAAACCGCTGATTAACACTATTCCATTTGGCTTCACATGTTTGCTCAGTTGCTCAAAACTTTTCAGTAAAATATTCTTGTTGATATTGGCTAAAATAATGTCATATTCCTCATTTGGAACAATACTCAAATCGCCTTTTTGATAATCAATATTGGTAATTTTGTTGTAGGCTGCATTTTCACCTACATTTTCAAAAGCCCAATCGTCTATGTCATTTGCAAAAATATTGATAGCTCCTAATTGCGAAGCTAAAATAGCTAAAACACCTGTTCCGCAACCATAATCAAACACAGTTTTATTTTTAAAATCCATTTTCAGCATCAGTTCCATAATGCTTTGGGTAGTTTCGTGGTGGCCTGTTCCAAACGAAGTTTTGGGTTGAATGATTATTTCAAATTCATACTTTTCAGAAATGTTATGGAAAGGAGCTTTTATGATTAGTTTATTACTAACTATTACCGGTTCAAAGCTACTTTCCCAAAGGGCATTCCAGTTTTGCTGTGCAATATTGCTTGCTATTACTTGGCTTTTATCTACCGAATATTTAAACAATATTTCATTGAACAATATCTCATCAAATATTGCTTCTTCCAAATAAGCTTCAAAACCATGGTCGTTTTCTAAAAAACCTTCAAAGCCAATTTCGGCCAATT
>JBMOGB010000490.1:0-2610 GCA_049318585.1 Bacteroidia bacterium | reverse complement strand
TAGATGTAATACCATTTATTGAAGCAATTGAAAAAATGAAAAGCTTTTATAAAAACAAAAAATTAGATTTATTCAAAGATGGTGTCTCACTGCCAGGATTAGTATTAAAATATTTAATGAGACAAACTAAATATGATTTTTCATTATTTAAAGATGAAGATAATGAATTATTTTATAAATTAAAAAAATCCATTGTGGGAGGTCCTTCAATTGTGTTTAATAGATATCAAGAAGCAGGAAAAACACTTATTAAATATAATAAAATTTGTAAAAAAATCGTTGGTTATGATGCTAACGCCTTATATTTATGGGCTATTGGTCAGGAAATGCCAGTTGGTGATTATACCCGCGTTAATACATATGATTTAGAACAATTAAAGGAAGATATTTTAAATAATAAATTATTTGGTTTCATTGAAGTTGATATTAAAACACCTTTACATTTAGAACAATATTTTGAAGATATGCCACCTATTTTTAAGAATGAATTAATAAAACTTGAGAATATAGGGGAACACATGCAAAAATTCCATGCTGATAATAATATTAAATTCATTGAATCTGAAAAATTAATTGGTTCTTATTTTGGAGAGAAAATAATGTTATATACACCATTAATAAAATGGTATATTGAACACGGCTTGGAAATTACCAAATTTCATTGTGCTATTAAATATGATGGTCATAAATGTTTTGAAGAATTTGTAAATGAAGTCTCAGATGCACGAAGAGCCGGGGACGTTGATAAATCAATGGAAATTATAGCTGAAACTATGAAATTGTTTGGAAATAGTGCATACGGTAAAACTATTACAAATAAAGAATCTTTTGTTTCAACTACATACGCAAATGAAATAAATATTGGTAAAAAAATTAACTCACCACATTTTAAAGATTTAGAAACATTACATAATCAAACATACGAGGTTACATCATCAAAGCGTAAAATAGTCATGGACCTACCATTGCAGATTGGGGTGGCTGTTTATAATCTAGCTAAATTAAGAATGCTTCAATTTTATTATGATTGTATTGATAAATATGTTGATAGATCAGATTACCAAATATTACAAATGGACACAGATTCAAATTATTTTGCATTTAGTGAAAATACATTAGAAGAAATTATTAAACCAGAAATGAGAGAAGAATTTAAAAATGATTATAATAATTGGTTTCCTAGTGAATCAAAAGAACCACACCCCACATTTAAAATTAATAATAATGATGTTTCAATGAAAGCTTATGACAAAAGAAAGCCAGGTTTATTTAAAGTTGAATGTATCAAGGACAAAATGGTGTGTTTATGCAGTAAGATGTATTGTTGCTCAAATCTTTCTGAGATTTGTGATTGTTGTGCATGTAATAACCGTGAATGTAAATGTATTAAAAAATGTAGTTGTAATTTTAAATTTAGTTGTAAGGGTATTCAACATAATAATAATAAAATTACTTACAAAAGGTTTGAAAATGTTTTATTAAATAATACTAAAGATGAAGTTATTAATAAAGGTTTTAGAACAGTCAATAATTTTATGAAGACTTACACACAAATTAAAAATGGTTTATCCTATTCTTACGGAAAACGAATTATTTGTGAAGATGGAATAAGCACAAAACCATTAAAAATTTAATCTAATTATATATAATGTTGAAAGAAGATGTAAAAAATATATTAAATAAACTTTTTTATGATGAAAAACTGGGCGCAGGTAAAAAATCAGATTTTATTAAAAAAGTAAGAGAAAAATATAATATAACAATCAAAGATATTAAAGAATTTATGAATAATCAAGAAATGAACCAAATAAACACAAAAATAAATTACTCATATAAATATAAAATAACCGCCCCGGCTAGGACGTTTCAAATTGATATATTTTGGTGGAGGAAGGGTGAGACACTTATCCCTATATTATTATTTGTTGATATACTTTCTAGAAAAGCATACGCTTATATATTACCAAAAGGAAAAAAGGAAAAAAGAGGAGAAAGAACTTTAACAATTATTAAACAATTTGTAAATGACATTGGAAATGTAAATGGCCTAGAAGGTGACAACGAATTCAGCAATAAACAATTAAAAATATTTTGTGATGAAAATAATATTAGATTAGATACAAGTGTAAGTAAAGAAGAACATATAAGTGATGGAAATAAACTGGGAATTATTGATAGATTAGTGAGAACACTTAGAGAATTAATTGAAAGATATTATGACATTAAAGGCGATCTTATGGACCCTTTAAAAAAAGTTTTAGAATCAGTAATAGACACATATAATAATAATGGTCATAGATCTTTGAATAATAAAACACCTAATGAAGTTTTTAATAATAATAATGATCAAATAGCAAAGCATTTATCAGACTCAATACATAATGAAAATATATATAAAACAGTACCATTCAAAAGTGGGGATAATGTAAGAATATTAGAAGAAAAGGGCAAATTTGAAAAAGGAAGTTCAAAATTTTCAAGGGATTTATATACAATTGAAAAAAATGAAGGTTATAAAATAAGAGTAAAAAATGAATCTGGGGAGATCAAACGAAAATTAAAACCATCAGAAATTAAAAAAGTAGATATTGTTGATAATCCAAAAGCACA
>JBMOGB010000489.1:0-2617 GCA_049318585.1 Bacteroidia bacterium | reverse complement strand
TAGGGTGCAAACAGACTTCGGTTGAATACAAAAAGTTATCGGTAACAATGCTATTGCCGATTATTCATTTTCCGAAAGTTTCAGCAGCAAAAAATTACTGCTATTGGGATAATAAGTGGTAAACAGCAAATACGCATATTTTTGTTTCGGTAACTAATGTATAAAAACATTAGAACGCTGATTAAACGGATACGTTCCGTAAATGCAGATTTTCACGAATTATTCAGAATGTTTTGATTTTCATATATTAATAATCCGTTTTATCAGCGTTTCCCTAAGGGATCTGCGTCATCCGCGTCTATGAAAAATATATAAGAAAAATTAAAGCGATATTTAAAATATGACAATAAATGGTTCTTAGTACTTATAGGCTTATTGATTTAATTTTTGTGGGAAAGTTAGAGCAAGATTAAATTTAATTAACTAGGAGTAAATTATTTATTAAATGCTTAAAGAATTTGATATTTTAATACTTTTGTTTAATTGAAGACACCAACTTTGAAAGATTGTTGGTTTTTTTTATGCATTCAATGCTGATAGTTCTAAAATATCCGACTACTTAAGAAATAAATAACATTTTACTATTTACATATAAAATATTATGTATTTTTGTCCATTAATTCTAACGACAGCAACTAAAAAAAATGAAAAAAACTTTCCATATTACTTTTTTTATTATTTTTACCGCATCAAATTAATAACATTTAAATTAAAATGAAAACATAAACTCTATATAGTTTCATAAAGAAGCGTTAGCTTTTATTTCTGTATCAGAAATCTGGTAAATTTTTACGCAACAGAGGTAATAAGTATATAACGCTCACGCTTAGGCGTGGGCTTTACTTATTGGTTGCGTGGGCTTACCAGAGCCTCTGATACGAATAATGTTAAGTTCCCACGCTTTTTTATTTATACCACATCAATCATTCATCGTCTCTGGGAATTGGGCATAAATAAAACAAAAAGAAATGAAAATAAAAAAAAGAATTTTGATTTATCCATTAGTAATAATGGGCGTATTATTAATGATTACAAGTAGTTGTAAAAAAGATGAAAATAGCAGTAATAATAATCCAACAGTAACCGATATTGATGGCAATGTGTATCATACAATAACTATTGGCACACAAACTTGGATGGTTGAAAATCTAAAAACAACAAAGTATCGCAATGGTGTTTCTATACCAAATGTCACAGCTAATACAACATGGAATAACCTTAAAACTGGTGCTTATTGTGATTATAATAACGATGCCAATAATTCAGCAACTTATGGCAAATTATATAATTGGTATGCTATAAATAATAATTTAGCCCCTGAAGGATGGCATGTACCAACCGATGCCGAGTGGACAACATTAACAAAATATTTTGGTGGAGAAAGTATTGCAGGTGGTTACCTTAAAGAGTCTGGTACAAGTCATTGGAATGATCCAAATATAGTAACAAGTGTACCATGGACTGATCCATATCAAGGATTATCAACTAATAAAAATGAATTTAAAGCTCTTCCTGGTGGACATCGTAACATTGATGGATTCTACAACATTGGTTATTTCGGTTATTGGTGGAGTTCTACAAGTGGGGCTGACACAGATTTTGGTAATTACAGATACATGTATAACAATTATAAAGGTATTTTAAGTAACCAAAGTCATATCGTTGGGTTTTCTGTTAGATGTATTAAAGATTAGCCATAAAATAATTAGAATACAATGATTTAGTAAATTATAAAATTAATAGTCAACAAATAATTTTGAAAAAGTGGAGTCCAGCAACCATTTTAAAAACGGGGCGAAACTGAAAAGCCTTATGAGTAGGATAAAAAAATTTATTTATTAATAAAAAAATAAAATGAAAACAAAATGTATTTTTTTGATTTGTAGTTTCATGTGCATTACAAATCTACTTTTTAGCCAAAAGTATGCAGTTGATAAAGGGGCAATTATTGCTTCTGGTACAGCAGGTTTTTCTTATTCAAGTGGAAAACTTTATGAAATAAATGGTCAAGGATTAACAACTATCTCTCTTACACCTTCATTTAACTACCTTGTAATACCGAATCTATTTATAGGAGCTTCTACATCGCTAACCTATATGTCTCTGGGTAGTAACAATGCGACAACTTTAGGTATAGGACCTCAATTTGGTTACTATATAGGCAAAGAAGAAAGTTCTGTTTTTCCTTATGCAACAGCTGGTTTCAAATACAATATGATTTCTTCTTCTGGAAGTAGTAATACAATTAATGGAAGTGATATATCTTTTGGTTTAGGTGTCTTGGTTCCGATGAAAAGCCATATTGGATTGACTATTGAAGCATTATATCACATTCAAAGTATAAGTGCCTCTGGAACTTCTGTTTCGGGAAATATGCTTTCAATTGGAATAGGTTTATCTGGTTTGTTTTACTAAATTAATATACTTTTCTATAATAAATAACACAAAGTATTTGTTATAGTATTAAACTATAATATTTAAAAAGCCGGTAGCATTGATATGTTATCGGCTTTTTAGTATAAATATTTACGCTATAAATATTCGGGTTTTATTTCACATCCCCCCTATACTTCAACTGCATCCCGTGCAAAAAATTACGCAAAAACTGATCCTGACA
>JBMOGB010000488.1:0-2618 GCA_049318585.1 Bacteroidia bacterium | reverse complement strand
TTGATTTATATTCAATCAAATCAGTTAAATAAAATTATCAAAGAAAATATTTTGATGAGTGTATATTTAAACGATGACATCAATCAAGCTGAAATTGACCAAAATTTGCAAAGCATCAAAAATATTGTTGACATCAAAGAAGTAAAATTTATAAGTAAAGATGCGGCTGCAATGGATTTGTCGAAAGAAATGGGGCAAGATATTGTTGAATTTGCTGGATATAATCCTTTGCCATCTTCGTTCGAAATTAGTGTAAAAGCTGAAAGTGCAAACAACAATAGAATACAGGAATTGAAAAATATTTTTATGCTAATGCCAAAGGTTTCGGATGTAAAATATAGTGAAACTATTTCGGAAAATGTTGTAAATAATTTGGGTTCATTGAGCTATATTTTAATTGGATTGGCTATTATTTTTATTGTAATTGCTTTGGTGCTAATAAATAGCAATATTCGTTTAAATTTATATGCTAAAAGGTTTTCAATAAAAAGTATGCAGCTAGTTGGTGCAACACATTGGTTCATTATAAAACCGTTTGTATTTAGAAGTTTTTTTAACGGATTATATGGAGGTTTGTTAGCAACAGGTTTGTTGATATTTATTTTATATATTTTACCTAATTATTTTCCACAAATACAATATTTATATAACACCGAAAGTTTTACTTTATTATTTGTAATTCTTATAGTTGCAGGTATTTTAGTAAGCATGATAAGCAGTTGGTTTAGTACTAATAAATACTTAAAAACAAAAATTGAAGATTTGTACTAGGTTTTATATAAAAGAAAATATTATTATTGATAAATTTTAGAAACAAAAAAATGAGCGAAAAAATTTCAAACACGAAAAAAACAACTGAAAAAGTGAGCCCAATTCCAACTGGTGATTTTATTTTTGGTAAAGAAAATTATGTGATAATGGCAGTTGGTGTATTTGTTATTATTTTAGGTTTTTATTTAATGGCTGGCAAGGAAAATATTTTAGAAGATAAAGTAAAAATAACCGTTGCTCCAATATTGATTTTAATAGGATTTGTAATTGGAATATTTGCCATTATGAAACCTAAAAAAGATTAATTTTCAAACTTATTTATAACTTAAACCATGACTATTTTACAAGCAATAATCATTGCTATTGTTGAAGGATTAACTGAATATTTACCAGTTTCAAGTACTGGCCATATGATTTTAGCAACAAACATGTTGGGCATTGAACCTACTGATTTTGTTAAATTTTTTACAGTTAATATTCAGCTAGGAGCTATTTTAGCAGTAGTAGTTTTATATTTCAAAAGATTTTTCAAATCAATTGATTTTTATAAAAAACTAATGATTTCATTTTTTCCAGCAGTTATTTTAGGATTATTGTTCAGTGATTTAATTGACAATATGCTTGAAAGTTCGGAAACTGTAGCGGTAATGCTATTATTTGGTGGAGTCATTTTACTATTTGTTGATAGATGGTTTAAAGATACTCGTGGTACAATAACAAATGAAGTTACCAATAAAAGTGCATTTATTATTGGCTGTTACCAATGTATTGCCATGATTCCTGGTGTATCGAGAAGTGCTGCAACCATTATTGGTGGTATGCAACAAAATTTAACTAGAAAAGCTGCTGCAGAATATTCATTCTTTTTAGCAGTTCCAACTATGTTTGGCGCTTCACTTAAAAAAGTAATCGATATATACAAAGACAAAGGTTTAGAATTTTTTGATCAAGACAGAATATTTTTGTTAGCTGTTGGGAATTTAGTAGCATTTGTTGTTGCAATGATAGCAATAAAAGGATTTATTACCTTTTTAAGTCAGCATGGCTTCAGGTATTTTGGTTGGTATAGAATATTTGTTGGTTTAATTATTCTTGTATTATTGGGTTCTGGTATGTCGTTAAGCGTAGTTTAAATTACAAATGAAAGTAACTTTTCTTGGAACGGGTACTTCTCAAGGTGTTCCAATAATTGCATGTAATTGTCCTGTTTGCACATCAAAAAACCTAAAAGATAAACGACTTCGTTCTTCTATTTTAATTCAATACAATAATATAAACATTGTAATTGATACTGGTCCAGATTTTAGGCAACAAATGCTTAAATCTGAAATAACCAGTTGCGAAGCAATTTTATTTACCCATTCTCACAGAGATCATTTAGCTGGCTTAGACGATATAAGGGCATTTAATTATGTAATGCAAAAACCCATTGATATTTATTGCGAAACACAAGTTGATAAAGCCATTCGCAGAGAATTTTATTATGCTTTTGAGGAAATAAAATACCCTGGAGTTCCTGAAATGGATATTCATATCATTGATGAAACTCCATTTGACTTATTCGGAAAAACTATTATTCCATTAAGAGTTTGGCACCATAAAATGCCCGTTTTAGGTTTCAGAATTGATGATTTTGTATATATAACCGATGCCAATAAAATTGATGAATCAGTAAAAGAAAAAATTAAAGGTTGCGAAGTTTTGGTGTTAAATGCTTTGAGAAGAGAATATCATATTTCACACTTTACTTTGGCTGAAGCCGTTGCTTTATGTGAAGAGTTGAAACCTAAAAAAGCATATTTTACCCATATTAGCCATCAATTAGGATTACATGATGAAGTAAATGC
>JBMOGB010000487.1:0-2621 GCA_049318585.1 Bacteroidia bacterium | reverse complement strand
TAGGGCTTTTATTTATATTCGGAGGTTTGCTCATTTTCATTTTTGGGAGTAATTTTATTGATGGATTTGCTTTTGACATAATAGATAAAAATTAAAAATATTTATAAAATGCAAATATAATACATATTTAAAGTAATACATCATATATTTTGGCTATAATGTTATAATACATGTTAATATATAATTATAAAACATTTGCAAATTGAAATATAATATTGTATATTTGCATAAATATTTAATACAAAAAAAATGAATGAATACAGAGAAAAAATAGTTACAGAAGTTGAAAGACTTAGCCAAGTAACAGGTATTAATAATTTATTAGATATGGGACTTACAAGCATTAAAGAATTGCAAAAATGGCTTGTAAAGGAATTGTATTATGAGGAAAAAAGAAAAGGAGGCAAAACTTGTATTGATATAAAATATGATTTGAGCGATGAATATAATGTAAGTGTAAGTCAGATAGAAAAGTTGATTTATAGATGACACCTCACCTAAATCCTCTCCGAAGGAGAGGACTAAAAAAAACTAAAATTACTAACCCATAAATTATGGAAAATTATGGATAACCTCACCTTAACCTCTCCAAAGGAGAGGGATGAAGATTTAGAAAAAACGGATACAAATAGTAGAAATAAAGACGGGCAATTTGTGAAAGGACACAAAGGACTAAAGCCTAAAGGTGCGGTAAATAAAAGCACTTCTGAAATGAAAGAACGATTACAGCAATTGATGGAAAGCTACGATGAAGAACAGATGATTGCTGATTTGAAAAGTTTGAAGGCTCCTGACCGATTAAAGATTATGACAGGACTTTTAGAATACGTATTACCGAAACTGAATAAAACCGATTATTCACTTACCAAAGAAAGTGATGAAATTAAGGTTGAACTCCCTGAATAATGAGATTTAACCTCAGCGATAGCAGATTATTTAATAAAGTCTATCTTCCCTTATTGAAAGATAACAATCGTTATCTTCTCTTATATGGTGGCAGGGATTCTGCGAAGAGTTATTTTGCAGCACAAAAGGTATTGATAGATACGATGCGGAAACCCTACAGCCGTTATATTCTTTTAAGAAAGATTTATGCTGATATTAAGGACAGCCAATTTCAGACGATAAAAGATATTATTGGAAATTATGGGCTGATGGATTTTTTTACGATTACAGAAAATCCTCTGAAGATTACCTTTAAGCCGAATGGGAATTATATACTTGCCCGTGGATTGGATAAGGATTATAAAATGAAATCCATTAAGGACCCAACAGGAATATGGTATGAAGAAATGAACGAAATTGCTTTTAATGATTTTCTGAAAAGTACTTCTTCTTTAAGGGGTGGTGTGATACAGGAAATAGGCACTTTTAACCCTGAAATGGAAGAAAGCTGGATAACGAAGTATTTCTTCCCTCCAAAGGAAAGTTATGAGGTTGAAAGCGGTGATTTTAGAGAGGTAAAAAGTATTAGGAATGATACTACTATTTTACATACTACCTATAAGGATAATGATTTTGTGACAGCACAAAGTATTGAACTGTTGGAGAGCTTTAAAGAGATTGATTATTATTACTACCGGATTTATACAAGAGGTCTTTGGGGCGGAGCGTTGGAAGGCTTAGTTTATCATAACTGGGATGTGGTGGATTGTTTTCCGAATGAGGAAGTTATTTATTATGGGTTGGACTTTGGTTATAGCAATGACGAAAGTGGTTTGGTAAAAGTGTGTTTTCAGGGGGATGATTTGTTTGTGGAAGAGGTTTTGTATCAAAAAGGCTTGACTAATCAGGATATTGCGGAAAAGTTGAGGGAAAAGGGTATTAATGAAAACCAATTGATTATTGCGGATAGTGCTGAACCAAAATCTATACAGGAATTGTATCGTGAGGGTTTTGCTATACGTGGGGCAATGAAAGGGCCTGATAGTATTCGTAACGGAATTGATATACTGAAGCGGTACAAAATACACGTTGTAAGGGGTAGCAGTAATTTGATACGAGAATTAAAAAGTTATTGCTGGGCAATGGATAGGGATGGTAAAAGCTTGAATGTGCCTATTGATAAACTGAACCATTTACTTGATCCGTTAAGGTATGTGGCTTTGTTTAAAAATTACGTGCCAGGGAAAAGGATGGTGAAAGTGGGGAGTGTATAGGAGTGCCTTGAGTACTTGGAATACTTAAAGTACTTAAAGTTGAAGGCATTAAGTCTGTAACTTTTTGACTAATTGGAAATAAGAAAATAAATTAATCCTTCACGCAACGCACAGAAAAACCAGTAGTGTTGTAATAGAAGTTTCGCATTACTGAACTGTTAATGTTTTCAATGCCTCTATACCAAGCTGTAGTTGTATTATTTTGTGTTGTACTCCACCAATTACCTCTATAACCTATGTCGTTAGATGGAAAAATACCATCATTGTTTCTACCTCCTGCTGGTAGTGCAGTAAAACCACTTTCGTTAGTTGCTCCTGAATTAGGGCTTTGCCAGTGTAAGGTTGTTGTTTCTTTTAATTTTCCACCAGCAATAAATTCACCACCTAAATAGCTTGTTAACATTGTAAATTCGGCATCACTTGGTGAGTGCCAGCCAGTAGGACACAAATTACGAGAGTCGG
>JBMOGB010000486.1:0-2627 GCA_049318585.1 Bacteroidia bacterium | reverse complement strand
CTTGCTATTTCTGGTTTAGCAAAACTTTCTTCCACCGCTGTTAATTGTTGCTTTAGTTTTTCCAATTGTTTTTCGGCTAAATCAAAATCTGTTTTTATTTTTTGAATTTGATTGTTGCTTAATTTCGATTTATTGTCTGCAATAACCGGTTTTATTTCAACAGGTTTTACCACAACTGGTTCTGCTTTTTTAGCTGTTTTGTTTGCTTCTTTATTGGCCAACTGAATGGCTTCATTTTTTATTCTAAACTCTTCATATTCGGCATAAGTTCCAGGATATTCTTTCAGTTCTAAATCTTCAATATACCATATTTTATTAGCTATTTGGCTTATAAAATGTCTATCGTGACTTACAGTAATAAAAGTTCCTTCATAAGCCTGTAAAGCCTGACTTAAAATATTAATACTTCGCATGTCCAAGTGATTCGTTGGCTCATCTAGCAATAAAAAGTTAGCTTCTGTTAACAATGTTTTTGCTAAAGCAACACGGGCTTTTTCACCTCCACTTAGCACTTTTATTTTCTTAAATACATCGTCACCAGCAAAAAGGAAACAACCTAAAATAGTTCTCAATTCTGTTTCTGGTCTTTCAGATGCGTGGTGAGAAAGTTCTTCCAAAATTTCGTTATTTTGACCTAAACTTTCCAATTGATGCTGTGCATAAAATGCATCACGAACATTGAAACCTAATTTAGCTTCACCTTCATATTTTTCAACACCTGCAATGATTCGTAATAAGGTAGATTTTCCTTTTCCGTTTGCACCAATCAAAGCAATTTTATCGCCACGTTCTATGCGAGCATTTGCTTTTTTTACAATGTCAACATCAGGAAACGATTTGCTTACGTCAATCATTTCGGCCACCAAACGGCTACTTTGTAATCCTAGTCTAAAATTAATACTTATGGCTGAGTTATCATCTTCAGGAGCTTCAATTTTATCTAACTTATCCAACATTTTAACCCTACTTTGAGCAGCTGTAGCCTTACTGGCTTTGGCTTTAAAGCGAGCAATAAAACGTTCTTGTTCTTTAATAAATTGCTGTTGATTATCGAATTGGCGTTGTTGTAAATCCATTCGTTCATCTTTTGAACTTAAAAAATAACTGTAATTTCCGCTGTATTCATAAATACTTGAATTGGCAACTTCCACTGTTTTTGTGGTCATTTTATCCAAAAATTCCATATCGTGACTTACCACAATTACAGTTCCTGGATAACCAATTAAATATTCTTCTAACCATTTAATAGTTGGCAAATCCAAGTGATTCGTTGGCTCATCCAACATTAACAAATCAGGATTTTGCAATAGCAATTTGGCCAACATCACTCGCATACGCCAACCTCCCGAAAACTTTTTGTAAGGCTGTTGTAATTGCGCAGTGCTAAAACCTAAACCTTCCAACACTTTTTCGCATTTATGCTTCATGTTGTAACCATCTAGCCTATCAAATTCCTCTTGCGCATTGCTGAGTTTATTGATAATTTCCATGCTATGGTCAGTTTCCATTTGGACTAAAATTTCGTCAATTTCTTTTTCCAAAAACAAAGCACGGCTAAATGCTTGCATGGTAACATTTAAAATGGTGTCTTCGGTTTCAAAACTTAAATTATCCTGATTTAAAAATCCAATGGTTAAGTCTTTTGGCTTACTAATGGTTCCTTCGCTCAAACCAAATTCGCCATTAATAACGCGCAATAAAGTTGACTTTCCAGTTCCATTTCTTCCTACTAAAGCGATGCGTTCATTGGGTTTTATGTGCCAATTTGCATTGCGGTAAAGGTAACGTCCACCAAATTCAAAGGCTATATTTGTTAAAGCAATCATGTAATAATTATCAAAATTTTGAGGCGCAAATATAATCGAAACTATTTACTGATTTTAGATTTGTTCAATTGTTGGGAAAATTGGAGAAGTTAATTTGTATCCAAACTTTGATAAAGTTACAAGTTGTAACGAGTCTGGAGACTCTTTATTCATTTTAAATCCGTAGTCCCTGCCCGCAAAAGCTTGGCTTCAGACTACGGATAGTGTGGTAGTCCGCCAGCAGGGTTTTATTTAGTTTTTTACTTTTCCTTGCTCAAGCAGTTTATCTAAATAAGCGCGTTCTTGTTCATAGTTCATATTCATAATTTCAAGACTTATTTTGTCTCTTATTTCACGCATTGTTTTTATTGCATCAAATTTTTTTTCTTTTATTTTTACCTTCTTTTCCATGTTTTATATTTCTTTAGGCGTTCTTATTTCTATTAACTTATGTCCGAATTGATAATTGATTCCATTATAACCTCTTATTCGGTCAAGATTTACAATATGTTTAAAGTTCCAACTTACTAAAACATCAGCGTTACAAATTGTTGCAATTGCAATATGTTGGCAATCTGCTCTACTTGTTTTTCCTACCACTTTTGCTTCAATATATTTGTCTGCAAGTTCTATAGATTCAGGTGAAAGTCTAACTATTTCTATATTTTTTTTATCAATATTTTGTAATAGAACTTTCACAAAATCAGGTGCTCTCAATAATTCTGCTTCAAGAATATCAGAAACAATAATTGTTATCTCTCCATTTCTTACTCGTTCAAAAAATATAAAAGTATCTTCTGAAAATTCTTCGTCAAAATATCC
>JBMOGB010000485.1:0-2629 GCA_049318585.1 Bacteroidia bacterium | reverse complement strand
AAAAAAATGTCGTAATGTTGTGGGTGGGAAAAACGTATAAATCAACTCGAACAGTAAAACCTTACAATAACATTGAAAATTCAATGATTGTTGAAGAACCAATTGCAGCTTATTATCCTGCTCAAAATCCTTTGTTAGCTATTTTGAATTTATCATCAAATTTTCAAAATGAAATGGATTTAGTTAAATTGAGTAGAAATGGTTTGCTTAAGCAATCAGTTACCAATATGGCAGCTAAGTTTGGAATAACTCAAGAAAAAATTTGTGAATTATTACACATGAGTGCGCGCAATTTTCAACGCATTAAGGAAACTTCACCTTTAGATATATACACCTCAGAACAAACCATAGAAATGGCAAATGTTTATTCAAAAGCACATCAAATTTTTATTGATGAAGATGCCATCAAACAATGGTTTCAAACGCCTAATTATGCTTTAGGAAATCAAATACCTTTAGATTTATTAGATACAAGTTTTGGTGTAAAAATGGTTTCAGATGTTTTGGGCAGAATAGAGCATGGTATTTTTTCATAATAAATGATGGTGTTTTATAGATTTGGATTGAAGAAATTTATTTTTGATTTATCGGGACAAGGAGCTAAAATTTATGGTGGAAGATGGAATTCTGTTGGAAATGCAATGCTTTACACTTCATGTACCCCGTCATTGTCAATGCTTGAATTTGCTTGCAATGCGAGTGGAATAGCAAAGACTAATCAAACTAGTTTATTGACTTTAAAATTAGAAGCTAAAGTGAGAATAGAGACATTAACGATTAATGATTTACCCGATAATTGGCAACAAGTTCCGGCTCCAGATTCACTGAAAATGATTGGTAATAATTGGATAAAAAGTAATAAAACATTAGCATTGAAAGTTCCTTCGGCTATTATGCCTTTGGAATATAATTTGTTAATTAATCCTTTGCATAAAGATTTCTCTAAACTTGTAATTGAAAATGTTGTTGATATGAATATTGACAATAGAATTTTAAAATAATATGATTACTTTTTCAATTTGCAAAATAAATTTAGGATTACACATTATCAATAAACGTGATGATGGTTTTCATAATTTAGAAACAGTATTTTATCCAATTCCATTGAATGATAGTTTGGAGTTAATTCCAAGCCTAAATGATGCTATCAATCAAGTTGGTTTTCATTCATTTGGTTTAACCATTGATGGAGATATTTCGCAAAATTTAATAGTTAAAGCCTTTCATTTATTAGCGAACGATTTTCAACTGAAATCTATTGATTTTTATTTATTGAAAATTATACCTATGGGTGCCGGACTGGGCGGTGGTAGCAGCAATGCAGCTTATGCTTTGAAAATGTTAAATGACTATTTTAAATTGAATATTTCAACCACAAAGTTGAAAGAATACGCTGCCATTTTGGGAAGTGATTGTGCTTTTTTTATTGAAAATACGCCAAGTTTTGCAACTGGAAGAGGTGAAGTTTTGGAACCAATTGATATATCTTTAAAAGGTTACTTTTTTGTTTTGGTAAAGCCCAATATTCATGTAAGTACAGCAGAAGCTTTTGCTAATGTTTACAAACGAGGAAACGAACAAACTTCATTGAAAGAATTAATCAAAAATCCGATTGAAAATTGGAAGAATTTAATTGGAAATGATTTTGAAAAATCGGTTTTTATTCATCATCCTACCATAAAAAATTTGAAAGAAAAGCTTTATGAAAATGGTGCAATTTATAGCAGCATGAGTGGGAGTGGAGCCAGTGTTTTTGGTTTATTCAAAAACCAAATAGATTTAAAAAATGAATTTGAAAACAACTTTTATTTTAGTTGTTTGCTTTAACTAATTGTATCACTTTCAATAACTCCATCTCTTAATCGTACGATTCTTTTTGCTCTTTTGGCAATGTCCTCTTCGTGAGTTACAATTATAACTGTATTGCCTTTTTTATGAATTTCTTCTAATAAATCCATAATTTCATGACTTGTTTTTGTATCCAAATTTCCAGTTGGCTCATCGGCTAAAATAATGGCAGGATTGTTCACTAATGCTCTTGCAATTGCTACACGTTGACGTTGTCCACCGCTTAATTCATTGGGTTTATGTTCAACTCTATCGCCAAGGCCAACACTTTGTAAGGCTTGATTAGCTTTTGCTAATCGTTCAGTTTTTCCAATTCCAGCATAAACCAATGGCAATGCCACATTTTCTAATGAACTATTTCTTGCCAATAAATTAAATGTTTGAAATATGAAACCAATTTCTTTGTTTCTAATTTCAGCCAATTCATTATCGCTCATGTGGCTAACATCAATTCCATTAAGCTTATATGCTCCTCTACTTGGTGTGTCTAAGCAACCCAATATATTCATTAAGGTTGATTTGCCTGAACCAGAAGGTCCCATCAATGCCACATATTCACCTTTTTCAATTTTTAAATCAACAGTATCTAATGCATTAACAATTACTTCACCAATTTTGTACGTTTTCCCAATTTTATTGATATCAATTACTAAGTTTGCCATGTGTGCTTTTTGTTTGGTGCAATAAAATTAATTTATTGGTAAATGCGTTGTTTTTTTTGATGGAAGGAAATTCCAACTGTTTTGTTTACAAAAATTGTTTGTTTGATATATTATTTATC
>JBMOGB010000484.1:0-2644 GCA_049318585.1 Bacteroidia bacterium | reverse complement strand
AATTAATTTTATTTTTTCCATATAATAAAATTTAACTGCTAATTGTGGATATTTTATTTGATTTTAGCTTCTGGCAGCTGGCTTCTGGCGATTGGCAATTGGACGCTTTCAATGGAAAAGAAATGCATTGAATAGAATATTATTTATAGTAAGTTAAATAATATGTGATAAACAATTTGTCTTTATCTATATGTCCAGTCCATTTTTGATTTCGTTTTAAATTGTACCAATATTTACCATTTTTCGAAATAGTATATAAACTTTTGTTGTTTAATACTCGTAACATACCTTTAGCATCTTCACTTTGAATTAGCATTGTAAAACGAACTGCATCACATATCATTTTGTCATTAAATTCATACGAATAAATTATATCATCTGTTGTTTGAATTTGAAGCATGAGCATATTTTTGTTTGGAATTGGTACATTTTGACTAAATTTAATACTCAGTTCAATGCCTGCTAATGAATCAATTTGCACAAGAGATTTCCCTAAATAAAATTGTGCAAATGCAAAATTTGAGATAACTAATAATCCTGTAAGAATTATTGTCCTTTTGAATTTGAAAATCATATCAACTAATTATTGATTTAATCATTAGAATTTCAGCCATATTACCAGTCGAATTTTCAAAAGTTCTTCTGTGTATATTTTGAGGTCTGAAAGAAGGGTGAGTCAAAATTACAAGATTTGATTTTATTCCGTTTGAAAAAACAACACTCTTTTTTATTTGCAGGTTTCCATCATCAATTGTCTTATAATTTTTCAACTTTGACCAGTCATTTAAATTCTTTGAAATAGGCGCAATAAACTCAGCAACATGTTTTCCTAAAATAAAAATAACTTTTGGTTTTTGTAATTCAATTTGATTAAGTAGAATTTTTTGGCATTCCTCAATAAATTTTTCATCCTTGAAAGCTGGAGATTTTCCTGTACTTATTTCGCCTTTGCGAATACCCATTATTGAATTTGTAAAGAAACAATTTTCAGGCAAAATCTCTACTTCCTTTAAAAGATTTAGTAAATTTCTCCATGTAGGATTTTTAACAATATCTTCTTTCCCATTCTTCAATGTCTTTATATAATTTTTCTCACAATCAAAATCCTGTCCAAGTACCATTACACTCTTATTTGAAATATTATCGTCATTGTTAAAGGTTCCTTTACCACCTGGAAAAAAAGCTAATCCTTGAATTTCTCCATTAATTTTTTTCATGGTCATTGGATAATTAATTCTATCTATTTGCTCAAATAGTTCGTTTAAGTTTTTCATATTTTATGTCGTTTGATAATTTGAATTAAGCTTGAGAAATTGCAAATAAATATACCCAACTTCATCCTCTACTCAAATCCCATTAATATTGAAATTGATAGCAAAAACTATTGAAATATTTTATTACCACAATAATAATTTTTTATTTCACAATTAGAATATGGACTTGCAATTTATTTGTTTAGTTAAACTACATTACTAAAACTAAGCGGACGATTGAACTAGCGAAGTTTTATCGAATGAAATAAAATTAAAAACTAAAGTTTATTTCATAGTTTGTACTTCTTCCACCAGCATCAGGTTTTATCAAAACGCCTTTATTTATTAAATCTTGCATGTCTCTTAAGGCTGTATCTGCCGAGCATTTGCCAATCTTAGCCCATTTCGAAGAAGTAAGCTTGCCATCAAATCCATCCAATAATTTATTTACAATCAATAATTGCCTTTTGTTAAATATGGTGGTTTCGTGGTGTTTCCAAAATTTTGATTTAAGTAATATTTTACCCAAAACTTCATCGGTATTTTTGAGCGAATTAAGCAGGCAATTTAAAAACCAATGGAGCCATTCTGTAATGTTTAAATTTCCTTGTTGTGTTTTTTCTAAAACATCGTAATACTGTTTGCGTTCTTTTCGTATTTGAGCCGACATGCTATAAAATCGTTGCGAACTATTGTCAGATCTAGCTAAAAGCATATCAGTTAACGCACGAGCTATACGGCCATTTCCATCATCAAACGGATGCAAAGTAATGAACCATAAATGCGCAACAGCCGCTTTTAAAACTGGGTCTATTTTTTTCTCAGTGTTGAACCAAGCTATAAAAGCACGCATTTCCGTTTCTAGTAAATCAGAATTGGGTGCTTCAAAATGCACTTTTTCTTTTCCCATTGCACCCGATATAACTTGCATGGGCCCGGTAGCATCGTTTCGCCATTTGGCAACTGTTATTTCATACATGCCACTTCTGCCCAATGGAAATAATGCTGCGTGCCAATTAAACAAACGTTTTTTTGAAAGCTTTTCAGTAAATTTTTGAGTAGCATCTATCATCATATCTACCATTCCATCGGTGTTTCTATCCGATGGAACCAAACCTGATATGTCCATGCCTAATTTACGTGCTATAGACGATCGAACTTGATCTGCATCAAGTATTTTACCTTCTATTTCTGTAGATTTAAGTACATCTAAAGTTAAAGTTTGAAGGATGGCTTCGCTTTTTAAATTGAAACCTATGGCTTCCATTTTACCCATTAATTTACCCTGCAAATTTCTTACAGCACCCAGCAATAACTGAAGTTCATCGTTGTTCCAAGTAAAGTTTGGCCAATGTTTATTTTGATGTATGTAAGGACTTATTCTCCGCATA
>JBMOGB010000483.1:0-2650 GCA_049318585.1 Bacteroidia bacterium | reverse complement strand
CCAATTTCTTTGGTTCGTTCTTTTACAATAATGAGCATAATATTACTTACGCCAATAACGCCAGCTAATAAAGTTCCAATACCCACTATCCAAACCAATACTTCTATTCCGCGAAACAAACCCATTAGTTTTTTAAATTCTTTTTCACTGTTCCAAGTGCCTATTGCTCTATCATCATCAGGCGAAATTGTGTGTCTGTTTTTCATTAAAACCTTTATCTTGTCTTCTACCATGGAAGCAGAATATGCAGGCTTAGCTGTTAAAGTAAACCAACCAATTTTTCCGCCAAAATTAAATGCATTTTGGAAAGTAGTAAATGGAATATAAATGGTTTGCATTTTTTCTTGCACATCATCGCCACTGTTATCGGCTTTTAGGGTTCCTATTACTTTAAAATATATTCCGTTTACCTGAATGTATTTATTGATTGGTGGTTCGTTTTTAGGAAATAATATTTCAGCAACTCTAGGCGCAATAACACAAACTTTTCTGCGCTCTTTGATGTCTAATTCATTTAAAAAACGTCCTGCTATAATTTTAAAAGTTTGAATTAATTTTGTTTCAGGAAAATCGCCACGAACAGTAAATGCGCCAGTAAATTTTCCTCGATTCACATTGTTTTCTCCTCTGTAACCACCTAATTGCGCAGCAGGAGCAATTACTGCTAACTCTGGCACATTGTCTTTGATGGCTTGAATGTCTTCTATTTTAAAATCAAAACTTCGTCCGCGAGGCAAACCTTTATAAGCAATGGAAGTATTTTGAGTCCACATATAAACTGCATTTTTTGCAGTTCCACCAAACGATTCCGTCACTCCATTTTCTAACCCATGGCCAGAACCCAACATAATAATTAGCATAAAAATGCCCCAAAACACACCAAAAGCAGTAAGGATAGTTCGAAGTTTATTTTTACTAAGTGTTTGATATATTTCCTTTAGTTTTTCCAAAATTTAATAAGTCTATTTTATTAAAAAAAGGCAATTTAAAAGTTATAACCATAAAGTGAAACTATTTTATTTAAAAGGCTTTATCTTTATATAACAATTAAAGTGCAAAAACAGCATAAAAAAACCCCTAACAATTGCTTGCTAGGGGTTTTTAATAATTGAATATTTATAGTTGCTATCAACGGACAACCGTCAACCACGCCAAAGCGTGGCAAGCTAACAACTATTTATTTAGCTTTTTTTCTATCAAAATCAACAACGATTGGAGTTGCAATTGCAATAGATGAATACGTACCAAATACGATACCTACCAATAATGCAAATGTAAATCCTCTAATTACTTCACCACCGAAAATAAATAACACCAAAGCCACCATAAATACAGTTAAAGAAGTAATGATGGTACGGTTTAAAGTATTATTCAAAGCGTTGTTAATAATTGAATGTGTATCTTCTTCACGTTTGTGAATTGATAAAAACTCACGAATACGATCGAATACAACCACAGTATCGTTAATTGAGAAACCAATAATGGTTAATATAGCCGCAATAAATGTTTGATCTACTTCCATTGCAAATGGTAATAAACCATCAAAAATTGAATAGAAACTTAACATCATCATTACGTCATGTGCTAAAGCTATAATAGCTCCTAACGTATATTGCCATTTACGGAAACGAACCAAAATGTATAATCCAATACCAAACATTGAAATAATTACTGCCCAGAACGAACCAGTTTTGATGTCGTTTGCAATGGTTGGACCTACTTTAGCCGAGCTTAAAATAGTTGTTTTATCATCTACTTTATTTAAGCCTTCTACCAATTTTGCTTGAACTTCATCAGCTACAGTAGCTGTAACATCATCAATTCTATAAGTAGTTGTAATCTTTAATTTGTTATCAGTTCCAAATGATTTTACTTCAGGTGCATCACCAAAAGCGCCTTTTAAAGCTTCACGAACTTGCATGGTTTCAACAGGCTTGCTGAATTGAACCACATAAGTGTAACCACCTTTAAAATCAACACCTAAAGTAAATCCTTTAGTAAACATTGAAATAATTCCACAAGCTATAATTACACCTGAGAACATGTAAAACTTTTTACGGTTTCCTACCCAATCATAATGAATATTTTTAAAGGCATTCATTGTTTTTGCAGTAGCATATTTTATTTCATTGCCTTTTTCAATCCACCATTCTGTTACTACACGAGTAAATAATACAGCAGTAAACATTGATGATAAAATACCTATGATTAAAGTAATAGCAAATCCTTGAACTGGACCAGTACCAAAAATATACATTACAAATCCAGCTAATAAAGTAGTTAAGTTTGAATCAATAATTGAAGAACTTGCATGAGCATAACCATCGGCAATGGCATTTTTTAAACTTCTTGCACTTAGCAATTCATCTTTTACACGTTCGTTAATTAGCACGTTTGCATCTACCGCCATACCAATTGTTAAAACTATACCAGCAATACCAGGAAGAGTTAGTGCAGCACCCATTGAGGCCAACACACCCATAATAAAGAATACGTTTAAAAGTACAGCTATATCGGCAACATAACCTGAATTGTTATAATATAAAACCATAAATACTAATATAACAATAGTAGCAATAATCATACTCCATAAACCTTGGCTAATTGCTTCAGCACCTAAACTTGGTCCAACAACTGCTTCTTCAACTAT
>JBMOGB010000482.1:0-2652 GCA_049318585.1 Bacteroidia bacterium | reverse complement strand
CTAAAAAAGGGCGGGTTTGTTTTTTCAATTTTTATGTCACCCTATCCTAAATTAAACCCTTTGCTCGAAGGCGCTGATTCAATTTTAACAAACAGAGAATTAATAAATACGGTTCAGGAAAACTGCACCACCAAAGTTATGTTTCAGGGTTTTGAAATTGAGCAGTACCGCTGTTGGCCTTTGTATGCAAGAGAAATCATGGAAAAGCAGGATTTTATTACAGAACGCATACGGAACATTGAAGGTGTAGGCTCATTCTATAACAAACAAAATTTAAGCGAATTTGACAATAACAACAGTAAGCAAGCCTTATTCCGTATGCTCAGAAACACCTGTGAAAATCCTAATTTACTTGGAATAACCCACCAGTATCTGTACGTTGGAAAAAAGGGGGATAATATACATTTATAACCCAACCGCACAATGTCAAGCACTTGCTACAAACCGCACAAGCCAAACCAGACCAAAGTTTGCAGCAAGAGCTTGCCATTTTCCACGCACTACCGACAGTGCCAAAGACAAAAAAAGAAAAAACACCTTCCCTTCTGTAAAAATTTAAACGCCGACACACATTCCAACCCAAACATAAACTCATTGACAGTTGACAGCAAAACTGGAAATAGTAGTATCTTTGTGACATGAAAGACAAGAACCGCCAGTTGCTAACAGCGTGTAGCTTCAATTGCCGATACAGTGAGGGTTTCAGCGTTTCTGCATTTAATAAACTTATGTGTAACTTGACAGGAAAGTGCTTTTTAATCGGCAACTGAAAGCTACACGCCAACCGTTATGCACTATTGTATGGCAGACGACCGTTTTTCCTGACAGACTGAATAACTTTTACAGAAAAATATCAATTATAACAACTTTAGTATTAATTTTGAGAGCCTAGACAATTTGAGAATGGAAAAGATAAAATTTATAGACCTGTTTTGCGGAATTGGTGGCTTTAGAGTAGCAATGGATCAAGCCTGCATTGAGAATGACCTCATTCCCGAATGTGTGTTTTCATCTGACATTGACAATTATTGCCAAGACAGTTATGAAGCAAATTTTGGCCATAGGCCAGCAGGAGACATTACAAAAATAGACGAGAACGATATTCCTGACCATGATGTTTTGTTTGCTGGTTTTCCCTGCCAACCTTTCAGCATCATCGGACAAATGCAAGGTTTTAACGACATTAGAGGAACTCTATTTTTTGACATCGCACGAATTATTAAGCTCAAGAAACCAAAAGCTTTCATTTTGGAAAATGTAAAGCAACTTGTTGGACATGACGGTGGTAAAACACTAAAAACTATTATCAAGACTTTGGAAAAAGATTTGGGGTACAATGTTCAATTTGCTGTTTTAAACGCTCTCGATTATGGACTTCCGCAAAAACGCGAACGTGTAATCATTGTCGGACACAGAGAACCCATATTATTTAGTTATCCATCACCAATAAGACCATTCAAACCACTTTCTGAAATTCTTGAAAAAAAAGTAGACGAGAAACATAACGCTTCTGACTACATTGCTCAAAAACGCAAGGACAAACATAAATCTGCTTATAAACTTTCAATTTGGCACGAAAACAAAGCCGGAAATATTTGTTCCTATCCATATTCCTGCGCTTTGCGAGCAGGAGCATCTTATAATTACTTACTCGTAAACGGCGAAAGACGTTTGACCCCGAGAGAAATGTTCCGTTTACAAGGTTTTCCCGACAGCTATAAAATTGTTGTTGCCGATGGACAAGCAAGGAAACAAGCGGGAAATGCAGTTCCCGTAAATATTGTTAAAGCAGTTATTTTAAAATTATTGCCGTTTGTTGCAACTACAATGGATATGACTTCGGTATTACGAGAATATGAGGTACGTTATGGAGAATGATAAATCACCAAAATTAAGAACTGTACATAAATCAATTTCAGCTTTTCCGTTAAACGAATTTCCGAAAGAGTTCCCGTTTTTACTTGGCAAGGAATTGATCTACTTACTTGCATCTAAAGGCAAACCAGAACTTGAAGGCGCAGAATGGGAAAGTATTTTTGCAACCTGCATCGGTGCTGACTGGAAACCGTCAAACGTTGGACTTGATGATGTTGTAATGGGAAACACGGCCTGGGGCGCAAAAACTGTTAAATCGACCAAGCCTTCTAAGCAGAAAAAAGTCAGACTAATTTCGGGACGGAACTCTCCAAATTATTCATTCGGAGAACGAAGCGATCAAAACTCAGATCCAAATTTAATTGCAAAACTTGTCCTTGATATTTGGAACGAAAGAGTATCAGCAGTTCGAGAGAAGTACAAGCATTTACGGACAATTGTCCTTATAAAATCCAGTGACTTATTAGAAGTTTTAGTTTTTGAATTTGACACAATTCGTTACGACCACGAACTCTATAATTGGGAATGGAATAATAAGAACAACCTTGTTGGCACGAGCAAAAGGACAGGCGAACATTCTTTTACTTGGCAACCTCACGGTTCACAATTTACAATCATAGAAAATGTACCAGAAAAAGGTTTAGTTATAAAAATTAAGCAGCCCAAAACGCTCGATAAAGACCAAATATTGACAGCTTTAGGTTTTGACAAATCTTGGATAACTGTAACCCAGAAAACGCCATAACATCCTGATTAAGAGAAACAACAGTGCATAAT
>JBMOGB010000481.1:0-2671 GCA_049318585.1 Bacteroidia bacterium | reverse complement strand
CAATTCCTTCGGAATGAAAAGTGCGTTTGTAATCGATGGATAAATTGCGAACGGTGATATTCTTTGATTTATTAATCAAAAATGGAACTATATAACCATCAAACACAAACTGTGAACCCTGTCCGTCGATTTCTAAGTTCTCAAATTCGGTAATATCGAATAAAAATCGCGTTAAACTTTCGCCATTATTGGTCACATGCATATACCTTTCGAAAGCCAAATTGGGCCAAAAATGGTAAGTCCCTTTTGGGAATACCAATTTGGTAGCCTGCTTAGCTTTGCACTCATTCAGTGCTTTGCGCACGGTAAATGTGGCATCCAACTCGTTGCTGCAATCTTTCACATAAATTGTTTTGGTGCTAGAATATGCTGAAGAAATAATGCATAAAACGATGAGCAGCAAATAATATTTTTTCATTTTTATTGTATAAAGATATAAGTAGCTATTGATGTTGCAATAGAAAATATTAGAGCAATTTTTATACTGATTTTATGTAGCAAAGATAATAGGAGTTGACAGAATACGAATGTAAGGATGTATCAATATACCTGTTTTTTTGTAACATTAATGGTGGGTAGAAAATTATGAAGGCAACGATTATTGAATTAGCTATTTTTCAAATAATTGTTGCCTTCATTTCGGACTTTATTAGAATTATTTCGGGCGAGAGTACTTTTATGGGCTTATTGATAATTAGTTGGGCTAAAGCATAGTTATTGGTTTCGTTATTAAATCATACTTCTCAACTTTCGCAAGTTATTAAATGAATTGATTTATAATTGATTATAATTTTAAATTTATTTTATATAACTGAAATACAAGCACATAAAATAACTTATTGTTTTGAAGAATATTTTTGTGCAACTTTGTGTAAAATTTTGAGTTACTTTGTGTAATAGCTTTTTTACTGTAACACAAAAAGCACAAAGAAGACTCAAAAACCACAAAAATTATTTATCATATACTTGCGTTTCTGATAATTATCTTTCTAATTAGTTACTTGCGAAAGTTAAGTCATACTTCATTACACATACCAATGAAAATAAATAAAAATAAAAACGCTCATACACAGAAATAAGGTAATGTATCTCAATACTTTATGTTTAATAAATCGAGATAACAATCCAACTGTTAATGTTGGAAAAAAAATAATCTTATCTAATGTTAGATTCGGTATAAATGTCATAGATAGAACTGCTATTGACATAATTATAATAAATCGATCATAATTGTTTATTTTCATAATATTGAGCTTTAAGTGTATAAATTTCCCTTTCTGAGTTATTTGTAAATATTATATTTTGATTCATTAAATCACTCCAATATCAGTATTTAAAGAAATCAAAGCAAAAGCCCAGAATAAAAACTGTTATTATTAATATTAAAGAAATTATCGAATTTATTTTCATAATTTTTTTATCCATATATAAATAACCATGTAAAGCATTTATTACAAGTATTGCTGAGAATCGGAATGTCATATCACGACTCCAAGGATAGAATAATACATATAAGAGAATTGCAAAGATTATAAATAATATAAAATAATTGTTTGGTTTCATAATATTGAGCATTAAGTGTATAAATCTCCTTTTCTGAGTTATTTGTAAATATTATATTTCAATTCATCAAATAAATTAGTCCTAATATCAGTTACTATTTGAAAGTTAGTCATGGCAATACTATTTTCAATATAGCTCTTTTCCAATTCATAATATATTTCAACAGACGAACTCTTACCACATTCATTAACCCGAAACTCATAACAAATACCATCAAAAAAACGAGGGCCACTTGGTTTTTTTCTGTTCTCATTTATTTCAATTGCTCTTATAAATGTACTTAAAATTCTATTTCTAAAAGAAGGACTAATTGCTATTGAAAAAGAATCAGTTTTTACAGATACAACTTGAATTCCCAAACATTTCAATCTGAAAAGTTCATTCCTAAGATTTTTCTCTATTAATCTTACTTCAAGAAATGGCTTGTTTGCTTTATCAACTATACGAATGGAATATTCTGGATCTACAAACGATGGCTTTGCAATGAATAACAAAACTTCTTTTTCTTTTAGGGTGTCTATTTTAGGGTAAAGTCGTTTTTCTAACTCAACCCCATACCAAACATCAAAACGCTGACTATAGCAAAACCCTGAAATTAACAATAAAATGAGAAGACATAAAAACCTATTTTGATGAAAATTCGATTTAGAATGACATGTTACTAAAATAGTTGTTTCCATAGGATAATACCCATAACATTTTTGATAATTCTATAAAAGTAATTGTAATTTTCAATATTCAACTGTTTAAAAATCACTCAAAGTGCTATTTATAACATTTACATATTTAAATACAAATGAGAGTAAAATAATTGAATTTTCAATTATTTTACTCTCATCATTTTTAAAATATTTGATACTCGCAAAATTAAATTTTTTCGGGTATATATATTCTATCAATAAAAGACTTTTTCAACTAAAAATACTATTTAGAATACCAAATTTACTTTATCCTTCACTTTCACCATTCGGACTTTTCGACTAACTTTATAGGTCAATTCTATTGGTTTTAAATTTCTTTGTTTCTTTGTTAAAATTCTTAGGTTTACAGGTTTTTAGTTCTGTATATATTTCTCCAATATTGCCTTAAGTTCAATGTTATCATATGT
>JBMOGB010000480.1:0-2673 GCA_049318585.1 Bacteroidia bacterium | reverse complement strand
AGGAATATTTGAATCTAATGACACATAATCAAGTGTTTTGATAAAATCAATAAATGTATTAAATTTATCGTCTTCAATATTTAAAATTATTTGTGTCATTTGTTTAAAATTAACCAATCCAAAATTACATATATTTTGTGACTACAAAAATATTTAAATTGAACAAACATACTAATTTTTCAATATTATTGTTGTATTCATTAAACTTGAAAATATGAACTCTAAAACTTATCAATTTGCAATCTTTGTTTCATTGTTTATAACCATTTTTGCTTGCGCTCCGTCAGCAGAAGAAAAGAACAAAGGTTATAGTAGTGAAGCCGATTCTATCAGCACAAATAATTTTGTATCATCTTCGGCTGCAATTGAAAACAACAAGGATTCTACACATCGTTTTGTAAGAACAGCAGAAATGAAATTTAGTGTAAAAAGTGTGATTAATTCTACTTACAACATTGAAGAAATAACTAACAAAATGGGTGGTTTTGTAACATTTACCCATTTAAAAAGTGAAGATAATGGAACATTCATTACCCAAATAAGTGAAGATTCTTCTCTAAAAATTACTAATTATACAGTTACCAATGATTTAATCATTAGGGTGCCCAATTTAAAACTTGATACTATACTTCGATTAATTGCTAAAAACATTGATTTTTTAGATTACAGAATTATAAAAGCTGAAGATGTTGCTTTGCAATTATTGGCAAATAAATTAACTCAAAACCGTTCAGTAAAACAGGAAAAACGATTAACTAAAGCCATTGAAAATAATAACAAGAAGCTAATTGAAACCACCACCACAGAAGAATTAATATTGAATAAACAAGAACAAGCAGATCAAGCTAAAATTTCAAACCTTTCCATCAATGATCAAATAAATTACAGCACAATAACTTTAAATATTTATCAAAAACCTACAACTAAAAAGGAAATAATTGCAAACGATATTCAAATTAAACCATTTGAACCATCTTTTTTAGTTCAATTATGGAATTCAATAAAAATAGGTTTAGATATTTTCGCCATTATTTTAGTTAATATTTTAAAACTTTGGCCTCTTATTTTAATTGGTGGACTTGTTTATTGGTTCATTAAAAGAACAAAATAAACAGCTAAAAAATTATAACCTACAAATAACAAATCGCCATTATTTTTGTAAAAAATTATCAATGCAAAAAATATTTCAACTTTTTAAAACCAAAATTATTCAAATATTTACTTATGGGTTAAGTCCTTTGCAGTTAGCCTTGACTTTAAGTTTTGGCATAACGCTAGGTTTGTTTCCTTTTATTGGTTTAACTTCTATTTTGTGTTTTATTTTTGCATTTATTTTTAGACTAAATTGGGTTGTAATTCAGTTGGTAAATTGGGTGGTTTCGCCTTTGCAACTTGTTATGTTAGTGCCTTTTTACCAACTGGGAAATTATTTCAATTTGAAATTATTTAACAACAATATTGCTAAAATAGAGATTGATATATTGGGTAAAAACGAATTATTGCAAAAAATAATTGTATTGATAAATTCTCAAATTTTGGCCATTATTGGTTGGGTTTTTATCTGTATTCCTTTGGCTTTATTCCTTCATTTTACTAGTTTATTTTTATACAAAAAGTATTTGAATAGAAAAAAAATGACTTTGAAAACTTTTGAAAAAAACTGAAACCAACTAATATTGTTATTTTAAAATACCATGGAAATACAAAAACTACTTCAATTTTTAAACAATTTACAAGAAAACAACCATAAAGATTGGTTTGATATACATAAAAAAGAATACGACAAATTACGAACAGATTGGATTGAATTAGCTGCAATTGTAATAAAACAAACAGCTGATTTTGATGACGATGTAAATGAATTAGATCCTAAAAAATGTATTTTTAGAATAAATAGAGATGTACGGTTTTCAAAAAATAAAGATCCTTACAAAAATAATTTTGGAATAAGTTTAAGTAAAGGCGGAAAAACAACAGATTTTTGTGGTTATTATATTCATTTGCAACCTGGTGAAAGTTTTATAGCAGGAGGTTCTTATCAACCAATGCCCGATAAATTAGCAGCCATTCGCCAAGAAATTGATTATAATTTTGAGGAATTTAAAAGCATTATAGAACACAAAGAATTTGTAAAACACTTTGGAACACTAACTGGCGATAAATTGCAAAGACCACCAAAAGGTTATGAAGCTGAAAACCCTGCAATAGAATTCATTAAACACAAAGGGTTTCTAGCATTTTTAAAAATTGACGATAAAAATTTAACAGAAAAAGAACTACTAAAACATTGCTTAAGTGCATTTAAAGCCATGAAACCTTTGAACGATTTTTTAAACAGAGCTATTTTAGGATAAAACAATTCTAATATCTAACTATTTTTATAATCAAGTCTCTTTGTAATGCAATTACAGACGAATATGTTGAATATATAGAAAAAAAATAGACCAAGAAAAAGACATAATTTTGGAACACCTAAACAAATTTTTAACCAATTAATTAATCAAGAAAAAGGTACATTTATGACTTGATTTCTACAATAAAAAAGGTATTGGTTTTCTTTATCAGGTAATTTCAACAGCCTAATATTTTTTCTGTTTGTAAAAAAAATTTATTTTATTTTAGTCTTTCAAGCTGAAAAAAATTGCCCATTATTTATATTATTAAACACAAAAA
>JBMOGB010000479.1:0-2676 GCA_049318585.1 Bacteroidia bacterium | reverse complement strand
ACGATAAATTGGAGCTAAATGAAAAAAGTAAACGTGCCCTGAAAATTGCATATTTGCGTTCGTTTATTGATGGTAGGAAACTTGATTCTGCTTTTATTGATAAAATTGGCCAAGTTAAATATTTGATTTTATTAGGTGGTAAATTAAATGTAAAAAGTAAATCGGCTGTTAGTATTTCAATAGTAAATAATAATGTTAATTTAAATGCAAATTCAGAAATGAAAACTTGCAGTAATGGCGCTTGTACAGACTGTAATTTTTTCACTGAAAACAATAAAGTAGTGGCTTGTAAATGCGAAACCAATGGTTCAATTAGTAACCATTGTTCTTTTAAAACTAACGATGGAAATTACTTTTATACTTTGGTTTCAAAAATAATAAATGAATAAAATTGCAATGTTGTTTTATCATTTAATCAAACATTTTAGTTAGCTATAAATATGCAAAAAATTGGTGTTACAGGTTGTATTGGTTCGGGCAAAAGTTTGGTATGTAAAATATTTGAACAGCTTGGTGTGCCTACTTATAATGCCGATGATAAAGCAAAATTTTTGATGATTTCAAACCATGAAATTATAGAAAAAGTAAAACTGCTTTTTGGAAATGAAAGTTATACTGAAAACGGTGACTTAAACCGGAAACATATATCAAATATTGCATTTAATAACAAAGATTTATTAGCCGAATTAAACAAAACTGTTCATCCAATAGTTTTTAGTGATTTTGATAATTGGTTGATTGAAAAAGAAAAGCTAAAACACCAATATATTATAAAAGAAGCTGCTCTCATGTTTGAAACTGATAGCTATAAAAAACTAGATAAATTTATAGTTGTAACTGCTCCCTTTGATTTAAGAATTAACAGAACTATGAAGAGAGATGCTATTTCAAAAGAGCAAGTTTTATCGAGAATGAACAACCAATTTAGCCAAGAAGAAAAGTTAGCCAAAGCTGATTTTGAAATAAAAAACGATGAACAAATATCATTAATTGAACAAGTTGTTAGATTACATCAATTGATAAAGGGTTGAGGAAAAAGAAGGTTTTAATTGTTGTTTTTCAAGTAAAATATAATCAATAATACCATACTGAAAATAACAAATGAAATTAGAATTTTAGTCATCATATTTAATTTCTCATCAGCTTCTTTCAATTGCTTTTTTAAGATTTTTGTTTCAGTTATAATATTAAACCTGTAGTCTTCCATTGTAGTATAATTGGAATCTAAATCTCGGATTTTAATCAACTCAATTAATTCATCTTTGCCGTATTCATCATCAAAATCATCAATCAAAATAAAGTTATTATTTGAAATTACCCTTGTTCTTGTACATCCACTTGTGGTTGGTAAAAATGTACTAAAATCATTGTAGGTGTATACTAAATACATTTTATTCATATCAAAAGTTAACCCACAAGGTTCATCTTTACTACTTATAATTGAAACAATATATTTTTGATTTTTCAAGTATCTTTTTACAAAGTTGAACGTTGAAGAATCAACTCCTTTTATAAAATAACTAACTTCAAAATTATCTACAATAAATGGACTACCAGTCAGATTATTGAAATTTGTTGAAGTATTAGTTCCTATATATTTTCCATAGAATATTGCACTGGAATAATCATAACCATTTTTTAAATTTACATATCTACAAGTACAACTAAATGCGCTTAAATTAATTAGTAAAATTACAAGTGTGAGGAGTTTTTTCATTTGGAGATGTTTTATTAAATCGAAGATATATTTTTTTCAATATACTCTCATTGTTTGTTGATGAACTTCAAATTCACTGAATTTTGCTTTATAAAGTTTAGTTCCATTGGTGTCAAATTCTTGAATGGTTTGTTTATCATAATCAACAATTCCTTTCAATTTTCCATTTTTGAAATACACTTTATGAATACCGTAAGCTTCAGTTTCTTTTCTGTTCATTGATTTATTAAGTCTTAAACAAAAACTCCCTTCGTACCATATTTTTCCATCATAATCAGGTGCTTGAATAAATACTGTGTCCCTTCTTATTCCAAAGCCCTTTACTGGAACTAGTCTGTCTTTATCGCATGCAGGAAATCCTCCCCAAATGCTTGTATCGTTTTTATAAAAACTTTCCATCATTATTGATTTACTTTTAAAGTCATAATACGAAAAAAACATTCCTTCTCTTTTGCCATTTATATAATTGCCATCGCAAGCTATCTCATTTCCATCAAGATAATAAGCTGAATAACCATGTAATAAATTGTCTTTATAATGTTCAATATTAACAATTTTCCCTCTCCATTTTTTTATCCATTTCCCTTGTTTCAGTCCATTGGAATCGGTAAAATTTAGGGTTTCTATTTGTTTGGGTTTTGAAGAGGTAGAATCAAAATTTGTAATAGAAGTTTTAGAAGGTAAACTATCAATATTTACTAAACTTTTGGAATTGTTTGAATCACTGCAACCAACTATAAATATCAGTAAAATGATTGGAATAAAGTGCTTCATTTTTAAAATAGATTTTTAAACAATAATAACGAATTGTGTTTGTTATTTATTGTGGAAATTTGTTTCTGTTTTTATTCGGGCAGACACATAGGTCTGCCCCTACGGTTGCAAATTATTTTTTAAATTTCGTTTTAGGATTTCTACTACAATGAAATACCGAAATGATTACAATTTTAGCATTTGTT
>JBMOGB010000478.1:0-2680 GCA_049318585.1 Bacteroidia bacterium | reverse complement strand
CCACGAGTTTACAAAAAAAATCCGTTACAAACTGTAACGGATTTTTCGTTTCGACTTCGCTCAACGACCGCGAACAATGAGCGAAGTCGAAGTGCATAATTTTCTACATGTGCAACGCTCTGTTTTCAGTAGCTGCCAAGCAAGCTTCTTTCACTGCTTCGGCATAAGTTGGATGCGCATGACTCATTCTCGAAATGTCTTCGGCAGTTGCTCTAAATTCCATGGCTACCACTGCTTCTGCAATTAAATCAGCTACTCGCGGACCAATCATGTGCATACCCAAAATTTCATCAGTTTCTGCATCGGCCAATACTTTTACCAATCCATCAATATCCATACTTGCTCTGGCACGTCCTAAAGCACGCATTGGGAATGAACCCATTTTATATTTAGTACCCGCTTTTTTCAATTCTTCTTCGGTAGCACCAACTCCAGCCACTTCTGGCCATGTATAAACCACACCCGGAATTAAGTGATAGTTGATATGCGGTTTTTGTCCTGCAATGGTTTCAGCTACAAAAACCCCTTCTTCTTCGGCTTTGTGAGCAAGCATTGCACCTTTTATCACATCGCCAATGGCGTAAATTCCTTTAACTGCAGTTTCCAAATGAGCATCAGTTTCAATACGTCCGCGCTCATCGGTTTTTAAACCAATATTTTCTAATCCTAAACCTTCGGTATAAGCTTTTCTGCCTACAGAAACCAAGCAATAATCTCCGGTGAATGTTACTTCTTCGCCTTTTTCGTTATCGGCAGTAATGGTTACTTCATCACCTTTTACAGTTGCCGATTTTACTTTATGACTGAAGTGAAAAGTGAAACCAATTTTGCGTAAGCTGCGTTGCAATTCTTTGCTTAAAGTTCCATCCATGGTTGGAATAATGGCATCGGTATATTCAATAACCGAAACTTTTGCTCCCAAACGAGCATAAACTGAACCTAATTCTAATCCAATAACTCCACCACCAATAATTACTAAATGTTTTGGAATTTCGGTCATGTTTAACGCTTCAGTGCTGGTAATAATGCGTTTTTTATCAATGGCCAAACCTGGCAATGAAGCTGGCTTTGAACCGGTAGCTATAATTGCTTTATCAGTATCTATCAATTGTTCAGTTTCACCTGTTACTTTGATTTGATTTTTGGTAACAAATGAGCCAATACCTTTGTAAACATCAATCTTGTTTTTTTTCATCAAAAAATCAATGCCATCGCAAGTAATTTTTACCACACCACTTTTGCGGTCAATCATTTGTTTTAAATTTACTTTTACATCGCTCACATCAATTCCATGAGTAGCAAAAGTATGCGTAGCATTGTGGTAATGTTCGCTCGAATCGAGCAATGCTTTTGATGGAATACAACCCACGTTTAAGCAAGTGCCACCAAGGGTACTGTATTTTTCAATCAATGCAGTTTTAAAACCTAATTGCGCACAACGAATGGCTGCAACATATCCTCCAGGACCAGAACCTATAATGGTAATATCGTATTTCATAAAATTATTTTGGTAAAAATTATAGCTAGCAAAATTAAACTTAAAAATTTAGCTACCTAATGATGTTTATTAGTTAGTGGCTGCAATACTTTTTTTGCCACAGATTCACTGATTTTTTTAAATAAATTATTCAGTTTTTTAAATCTGTGAATCTGAGGCTAACTTGTTTTGTGGTTATTCAATCTCAACCTGCCAATGCATGATTTGTTTGTCATCACTACCTGTGAGTAGTTCATTGTCAGTAATCCAAAGTACTTTATTGATGGAAGTAACATGCGCTTCATTTCGTGCTTTGTCTATTACTTTTAGTAATTCAAAACTATTTGCATCCCAAATTTTAAGTGTTTTATCCATGCTAACTGTGGCAAATAATTGTCCGTTTGGACTAAACTGAATGGAGTTAATATGCAAATTATGAGCAGGCACATCTTTGATGATTTCATAATTGTTTTCAGCATCAAAAAACTTTAAAAATACATCGCGACCACCACTTAATAAATGTTTGTTATTGTGGCAATAGGCCAATGTAAAAACTGAATTGATATGGTGGTTTAAAGTTTGAATTAGTTGAAAAGTAGTAGCTTCATAAATTCTTATTGAATGGTCAGAAAAACCAATGGCAATATGGTTTAACGATTTATTGATGGCAATTGCTCTAGCACTTTTTGTACTGGCTTTAATGGTTTTTATCAATGAAAAATCTGATACATTAAACACATTGATGATACCATCACCACCTGAAGTTATGAAAGTATCATTATGTCTTTTTATATCATAAATTCCTAAAGTATGTGCTTCAATATTTTTGATTTCTTTGTTTATATTGAGGTCAATAACATGCAAGTTTCCTTGAGCTGAACCTATTAGCAATTGATTTTTTTCGGGCAATAACAATAAACTATAAACGGGCCTATTCACCTGGCAAATTAATTTACCATCGGTTTTATTCTCAAAATCCCATTCTACCACAAAACCATCGCCAGCTCCAGAGTAAAAGCAGTTTGGATTGATTGATTTAGCAAGAGAATAAATACAATCTTTATGTCCAGAATATTGGTGAAGTTTAATTATTTTTATTTTTTTTAGCATGAAAATTTAAAACTATTTTATATTGCAAAGCAACAATAAATAAAACAAAGTCAAACCTATTTTGCCAATTATTTCTATACAAAATATAACCAA
>JBMOGB010000477.1:0-2682 GCA_049318585.1 Bacteroidia bacterium | reverse complement strand
TGTATTGGCTGCAACAAATTTAGTTTCAAGATTAGGCAAAGGCCGGATACCAAAATTATTTTTATCAGGATTTACTTTTTGCTCTACGACCAATGAAATGAAGAAACGCAATTTAGATATTTGAATAGCAATGGGTTGTATATCTACCCCATAAATACAGTTTTCAATGAGAAATAATTTACGGGCATAATCTGGGTCATTAATGCTTTGGTCAAATGCTTCATTAATTTCAAGTAACTGATCTTGCCTTGCTTGTTTGTCTTCAATTTCAAAAGCAGTTTTAGATTCTTGTTCTGCTTTTGCCAATTGCACTTCTTTCCAAACTTTATTGTTAGGGTCAAGTTTTTGAAGGATATGTACCATTTTTTGTAAAATACCCATTGGAAATGCTCCCGAACCACAGGCAGGATCAAGAATAGTACAAGTACTTAAAGCTTGAATTATTTCTTTTTGTAAAGCATTATTTTCGTTAAAGGGCACTTTCGTATCAAAAGAAGTAAGGACATGTAATTCGGTATCTAAAGCTTCTTCATTCAATCCCCAATTCGTAATTGTATTTTTCAAATAAGCAATCAAACTCTCATCTACCATGTAATTCACTATTTCACGTGGCGTGTAAAACGAACCAGTTTGTTTTCTTGCTGTAGTTTTTGTTTCGGGATTGTAACTAGCTAAAAGGTTTTCAAACACTTTTCCTAGTAATTCAGGGTCAAGTGCTACATCTTCCTCAATGGGTGTATTTTCTACAATGGTAAATTTGTATGATTTTAATATATTGATTAAACCCTTAACCGCTGCATTTTTGTACTTTTTATCGTCAATACCCACCACATCACTAATATCTGCTTCTTCCGAAACACCAAAAAACAAATAGTCGGGTACAATGAGTTTTTCGCCTTTTGTCATTTGGTCAGAGAAGCCGTCGATATAGGTATTATTGAATTTTTCGTCCAGGCATTCAAACAAGCCTCCGTTTAAAAACGGAACTGTTTCGTTCAGTTTTTCAAGAAATTTTTCGGGGTTTTTAAAATATTGTTTATACCGTAATAAGTAATCAATGCCTCTGTGTGTGCCATAGCCTTCCCCTCTAAAACCTCTCTTTCTGGTATCTAAATTATCACCTTTTATGGGGCAATTTAATGTAGCAAAAAATAAATTTTGTAAAATGGCTTTATAGTAAACACTGTCCTTATTTACACCTTTAAACATGCTTATTTCATCATGATAGGGTGAAATTTCATTCAAAATATCTTCTTGAAGGGTTTTTAATTCAAATAATTCTTCTGGAATTAGTTTTTTCTCTTTGATAAACCAAACAAAAAGCAATCGGGTTAGCATTCGTATTACATTGGTTGCTTTATGTTCTTGCAATAAATCTTCAATTCTTGCATTTTTACGATGGGCATCTGCAATGGTTGGTTCGCCGGGAAATGTGACGTGTTTAGTAGCCCAGAAATACCAGGTTGAAAGTTCTTGGTAGAATTTTTTATTAAGAACGCTAACGCTAAAAACTTCTTGCCAATAGGCATAAAGTTTTGCATAAGAATCTACTTGATTTTTGCCAGACACTGGGATTTTTAATTCCAATAAAATGCGTTCATGACCTGAATGGGGTGTTTCAATATTGATATCACGAAGCAAGCTTACTTTTCCTGCCTTTTCACCTTCACGCCATTCTTGTTTGTATTTTAATCGTTCTGTATTGGCAAAAGCAATATGTTTACTATACTTAAAAACAATAACAACTGGGGTATAATAAAACTCACGATTAAAAGCTCTTGCTATTTCGGCCAATTGAGCGCGCGTTGGTAAAAGACTGTTAGGTCTATCCTTCAGCGTTACTCCAAAAATCAAGATACCATCATAATCGGACTTAATATTTGAAACAGCCAAAGAACTATTTCCCTCAAAAGCAGCATCATCAACCATGCCTACGAAATAGACATCGTTTATCAAATGGAAGGTTTCATTTTCTTTGAAAGTATCCTTTAAAATTTCTTTTGCAGAAGTTGGTTCATCTGCAACAAAATTGATTGGCACTTTTAACTCATTAAAAAGTGCTTTTATTGCAGGAAGAAATGCTATCTGATTAAATATTTGCAGTTTCATCTATTGAAATTTTTGTAATTCGTTTTCTAATTCAGCCACTGTAGGCATATTACTTTGTAACTCTTCAGGCAGTTCATTGAAGGTAAATTCACTTATGCCTAATGGTTTCATAATATCTCTAAATGCATATTCTACATCTAAAGAATCTTTTGATTTACAAAGAATAATACCAATACTTGGTTGGTCCATTTCTGTTTTCAATAAATCATCAACTGCTGAAAGATAGTAGTTCATTTTACCAGCAAATTCGGGTTCAAATTCGCCCATTTTCAGATCAATTACCACATAGCAGTGCATGCGAGTGTGATAAAATAACAGATCTATCCGCCTTTCTTTATTTCCAATTTGAAGCGGATATTGTCGTCCAATAAAAGCAAAACCCTTGCCTAATTCCAATAAAAAATTAGTAATATTATCGGTTAGGTGTTTTTCTAATTCCAACTCTTGCACATCACTTTCCAGTGTTAAGAAATCGAATTTGTAAGGATCTTTGAGTGTTTCTCTTGCGAGGTCACTTTGGGGTTTTGGCAGGGTATGCTCAAAATTATTTATTGCCTTACCTTGTCTTAGAAA
>JBMOGB010000476.1:0-2693 GCA_049318585.1 Bacteroidia bacterium | reverse complement strand
TGAAGTTTGTTGCTGTAAGCGATTCTTCTTCCGATTTTTTAAGTTATTTAAGCCGTGTTGGTATGTCGCTTTATTCTAGTATTGAAATCATGGACAGAGAAGTTTTTGATGGATTATTAACAATAAAAGTGAATGAAATAATTACCACTTTAAGCGGACAAGTTGCAGAAAAAATATTGGTAGAATAAAAAATTATTCTACCAACCCTTTAGGTTTTGTATTCATTTTGATGATGTATTTTCCAATAATATCAAACTCAATATTTACCTCATCACCTTCTTTAAATTGATGGAAAACAGTATGCTCAAAAGTGTAAGGAATAATGGTTACACTGAACCAATCTTCCATGGCATTTACCACAGTTAAGCTCACACCATTGATGCAAACTGAACCTTTTGTTACTAATAAATTTTGGTGCTTAGGATTTATTTTAAAGTAAAAATTCCAACTGCCATTCATGTTTTCAATTTTAGCACAAACAGCCACATCATCAACATGACCTTGAACTATATGTCCGTCAAACCTGCCATGAGCTGGCATACATCTTTCAATATTTACCTTTTCACCCATTTTCAAATGCTTCAAGTTAGTCTTTTCCAAAGTTTCATTTACAGCAGTAACTCTGTAAACTGAATGTGTTATTTCAACAATTGTTAAGCAAACTCCATTATGCGCCACACTCTGATCCACCTTTAATTCATTGGTGATTGGGCTATGGAAATAAAAATCAATATTGGTATTTACTACTCTTTTCTCCACTAAAGTAGCCATGGTTTCTATAATTCCTGTAAACATATTTATTTTAAAAAGTGTACAAACATACCTTTTGTTTATGTATATTTTTTATTTGCTTGCGCCTTTAAATTTAAAAAAATGCAAAATCCTATATTAGTTGAAGTATACCGTGCCAATGTGTTAGAAAGTTTTCACCGAGGCGCCATTTGTGTGGTAAATGAAAACAATGAAATTATATTCAGTAAAGGCAATGTGGAACAGATTTGTTATCCTCGTTCGGCCATGAAATTTATTCAAGTTTTACCACTGATAGTATTGGGTGGAATTGAAAAATTTGGATTTACTTTACAAGAAATTGCCATTATGTGTGGCTCACACAATGCAGAACACGAGCATTTAACGGTAGTAGAAAGTATCCTTTCAAAAATTGGTTTGAATAAAAATGATTTGTTTTGCGGTCCGCAATATCCAACTTCAAAACGCGATGCCGATCATTTAATTCGAGAAAACAAAAAGCCAGAACATATTCACAATAATTGCAGTGGAAAACATGCAGGAATGTTGGCTTTATGCCAATTAATCAATGCGCCTATTCAAGATTATATCAATCCAAATCATCCAATTCAGCAATTGATTTTAGATTATGTAGAGAAAATTTATGAATACCCGCGTGCTAAAATGAGAACTGCATTAGATGGTTGCTCTGCTCCAATTTATTCCATTCCGGTTTTAAATCAAGCCATTGGTTTTAAAAATTTAGTGAGCAATCATTATGAAGAAAAATTGGCCAATGCTTGTAAAATAGTGGTGGAAGCTGTTTCAAAATATCCTTTTATGGTGGCAGGTTCTAAGCGTTATTGCACCGATATGATGCAAATTACTGCGCCACAAATAATAGGAAAAACGGGTGCTGAAGGCATATTTTGTATGAGTTTACCTGAACAAAAATTAGGAGTTTGCATAAAAATAGATGACGGAAAAATGCTGCCTCAATACAATGTTGCGCAAGCATTTGTAGAAGCTACAGGTTTGTTTAACCAAGAAACTTTAAAGCCTTTGCATCACTATTTGCAAGAACCTTTGACCAACTTCAACAAATTCACTGTTGGTGAAATAAAAGCCATTGATGGCTTGTTTGACGGATTGGAGATTGGGTAAAAAAATACTTGTCATTTGTTACCTATCTAGCTAACTTTGCATAGTGGAAAATAATTTTATTCGGAATATATTTTATTACAAACAATTTTATCTAGACTTTTTTCAAAACTAAAACCTGAAGTTCAGAAAAAATTCAACTGGACACTTCAACTTATTGCCACTTTAGATAGAGTACCTGAAAAATACTTCAAACACATAACTGGGTCGTCTGGTTTATATGAAATCAGAGTTGAAGTTGGTTCAGATATTTATAGAGTTTTTGGTTGTTTTGATAAAGGACAATTGGTAATACTATTAAACGGTTTTCAGAAGAAAACTCAGAAAACACCTAAAAGCGAAATTGAATTGGCTGAAAAACTTAAAAAACAATATTTTGATGAATCAGCAACTATAAAAACAACAAAAAGTAACAAATAATACCATGAGCAAAAATAAGAATCTCACCTCATTTACTAGTCATTTAGATGACCAATATGGAAAAAGAGGAACTGTATTGAGAGAAAATTATGAAGAAGAATTTGAAGCTTTTAAATTAGGAGCTATGCTGCAAGAAATGAGGAAAGAACAAGGACTAACACAAGAACAACTTGCTATAAAATGTGGAACAACTAAAACATACATTTCTCGTATTGAAAATAATGCCAGCGATATTAGGCTTTCAACTTTGATGCGTATTATTCGTGAAGGACTTGGAGGGCATCTTAAATTATCTGTTGATATTTAATTGATAAAACCTTTGCACCATTATTTGCAAGAACCTTTGACCAACTTCAACAAATTCACTGTTGGTGAAATAAAAG
>JBMOGB010000475.1:0-2697 GCA_049318585.1 Bacteroidia bacterium | reverse complement strand
ACTGTTCGAGTTGATTTATACGTTTTTCCCACCCACAACATTACGACATTTTTTTCGGATAAAATAATTTTTGTCGTATTATTTCATTTTTTCTCTTTTTTGCAAAAAGATTAGTAGAATTTGATTGAAGTTATTTTCAACTGCTGCATCTACAAAATCAACTTTTAATTGGGCACATTTTAGTTTGATTTCTTCTTTAAAATTTTCAAACATTTTCTTGTAATCATTGCCCACTAAATTAGGAAAAACCTTTAATTTTTCACCAGTTTCACTGTCAATAAACAAATATGGACGTTTAGTGAAATCAAAATCTAATTCATACTTTTTATCTTGAACATGAAACAATACAACTTCATGTTTGCAATACTTTAAATGCTGTAAAGATTCAAACAAGGTTTCTAAGTTTTCGGAACTAAACATATCGGTAAAAATAATTACCATCGATCTTTTCTGAATGCTTTCAGAAATATGATGAAGTCCAACGGCTAAATTACTTCCAGCATTGGTGTTTTTTACTGCATTTAATTTATTCAATTCATTAAAAATCATTTTTACATGAACCGAACTTGATTTTGCGGGTGATTGAAAAACTACTTCATTATTCAGAATACTGAGACCAACAGCATCTCGCTGTTTCTTTAACATGTAGGTGATACAAGCAGCCGAATAAGTAGCAAAATTTATTTTGCTCATTCCATCTGTAGGAAAATACATAGAAGCTGAATTATCAATGACCATATAACATCTCAAATTGGTTTCTTCTTCATACCTTTTTGTATAAAGTTTTTCAGTTCTACCAAAAAGTTTCCAATCAATATGTTTGATACTTTCACCAGCATTATATTGTCGGTGTTCAGCAAATTCCACACTAAAACCATGGAATGGACTTTTATGCAAACCAGTTATAAATCCTTCCACAACTTGTTTTGCAAGCAATTCAAGGTTGCCTGTTTCTAATAAATTATATTCTGTTATGATATTTTCCAAGGTTTGTAAAAATAAAAATCCCTTCAAATATTTAAAGGGATTTTCAAAAAAAATATTGTTAGTTTTTATGCCAATTGTGCATCCAATTTGCCAGCCAAAATGTGTTTTGGAACTGCTCCAACTTGCTTGTCAACTAATTTTCCATCTTTAAAAAACAATAAAGCTGGAATACTCATGATACCATAATCAGTAGCAATTTTAGGGTTATTATCTACGTTAACTTTTCCTACAGCAGCTTTGCCGTCATATTCCTTAGCTAATTCTTCTACTACTGGACCTACCATGCGGCACGGACCACACCATTCTGCCCAAAAATCAACTAAAACTGGAACTTTTGAGTCTAAAACTAATTCCTGAAAATTAGCGTCTGTTATTTCTAATGCCATAATTTATTTTTTTTATTTTTTGTAATTATATTTATTGCTACGCAATTTAAAAACCAAATTTTAAAATACAAGCAAAATGTCAGTCTTTAATTTTTCGATTTAGTGTTTAAGCATTTATAATTTAATTCAACTTGTATGTCAAACCTAATTCATCAAAACTTTGAAGCAATTCATTCGATAAAGTAACTTTAAATTTACTCGATCGCATGCTAATTGCCATCTGTTCTTTTCTATTTGTAACTATAAAATTAAGTGAGGCCGAACCATCATTTCCTTTTATTTTATCATAAATTAACGTAATAAATTTATCATCTAATCGTTCTAAATCAACTTCAATGCTTATAGTTTTTATATACTTTTCTCTCACATCAGTAAGCATTTCAATAGATGATATTTTAAATTCAAAATCATCTTCTTTGCCCCATCTATTTTCAACTCTGCCTTTTATAAATAAGTAATATCCGGCTTCTAAATATTTTTTATAATTCAAATAATTTTCGCCAAACAATGGTATTTCTATAAAACCACTATAATCCTCAATTATAAAACTACCGAAAGGTTTTCCTGCTTTACTTATTCTATGATTTGCTGAAGCAACCACACCAACCACTTTCAATTCAACACCTTTTAAAGGTTTCAATTCTTTCAATTCAACTAAAGGATGTGAAGCCAATTTGTCTATTTCAACTTTAAATGGATCTAATGGGTGACCAGAAAGATAAATACCAATTACCTCTTTTTCTTTCTTTAATTGCTCCATTAAACTCCATGTTTCAGCAGCAGGAATAATTGGCTCAGGTAAACTTACAGAAACTCCACCTCCAAATAAACTTTGCTGATTTGCATTTTCATTTGCTTGCAAAGCATTGCTAAACTTGATGGCTTTTTCTATAATACTTGAATCTTCATTTGCTGAAAAATATTGTGCTCTATGTGTTCCTTCAAAACAATCAAAGGCACCTCCGTAAACTAACCCCTCCAGCGTCTTTTTTGTTACTGCTCTCAAGCTTACTCTTTTGGTTAAATCAAAAATACTTTTGTAAGTACCCGTCTTTTTTCTTTCAGCAATTATTTCTTCCACTGCTGCTTCGCCAACACCTTTAATGGCAGCTAATCCAAACCTCAATTCACCTTCTTTATTTACCGAAAACTTCACTTCCGATTTATTTACATCCGGTCCAAAAATATTTAAACCCATTCTTCTACATTCTTCCATAAAGAATGAAATTTGGTCAATATCTCCAGACGCATTATCTAAAGTTGCTGCCATAAATTCAGCAGGATAATGTGTTTTTAAATAAGCAGTGTGAAAAGCAACATAAGC
>JBMOGB010000474.1:0-2704 GCA_049318585.1 Bacteroidia bacterium | reverse complement strand
TCAAGACTGCCGCAATCGACCACTCTGCCAACTCTCCATCTGCGAAAGTAAGGCTCTTCACCATTTCTCACAAATTTATTTTTAAAATTTATGCAATAAAAAACCCCAACCTTTAATAGTCAGGGTTTTTTATTTGAAAATATTTATTGCTCATAATTAAAACAAGCAAAAATTTGAAATTTATTGGCTTAGTTTACCATAATTTTTTTAACAAAACTTTGGTTTCCAATTTCTACTTTTACAAAATAAATTCCATTATTTAAGCCTAAAGTATTTTTATCTAAAATTACTGTATGATTACCTGAATCAGTTTTTCCGTTTACAAGTGTTCCTATATTTCTACCTAAAATGTCTATTACCGAAATATTCATTTCGCTTGTATTGCTTAAATTGAAGGACAATTCTGTAGATGTGTTAAACGGATTTGGAGCAATATTGAAATTAATTGTATTTGCTAATTCATCATTTATACCAACACCACCTTTAGAACTTACTCTAACAGCATCTAAGTAAAAATTTGATCCTCCTTTGCGTAATAAAGTAATCTTAAAACGAATATTTGGAACGGCAGGTGCAACTAAACTTACTTCACGCCATTTAGAAACATCACTTGGAACAAATCCTGTAGCCCAATTTAATAAAGTAGGGCCTGTAGTAGTAATTGCCGTGCCAGAAAATACAGCACCTGTTCCACTCATTTGAGTCCAAGTAGTTCCACAATTTGTTGATTGATAAACTCTCAAATCATCAGTTGATTTTGTATTATTTGGTGGTGGGCCAGTAACTAATGCAGCTGCATAAGCAAATCTGAAAGTTGGTAAATTAGCACCTGATAAATTAAACGATGGGGATATTAAACTCTGTTCAATTCCACTTGAAGGTAATGAATTAAATGGATCATCTTCTAACTTCATACTTGCTATTCCATTATATGAAACTCCAACTATTCTATTCCATTTAGCTCTACCATTTTCCGATTCAAATCTCCATCCTTTTTGATACCAATCGTTTTCATATTGCCAATCAGCATAATTTAAATTTGCTTGTAGAGCAGCATTATTGTCAATAACAGTTACATAATTTTTATATACCGAATCAACTGTATTTCCATTTGTAGTAATTGAAAGTTTAACATCATAATTACCAGGTGTATTATATATAACACTTCCAGGTATTGAAAGAGTAGATGAAGCAGGAGTACCCCCATTAAATGTCCAGTTATATGCTGAAGCAGTACCATTATATATGTTTTGATTAAAGGTAATTGAACCTCCAGTACATATATTTTTATTAGTTGAATAAAAAGAAGGAATTGCATTGCAAGTTGTTGTTACATTATCAATACCTGTTTTTACTCTATTTTCTTGGCTAAATATTTCTCCTCTATAAGTTTCAATACAATAATGCATTCTAGCTTTTTGTTGGTAGGTAAACATATTTTGACATCTTTCTTTACAATCAAAATAATCCATATAATTTTCTTGCTGATCTAATAGATCTGGATTGTCGGTACTACAAGTATTAAGTGTTGCACTAAAAGGTCCACTTCTTGCTCCGCCAGGACTATATGTTGGAGGCGTATCAAATAGTCCATCATTATCTGTATTATTACAACTATCGCCTTGAAAAGGATGATACAATCCTAACCAATGTCCAACTTCATGAGTTGTTGTGGTATTAAATACATTTTGTGAGGGTGTTAATTGTCCAAAAACGTTATAGTTTAACATTACACCATCGGTAGAAGCTGATGTAGAACCAAATGGAAATTGTGCATATCCAATTACTATTCCATTACTCGCTTCTCTTAAAATTCTTTCAACAATCCAAATGTTTAAATAACTTTTAGAATTCCAAACACTTAGTCTTTTTAAGATGTCATCCCCTAAATCTGTATTTGGAGAATAAACTCTTACAATACCTTTGGTGCAATTTCCTTTTGGATCTTTTTTAGCTAACCTGAATTCTATTTCACAATCAGCAGCTATGTCTTTAAAAATTTCTCTTCTGTTACCAGTATCTGAGTTTAAATTTCTAAAACTTTTATTTAAAAAATCTATTTCACTATTTATTTGTGCATCCGAAATATTATTTGCACTTGTATTACCTGAATGAATTACATGAACAACCACAGGAATTATATACTTTGGAGTTGTTGCTTTACCTAATTTATTGGTTTTTTTTAAGTCAGTTAAATTTACTGATTGTAAGTAACTTTTCCAGTTTTTATTGAAATTTTCTTCTTCAATTTTTAGTTGCGGATTAATCGATTGAAGATGTTTATTATGTTCATCTGTTCCACAAAATGAACTTTTTTGTTGAGCAAAACTATGCAATCCAAAGGCAAGCATAGTAAAAGTGTATATCAGTTTTTTCATATTTAAAACGTGTAATTTGGTTAGCAAAATAATAAAATTTATAAGTATGTCAATAGTAAAATAAAATTGGTTGCTTTATATCGTTAATTTCTTTTTTGTTCCCATACCTCCAAATCAAACATTTTTCCTTCTTTAATTTTAAAACGTATGGCAGTAGAAACTTGATGGAAACCATGATTACCAGATGCTCCAGGGTTTACATGCATCATATTCAATAATGGATCACGCATTACTTTTAGTATATGTGAATGTCCACAAATCATCAAATCAAATGATTCATTTTTTACAATTTGTTTAAACTTTGGGGAATAATTATTTGGATATCC
>JBMOGB010000473.1:0-2713 GCA_049318585.1 Bacteroidia bacterium | reverse complement strand
TGTTGCCAATTCTAAAAACAAGTCAGGAACTGAAAACGATTGCTTACAGCAACAAATCGGAATACAATCTTTTTGTTTGCAACGAAGACGAAAAGACGTTGAAATCGAAGTTACCAAATGCTTACAAGCACATAAAAAAGTTTGAAACAACTACAAACAAAACAGGAATTGCATTACCTGAAGTTTTGAAAACAAGAAAACCGTTTTGGTATTCGCTTGCACCTGAACAATCTGCAAACATTTTCATTTCCATAAACCCAAGCCAACGATTATTTTTTTCATTCAGCAATTCGCCATTGTATCTCAATCAAAGATTGGTTGCAATTCGTGTAAAGAAAAAAGACATTGAAATTGTCTCGGCTTTTCTCAACTCAATAGTTTCGCTTTTGATTGTTGAATTAAATGGTGTTTCAAGAAACTTGGGAGCATTGGATTTGAACGCTGACTTTTTCAAAACAAAAATGAAAATTTTTGACCCAAGTTTGCTAACTGACAAACAAAAGGAAAACATACTCGGGAAATTTGAAACACTTAATAAACGACAAATTCAGGATTACGAAAATGAATACAAACAAAAAGATAGGATAGCTTTCGATGAAGAAATATTAAAATCTTATGGCTTTAAGACAGATACTCTTCCTCAGTTGTATTCTATTTTAACTGAAACAATCAATAACCGAGTAGAAATGAAAAATAGATAAAATGCCTACGCTTTTGGTGGCACATTTGCATTTTTTCCAACCGCACAAAGCCAAGCGAAAAAATGCAAAAGAGCCACCAAGCCAACGCACCAATGGCAGACACGTAATGACAACGAACAAACACGACAGAAAAGAAGGGCGAAGTGCTAACAGCGGTTTTGCAAAAAAGCGGGTTCAGTGGTTAATTGAACATTCTGCCTCGCATCAACTTTTGTGGTATGTTGACAGTTTTGTGCTCCGAAATCCGCTTCTTCGCAAAGCCGCAAACCGTTGGCGGTTAAGCTACCTATAGAATTAGATAGGTTGTTGCGTAGCTGACAAAAAGAATGTAAATTTACAACGTGAAAAAGAGCAAAAGATTTGAAATGGAATTTATCGTGGATAAGTTGACAAACTCTATCGAAAATACGATTTCGGGAGATGTTTTTGCAACAGAATTAGCGAGATTCACCATTAAAGACAGTAAATAGTCAACTAAGAAGAACGGCAGGAGTTTTAATTGGAAATCAGAGCTCGACAACGATATTAACGAAGTCTATAAACTGACAATTACAGGGAATTCTGACATTATTCAAGGACTTCTAAGTATCCGAAAGAAGACTGATCACATTTTTATGAATCTTCTAGAAAGTGCGCCTTTTAACATAGGCAAAGACAAACTTTATGAAGGGGTAGCAGGAAACTTAGTAGCGTATGCATGCAAACTATCGTTTCAGTACGGTTTTGAAGGCTTTGTAGCGTTTACATCTAAAACCCAATTGATTTCACACTATGAAGAAACTTTAGGGGCATTTCATATTGGCGGACATAGAATGATTATTACGACAGATTCAGCGAAAATTTTAGTAGAAAAATATTTTAAGACTTAAAACATGGGACATATAAAAGAACCCAAAGGTATAGACTTCACTATTCAGAGCAAACCTTTGACTGATAAAGACAGGCAGGACATTAGTAAATTCATTGCAGTGTATAAAGCAAAGAAGAAGGAGCCTAAAATCAAAAAAGCGGAGTCTGTTTAACAAAGCACGAACCGCCAACATCGGTTTGGCAATATGGCGGCTGACGTTCTTCGTTGAAGAATTTGTGCAAGGTTTAGCATTCGAACTCATATGAATTTTTGTGCCTACCTGCCGGTAGGCAGGCAAAAAACCGCCACATCGCCAAGGTGTGCTGTTAGCAGCAAACAAAAACCGACAACTCAAATGAGCACATTCAAAGATAATTTTTCAAAACAGGCAGAAGTTTATGTCAAATTTAGACCGACATACCCAAAAGAAATATTTGAGTTTTTAAAAGGCTTAACGTTGGAACACAAATTAGCTTGGGACTGCGGAACGGGAAACGGACAATCAGCCGTAAAATTAGCGGATTACTATGAAAAAGTTTATGCAACTGACCCAAGCCAAGAGCAAATAAAAAACGCTATTCCTCATGACAAAATAGTTTATAAGGTTGAAAATGCCGAAAACCCAAGTGTAATAGAAGACAATTCAGTTGACTTAATCACAGTCGCCCAAGCAGTTCATTGGTTTGACTTTGACAAATTTTACACACAAGTAATGAGAGTTTTAAAGACGAATGGAATAATTGCAGTTTGGGCTTATGGTATTCCGACAATAGACAAGGAATTAGACAACATCATCAAAGACTTTCACGACAATATTGTTGGCGAATTTTGGCTTCCCGAAAACAAACTGATAGAAAAAGAATATTCAACAATACCATTTCCTTTTGATGAAATAAAAACACCAGATTTTTTTATTAAAAAGCAAGTAACACTTTCGGAAACATTAGGACATTTAAGAAGTTGGTCTGCAACTCAAAAATATATTGACAAGTATAATGAAATCCCTATGGAACACTTGTCGCAAAAATTGCAAGAGCATTGGGACAATATTGAAACAGAAAAAGAAATAACTTGGAAATTAATTTTAAAAGTTGGAAGAATTGTCTGCTGCTAACAACTAAGATTTCGTCGTGTGCGCAGCACATGCGATGAAAACGCGGTT
>JBMOGB010000472.1:0-2713 GCA_049318585.1 Bacteroidia bacterium | reverse complement strand
GTACAGGAACATTATCAGGAACTTATACCATTGGAGGTGTAGGAGCAACTTATCCCAGTGTTGATGCAGCCATTGTTTCTTTACAATGCGGGATATCAGGCCCAGTAGTGTTTAATATAAATCCAGGTAGCTACACAGGAAGTTATGTTTTACCCAATGCAACTGGTGCATCAGCTTCAAATACCATTACTTTTAAATCTGCTAATAACGACAGCACAAGTGTAATCCTTCAGTATAATGCTGCAGGAACAGCTGACAATTTTGTATTGAATTTTAATAACGTAAGTAATTATATTTTTAAAGGTTTAACAATAAAAGCCTTAAATGCTACCAATGCAAATATTATAACGCTTGCAGGAACTTTATCCAATATCAGTATTCAAAACTGTTTACTTGAAGGAACACAAACCACAAGTACAGATGATAATCAGACACTTATCCGTTGCAGTACATTGGCTCAGATTACTGGTTTTAACCTGATTTCAAACAGAATGAATTATGGCAGAATGGCTATCAACTTTTTATCAACAACTGCTTCTACCAATGTTGTGATGAAGTACAATTATATGTTTAATCAGTCGTTCAGACCAATGAATTTGAATAGGATACTAGCTTTAGACTTTGGAAACAATCAGATTTTCAGCGATGCCAGTAAAACTTCAAATGGCGGTATTTTCACAACCAATCTTACCGGTCTGTGGAGATTCTATAACAATACATTGATTAATTTAGGCGGTGTTCGTGTTTGGGAAGGTTGGATAAACAGTGGAGCTGCTGCTGGCCAGGAAGCTTTGGTTTATAATAATTATTTATGTGGAAATGCGGCCTCATCTTATGTATTTGATGGTGGCGGCGGTTATACGAATGTGAAATTCTACCACAATACTTTTGTCAGCAATCCTACCAGTGTGGTAGTTAGTTTTAATAATTATTATGGTTGTAATGATAATGTAACTTTTAAAAACAATATAATTTATAGCAGTAGTAAACTATTAAATACTTCAGCAACTGCTACTGGAACACCTGGTTGCACTACCAACTTTACAAACTATTTTTTCGATTACAACGATTATTATACTACAGGAGCAACATTGGCTACATTTAATGGTACAAGCTGTGCAAATCTAGCAGCACTAAAAACTGCAACTGCACAGGAAGCGCATTCTGTTTCTATCAATCCTCAGTTTACAGGAGCAACTGATCCTCATATTAACAATTATGCACTCAAAGGTTTGGCAACTCCAATAGCAGAAGTTTTGACAGATATTGATGGACAAATAAGAAGTACCGTCGCACCTGACCCTGGTTGTGATGAACTAATGATGTATTCCAATGATGCCGGAATTGCTTCAATGGCTTCAGCTAACATTTGCCCCGGAACTTCTGCAGTGATCGTAAAATTTAAAAATTTTGGGAACAATGCTTTGAATACAACTACTATCAATTGGAGTGTAAACGGAATCGTGCAAACACCTACTTATTATGTAGGACCATTGGCTTTATTTACTGATTCAAACATTAATCTTGGGAATTATACTTTCTTGTCAATGACAGCTTACAATCTTAAATTCTGGACATCGGCTCCCAATGGGACAACTGATGGAAACAATGCCAATGATACCTTAAATTTAGCCAATCTTTACACTGGGCTTGCCGCTGGCGCCTATACTGTAGGAGATGTTGCAGCTGACTTTTTAGATTTAACAACTGCTGTTAATTTCATTTCAACAAATGGCATTTGTGGTCCGGTAGTATTTAATATCAAACCAGGTACTTATACGGGTAGATACACAATACCTTCTATACTTGGAGCTTCTGCTATAAATACAGTTACAATTAAATCACTTAATAACGACAGTACATCTGTAGTACTGGCTGCTACAGGCAGCGGAACAGTTGATAACTGGATCATCAAATTGAGTGGTGCAAAATATATTACGCTCAAGAATCTTAAGTTTACGCCTTTAAGTACAACATATGCCAACGCTATATTAGTCAATAATACATCAAAATTCAATACCATTGTTGGAAATTATCTTGTTTCAACTGCTGTTGCATCCGGGTTTGAAGTATCATTAATCCGTATTGATGATTATACCAGTTCTGATAATGTTATTACAGGAAATCACACAGTTGGTGGTGGTTCAGGAATTTTAATCAGAGGTAGCAGCACTACTGCCCGAATTGACAGAATTGTAATTTCTAAGAATATTATCGAAGGATATGCACAATGGGGTGTCCGCTCAGAATATGCCAATTCTCCGGTGATTGATTCAAACGTAATGACTTCAAGTATAGCCTTAATCGAAAAGCATGGTGTATCCTTAAGTTATAATTATGACACTATCGTTGTAAGCAGAAACACAATTTATTTATCAAATTACACCAATTTAAGAGGTATTGATATGGGTAATTGTACATCATCTGCATCAACTAGATCTTTGTTAAAAAATAATTTTATTTCATTATCTGGTGCCACAGCATCAACAAATACTTATGGAATTCGACTTTATCCTGCAACAACTTATTGCAGAGTGCTTAATAATTCAATCAATGTTATTGGAACCAATTTAACAGATACAAGAGGTATAAATCCTGCAGGGACAAGTACTAATATTGAAGTAATCAATAACAATGTTGTTTGTAATTATTATCCTAGTTTTTATGAAAATACAGTAGTAACCTATGCTGATTTTAATAATTATTATTCTAC
>JBMOGB010000471.1:0-2716 GCA_049318585.1 Bacteroidia bacterium | reverse complement strand
AACACCTACACAAATCAATGTGTAAGTGTCTGATTTTCATTGTGGGCCCAACTGGTCCACATAGATTATAATTTATATTTGAATATCAGCATATTATCTGTTTTAAAACAGGTATAAAAGAAAAAAGAAGCAATAAATTAACAAAAAAAGTTTGACACTCGTTTTTTTACTCGCAAAGATTCTCAGTTTCTGAATAGATTTACTTGTTTATATCTAAATATATTAACAGATTGTTCCGTAAAACCGGCATAAAATTTCAATTTCATCCTTAAATCAGATACCTTAATTAAATTGTGCCAATAATATTTATAGCGCAGTTAAATTACAGATATTGTATTCAATTTTCGTTATCTTCTATTTCAGCATCACGATTATATCGTTAGGTAAATAAACGTTTGGTGTCGGATTTTCGATTGGTGAATTCTTCAAAAACAAGCAGGGTATAATTTTCTTACCTTGTGCAAATGGGAGTTTTTTTGCTTTTGTTTCAAGTTCAAAAAGTAGGTGTGCAGCATTCTCACTTTCAGTCCATTTACATTCTCCTACCAATAAAGCTTTACCATCAGTCGATTCAGCTATCAAATCAATTTCAATTCTTTCGGTTTTAGTAACATTCCCCCACCATCTTTGGGCAAGACCAAATGTGTAATCATCTATTTCTGATCTGGAAATTGCCTGTTAGCACAATTTTTCTCACAAATAGGATGTATAGCCGGATAATCGCTGAAGAACTTGATTGATAACTATATCGCCCTTGTCCAATTCAATCAAAGATCTGTTGGGCAAAACATAGGTGAAATATACCCAGTTTCACATTAGATAATTTGAACGGAAAATCGAAGTTACTTGAATAGTTCCACAAACTGGAGAACTATGCTTTTCGTTCACATGGCGTAATCTCTTTGCTGGTATAGGATATATCAAATTCCATAAGTTCATTTTCTCTATTGCTACGCATTAGAATTTAGACCATAAAAATAATGATTTTTTTCTAATGCTGAATCTGGGTTAAATGGATAAAACAACATCTTCGAATTAAAGCATTTTACGGAACAAGTTACAATGCTGTATGCTGTCAAATATGGATTGCAATATGTGCATATTTACTTGTTGCCATTACAAAAAAGAAATTAAATTTGGAGCAAAACCTCTACACTTTACTTCAGACTTTTAGTCTGTCAGTATTTGAGAAAACTCCTATAAATCAACTATTTATAAAACAACTTTACAAAACAGAAACTACTTGTGATTATAATCAATTGACTATCTTTGATTTATAACCGGACAGTAGTGATTTCAAATATAAAAAAAGGATATTATGACAATAAATGAGTTGAAATCTGCATTTGTTTATGCCTATCAGCAAAATTCGGCTGCTGTTTATTTTTGTTATGGAAAATCTATCTAATTGGTGAACATATCGCTAATTTTGAAAAAGTTGATATGTATCCAGCTTTAAGTGCTGGAATCTACTTATTACTACGAAAAAACAATGAACAATCGATTAAATTCTGGTCATTAAATGAATCAGAATCTGTTAATTTAGATATAAATATACTTATGCGTAGGACTATTAATTCGTGGATAAAATATCCACTTATTGTTTTTAATCAGTTAATCGATAATGGTGTTGAGTTGAAGAATGGATATGATATGCTTTTCTGGGGTAATATGCCCATTGGAGTAACTTTAACTCCAACGGAAGGATTGGAGTTAATAACAACTTTTGCGATGAAAGATCAACTTGGGAATAGTTACAATGATATAAACTCATTTCCGAATCTTCAAATCAACAATCATAAAAATTTCATTTCTTGATTTGAATATTATTCCAGAGGCCTTAAATAATGTGATTCCTGATAATTTTACTTTAAAATTGAAAGGTGCTATAATTGTCATTTCAAATACACATATTCCACATAAAGTTGATGCGTCACTTTCTTCACAACGCATTTCTGATAGTAAGCTCGCTTTTGAATATCTGAACAAAATTCGACCTTTACAAACCTTAGATGAATTCACGGAAGATTAATTCGAATCAATGGTATCGACCATTTCCAATCCAATTGCTATAAAAAGCGCTTACGATATAATTAGCGAAGTACACCGGACAAAGAAAGCTGCAAAAGCGTTGAAAGAAGGTGATTTAACTTTATTTCGTCTCCTAATGAATGCTTCTCATGTATCATTACGAGACAATCTTGAAATCGTAAGTCCAGAAGTAGATCCAATGGTAACTGAAGCATGGAAGATCAACGGATTTATTGGTTCCCGCATGGCTGGTTTCGGTTTTGGCGGTTGTACCATTTCTTTGGTAAAAGTTGAAGCAATTGAACAATTTGTCAAAGGAGTTGGTGACATTTACGAAGATATCACAGGTATAAAAAAACAATTTTTATATTGCTGAAATAGACGATTGTGCCTGTAAACTCTATTTGGGGATGACAGAGTTCCAACTCTGTCAAATATTCAAATTCTGAATATGCTTAAAACCTACCTACCTCTGGTAACAAACACTGTTTATTTTACAATTACCGCTTTTCTTACCATATTTATTTGAAAATAGTGTTCAAATTTTCATTATACGATAAGAGTTCTTTCAGTTTTTTGAAATAAATATATTTTGTATACGAATATACCCGAAAAATGAGTATTTTCGAAGACTAAGGATTTGTAACGAAATAATATATACTTTTAAAAATTAATAGTATCTTTG
>JBMOGB010000470.1:0-2717 GCA_049318585.1 Bacteroidia bacterium | reverse complement strand
CATTTAATTCATTCTCATTTAAATTTCGTTTTCTGGCTAATTTTAAATCTTTCAGGTATTGATGTGTAAATGCTAACTTATACATTACTTAACTTTTTGCAAATAATCTTCAAAACTTTCACATTTAATAGTTTTTCCTTTTTTAGCTTCAGCAATTGCTTTTTTTGTTGTATCATTTGCTATTTCGTCAGTTTCTACAATTGTAGCAAAACTTAGGTTTTTTACAAATTCCAAAAATGCTTTTGCTGCTTTTGAATTTTCTTTAATAACTATGGTTGTCATAATACATATTTTTTACAAATATAATACAAAAGAAGAATAGATGCTTAAAATTTTTGCAGAAGTTATCACTTTTTGCTTTTGTGAATCGTTAACTAATTGATGCTTAATTTTCAGTCTAAATGTATAGCTGAGCCTGTTGAAACTATATTCAATAGCACAATAGTATTTAACATAGAAAAGTCGGGGCGCGACTTGAAGTCGCACCCCGACTGTGTTATTTATGAAGTATATCTCTTGTATTTATTCTTTCACTATCTTTTTAAACTGATAGGTTTTACCGTTCTCAAGTTTTATTAAGTAAACTCCCGATGTTAAGTTTGTAGTTTCTATAATAGTCTTTTCAATAAGATTTCCCTTGAAAACAATCTGACCAATAGCATTCAATATTTCAAAGTTCAGTTTCTCTTTGTTTCCTTTGACTTCAATAATTAGCTCATTGGAAACTGGATTTGGATATACATTGATAGTATTGTTAGTTGTATTTTCTGATAAACCGGATGAAGCGTTTGTTGCTATATTAGATAAAGACATATTGTACGATTTTGAAGGATTGCAAGCATTTGGACTAACAACTTGTAATTGATAGTAAACATAGCCCGAAGGTGCTGTAAAATCTGTATATTGTGTACTACTACCCGATGTTGTGCCAATTAAGCTAAGGTTATTGGGGGTAGTTCCTCTAAAAATATTATAGGTATTAACTGTAAAACCCTCATAAGCTTCCCATATTAAGTTCCACGATGTACCCGTACCCTGATTAATTGAAAGATGCATGGTTTTATGTGCAATAGTGCTTTTGTTTGATTCCAGATTACAAACATCTTTTATTGAAAGTTTATATTTATTTGATTGTATAGTAGGATTAGAAGTATTATCAACAAATATGCTACTATCTGAATAGGCTACTGCACCAATATTATCGTATATACCTGTAACATTTGTTTCTCGCCAAACATAAAATGAATCAATTACAGTGCTGATTTGCTTATCCCACATTACTACATTCTTATTATTACGAATACTAACCATACAAATTTCGGCTGTATTTAATGGAATAAGAATAACGTTAACACTATCAATATAATTATAACCTGAATTTGGGTATGGTGTAATTGTTACATTATATGTTATTGAATTAGTTGAATTAGCAATGGGATTAGGGATATTTATATTATTAAGACCTATATTGGGTTGCCAATTAAATCCTACATCTTTATTTTTATTAATTTTTGTTATTATACTTTGACCAACAGCATATCCAGTATTGGCTTCAGTAAAATAAATTGATTTTAATTGGTTTGAAGTTAAATTTGGAATCCCGCTGTTTAATGTCGTCCAATTATTTCCAGAATTTGTAGTTTTCTTCAAACAACCATAGCCACCTGCAATAAATCCTGTATTGACATCTGTAAAATAAACAGAAAATAATTGAGTTGTTGTCCCACTTGTTAAAGTTGTCCAACTATTTCCTGCATTAGAAGTTTTTAAAATAGTACCCATATCACCAACAGCATAGCCTGTATTAGAATCTGTAAAATATAATGAACGTAATGGATTAGTGTTACCACTCGTTAAAGTTGTCCAACTATTTCCTGCATTAGATGTTTTTAAAATAGTACCCCCAGCGCCAACAACATATCCTGTATTGATATCTGTAAAATATATTGAAAGTAAAGAAGATGTTGTGCCGCTTGACAAATTCGTCCAACTACTACCAGCATTAGATGTTTTTAAAATAGTACCCCCAGCGCCAACAACATATCCTGTATTGATATCTGTAAAATATATTGAAAGTAAAGAAGATGTTGTACCGCTTGACAAATTCGTCCAACTACTACCAGCATTAGTTGTTTTTAAAATTGTATATGATTCCCCAACAGCATATCCATTATTTGCATCAGTAAAATAAACTGAATTTAAATTTTGTGTAGTTCCACTCACTAACGTATTCCATGTACTACCTGCATTTATAGTTTTAACTATTGTACCAGAATATCCAACTACATATCCAGTATTTGCATCAGTAAAATAAACTGAATTTAAACTATATAAAGTGTGACTTGATGGTGCAATCCAATTATTTCCAGCATTTGTAGTTCTTAATATATTATTTAAACTACTATATACATATCCAGTATTTGCATTAGAAAAATAAACTGAATTTAATTGTTGTGTAGTTCCACTCACTAACGTATCCCATGTACTACCTGCATTTATAGTTTTAACTATTGTACCAGAATACCCAACAGCATATCCAGTATTTGCATCAGTAAAATAAACTGATTGTAATTGTTTTATTGTACCACTTGTTAAAGTTGACCATGTGCTACCTGCATTAATAGTTTTAATTATTGTACCAGAATACCCAACAGCATATCCCGTATTTGCATCAGTAAAATAAACTGATTGTAATTGTTTTATTGTACCACTTGTTA
>JBMOGB010000469.1:0-2719 GCA_049318585.1 Bacteroidia bacterium | reverse complement strand
TTTATTTGTATCAAAAACGAACGATTTCCACGAATATTTTCTACCCGACAGCATATAAAAGATGGCAGCGAATATTTTGGTCCGTATGCATCTGGCAACATGATGTACACCATTTTAGATTTTATAAAAAGCATATATCCGTTGCGTAATTGTACATTTAATTTAAGCGAAAAAAATATCAGTGCGCATAAGTTTAAAACTTGCCTAGAGTATGATATTGGCAATTGCAAAGCACCTTGTGTGGGTTTGGTGAGCGAAGAAGAATACCACCAAAATATAAAAAATATCAAAAGCATTTTACGAGGAAATATTGGTGAAGTAAAGTCTGTTTTAAAAAACTACATGCAATTAGCTGCAAACGATTTAAAATTTGAGGAAGCTGCTAGGTATAAACGAAAATTGGATTCATTAGAAAATTACCAAAGTAAATCGACCATTGTTAGCGGTATTTTAAACGATGTAGATATTTTTAGTATTGTAAGCGATGAACGTTTTGCTTTTATCAATTATTTAAAGGTTTCGAATGGCATTATTATTCAAACACAAACGTTTGAAGTAAAGAAAAAAATGGATGAATTGGATGCTGAATTACTGAGTTTGGCCATTGCCGAAGTGCGCGATGAATACCACAGTACCAGCAAAGAAATCATTGTTCCATTTGAGTTGGATTGGAGCGATGAACGAATTACCATCACTGTTCCAAAATTAGGTGATAGAAAGAAACTTCTCGACTTATCACTCAAAAATGCCTTGTATTATAAAAAAGATAAGCTAGCAAAATACGAAGCTGTAAATCCTGAACTAAAAGTAGATAGAGTGCTTACGCAAATGAAAAATGATTTGCGTTTAACAGAACTTCCACATCATATTGAATGTTTCGATAATTCAAACTTAAACGGAACCAATCCAGTATCGGCTTGTGTGGTTTTTAAAGATGCAAAACCGAGTAAAAAAGATTACCGAATTTTCAATGTACAAACTGTAGTTGGTCCCAATGATTTTGCCACCATGGAAGAGGTTGTTTTCAGACGATATAAACGCTTGTTGGAAGAAAATGAACCATTGCCAAATTTAATCATTATAGATGGTGGAAAAGGCCAATTAAGTTCAGCCATTGAAAGTTTGCGAAAGCTTAATTTGTATGGAAAAATACCTGTTATTGGCATTGCCAAACGATTAGAAGAATTGTATTATCCAAACGATGAATTTCCACTGTATATTGATAAAAAATCGGAAACTTTAAAAATTATTCAACAACTGCGCGATGAGGCGCACCGATTTGGTATTACTAATCACAGAAATAGGCGCAGTAAAAACACATTTGTAACTGAACTAGAAAACATAAAAGGTATTGGACCTGAAACTGCTAAAATGTTATTGAAAGAGTTGAAATCGGTAAAGAAAATTCAAGAAGCAAATATGGATTTACTAAGTGATATTATTGGCGCAGCCAAAGCAAAATTGGTGAAAGATTATTTTGCAGGGTAAGAGAATTACTTTATTACATTAATACTTAAATTCGGCAATTCTACCTGAAAACTAACTTTTGCTTTTAATGCAGTAAAAACCCTTAATAAAGTATCCATTGTTACATTACTAGCATTGTTTTCAAGTCTTGAAATTTGCGCTTTCTGAACACCAATTAATTTGCCTAGTTCTTCTTGTGTTAAGTGTCTTTCTTGTCGTGTTTTCTTAATGGCTTTCCCTATCAAGTCCATTTGAAGTTCATACTCAAATATGTCCCTTTCAGGTGTGCCAATTTCACCAATTAATTTTTCTTGTACTTGGTCTAATGTATATGCTTTCATTTCTTTGTGTTTTTTACTTGTTTGTCTTCCAAATATTTTGCTCTAATGTTAACTGCTTTTTGAATTTCATTTTCAGGAACTTTACTTCTTTTTTTTATAAATCCGTGTGTAGAAACAACTAAAGTATCAATAGTAGAAGTTTTGTCCCAAAAGGCAAGCAATCTGTATTGCAAACCATGATACAATGTTCTAAACTCCCAAATGTCGTCCGAGAGTTTTTTGAAAAGTTCGGGATCGAGTTCCACCTGAGATTTACGAATGTTATAAAGTATTTTTTCGTAATGTTTCCGTTCTAAGCTGCTCAAAAACTCAAATGCATCCTCTAGAAATATAATTTCAAAATATTTGTCCATTTATTAAAATAATTCAAGGAAACAAAAATAATGAAAGTTTCTTTATAATGAAACTTTTAGTTTATTTATTTTAGTTAGACCCAACCAATTCTTTCAAAAAATTTTGAGTACAATCTAATAACATATAATGTACTTCTTCAAAATCGTTTTCGGTTCCGCTATACGGATCTGGAATGGTATCTTCATTTTGAATCATGCTATCGTAATGCCTCATTAAAACTACTTTTGCTTTGGCATTTTCGGGCCTTAGTTTCATAATGTTTTGAAAATTGGTTTTATCCATTGCCACAATATAATCGAACGTTAAAAAGTCAGTAGCTTTAAACTGCCTGGCTTTATGGGTTATGTTCAAATTACTAAGTTTAATGGCCATACTTCGGGTTCTTTTATCGGCAAGCTCCCCCAAATGATAGGCAGCAGTTCCAGCAGAATCAGCTTTAAATTTTTCGGATATATTTTGATCAATTACATGTTGTAAAAATAACGCTTCGGCTAGTGGTGAGCGACAAATATTTCCTAAACAAACAAATAATACAGATTGCATATTTACAAATAAAG
>JBMOGB010000468.1:0-2722 GCA_049318585.1 Bacteroidia bacterium | reverse complement strand
AACGGAGCGTCCAACATTAGATTAAGGATTGAGGGGGATATCCGGTAAGACAGGACAAGAAAGCTACTGTAGTTATACAGTGAACTGTCCGAAAAAATCGGACATTTGAAAATGCACCTATAGAAAAATATGACCGATATGAGCTATAAAATAGCTTAAGTAATGTAACAGCATTATGGTGGTGTATATATTTCGGTAATATGAATATTAAAAAAAAAATAAAAAGATGGTACAATTTTGCAATTTTCTTGACTATTTTTACCTCAATTATTACTCGATAATAACTAATTGTTTGACAACTATAATTGGTGCGACATTAGGATTTATTTTTGCGCTATTAATCTACTGGATAGGTGAAGAGAAAAAAAAGAGCAATGAAAAATATTTAGAAAAAGTAAACGCATATAATTCATTGAAAAGATTTTCTCTATTACTTGCCTCGGTATATAAAACATGTCAAGAACAAAATACAGAATTTAATTTATTTTCCAAAGAATTGACAAGAAAGCCATTAGGAGAAACGTTACCAAAGATATTTGCCACAAATGATAGAAAACGTCTGGTTGAAGCAGATAACATGGAATTATTTCATTCTTTTATGTTGTTCGACAAAGAAAACAAATGTAAATTTAATGATTACAAAAACATATTTAATCATGCTGATTTTATACATAATTTTTATTCTGACTTAATTACACAGAATGAAAAACACCTAAACTTTATACATTCTGATTTAAAAGTTGTTGAAACTAATTCATTAAATATTATAGTAAGACTTGAGACAATTTTAAAAATAATCCAGCTAGACATTCCAGACAGGTTCAGTACAGACAGAGAGTTCATTTTTTTAGAGAAATATAGACAAATATATGCAAAATTGAAAGGAAGTGGATTTACCGATTTGGAACTATTTAAAGATGATTTTTTCCTCCCATTACAAAATGAGATATTCAGTAACATTACTAATAAAAAAATAGCTGCTGAAATTATTCTTGAATCAGCTTCTGCCATTACAAAACTGAATACAGTTCGTTTGAATTCGATTCACCATGCAGCACAATATGCAAATATAGATGTGAAAGAATCATTAGAATATATAGACAAAATTCGAACTAAAATAGACGAAATCGATGAACCTTAAAAAGACAAACAAAATAACATGCCATACACACGCTCAATTCTTTGCATTCATCTGTTTTTACTCACTAGAAAAGCGACAGTGAACGCTCCGAGAAACCGCAGGATTCACATAGTTCATGCCGTTACTAACAAAAAAAAAAATACAAAAAAAATGATTAGCAATTCAAACATATTATTACTTGAAAAGTTACTTCACCTTAGTAAAAGGCTTGAAAGAACAAGAATTTTCGAATTATTGGAACCTTGGAATTTCAAAGGAAATGATATAATTGAGGTTCAAAAAGCAGCAAAAAAAATCAGCGATTTCATAGGACTTCCCAATTTGACATTTATCATTAATTATACTCAACAAGAAAAAAATACTGCTGGTCACATTGAGTTAAATAATAATAGTGCAGAAGGAGTATTTATTGAAATTGATGAAAAATATAAATCAGAAAGTCAGATTATACTTGCTATACTTGCTCACGAAATTTGTCACAAGTTAATTCATATCAATGGTTTAACGCTATATGGATATGAAAATGAGATATTGACAGATACAGCAACAGTTTTTTCTGGACTAGGTAAACTTTCTTTGAATGGTTGTGAAGTGAAAAACATTAGTTCAAATACAGAATGGAACGGGAGCGAGAAAACGACCACAACTACCACAACAACAAATAAGGTTGGATATTTAAATCGAGAGCAATTTGCATTTTTATACAATGTAGTATGTAATATGCGTAAAATTCCCTATGAATATGCAACAAAAAATCTAAGTGATGATGTATTAAATGCACTTCTTAAAAATGAATATAATCATGATGAAGAAATCTTTCAAAATGATTTCATTCGTAGTAAATCAATCGATGTTTTAGAAAAATTTAATCATCAATATCACTTAGTTTCAGCCGAAAACCTTAAATTAACTAAAACACTACAATTTAACATTGAATCACTGATAACGTCGGACAGAATAATACATAATAAAATAAAAAGTACCAATGAAAAGTTTATAACAAAAGCAACCGAAAATTTGAATCCAGAAAGAATAAATTACATAAAGAACTTATTATTATTAAATGAACTAGATAATCTGCACTCCTTATATGAATCTGAAGCTAAAGAATTAATTCTTGTGAATAACACCATTAAAGAGTTATTCGCAAATTTAAATGAAATATTTTTAATCAATATAGTTAATAGAGAAATTCTTTATAATATAAAATGTCCAGTTTGTGGTAATTTAATGAGATTAAGACAGGACAAACTAGCCAAAATTAAATGCACAAAATGTAAGTATCCATTTTTAGTTGACAATACAAGTGTTGAAAATATTATAGAATGTGAATCTCCAAAAACCAGAAAAAGTTTAAGTAAAAAACTGAAACAAATAATTGCCATATTAAAGGAATGAAATCTCCAATATTCAGCACTACGGTAATGAGAAAGTAATTTTTCCGACTATAAATGATCAGAAAGAAAAATGTTTTAATTTAAAATTACACAACTATGTTTGAAGACGACGAAGAAGATGATGATTTTGAATTATCGGAACTAGAATTATGGTACGACGATAATCTGCGCTATTTTAATTTTA
>JBMOGB010000467.1:0-2743 GCA_049318585.1 Bacteroidia bacterium | reverse complement strand
ACCTGTAATACCAACTAAATAAGGTTTTTGAATTTGCATGTTTTTTTGAGTGCGAGACGGGAATTGAGAGATGGGAGATGAGAGTTGTGAATTTTAAAAACTTCGGTTTTTTTGAACCCAATCCTTAATATATTCAGCTATGTCTAGCGTGTTAGTTCCAGGTGTAAAAAGTTTTCCAACGCCTATTTTTGTTAATTCTTCAATGTCTTCATTCGGAATAATTCCACCACCGGTTAGCAGCACATCATTCATTCCTTCTTGTTTCATTAAGTTTAACAATTTAGGAAAAACTGTGTTATGCGCACCCGAAAGAATACTTACTCCAATGGCATCTACATCTTCCTGCAAAGCAGCTTGCACCACCATTTCGGGCGTTTGGCGTAAGCCAGTATAAATAACTTCCATTCCTGCATCGCGAAGGGCGGTGGCTATAACTTTTGCACCTCTATCGTGGCCATCTAAACCAACTTTTGCTACTAAAACTCTAACTGGACGTTGCATTATTTCTTCTTGTTTTTAGGGTAAATTTTATTGAATTTTATAAGCATTTGTGGCTTTTCATTTTCCATAAACGATAAAAATTTAGTGTCATCCATTTCGTAATAATTAATGGTGTCGGAATGGTGAGAATAAAAAACTTCTCTATCCTTTAAAGGCAATGAATTAATGGTAGTTCGGCCTGTTTTAAAAGTACCAACAAAAGGTAAATATTTAGCTAAATTATCGTCACTTACTTTGTCAACTCCCATGTATGGCGCGTAAGTCAAACCATTTTTCACTATTTTAAAATAACCCAAAGTCCAGTAACCATTATTGCTTGAATTTAACGAACTAACTACATAATAATTGCCCAATTTCGATAGTACCAAACTATCACTTAATGTATTTTCGGTACTGCTGGTTTTATCAATTTCATGAATACTATTTTTGTCAATGGTTAAAAGTAAAATGCTGTCTTTATTTTTAGCAAACATATTAGCAAAAAAACCAATATTCAATTTATAATTACCTTGCATTTCGGCAGGAAAAGTAGTTTGTTTTTGTCCTGGCCATCTATCAAAATAATTATTGCTACCGCAAGAGGTAATTATCAATAAAAAGGTTAATACCGGAATGATTAATTGCTTGCTTTTAGCTAAATTGAATGCTTTCATATTTTTTGTTTTTAAATTATTTGATGCGTTGCAATGCGCTTTCAAGTCTGTTAATGGTTGATTGTTTACCAAACAAAGCAGCCATTTCAAACATTGGCGGACCGCCTGCAACACCACTTAAACATACCCTGAACATTTGTAAAAAATCTTTACTTGATACTTCATTTTTGGTCAAAGCTTCGAGGTAAGCTGCTTCAATATTGGCATGGTTAAATTCCGAAATATTGTTCAATAACAAAATCAAATCGGCCAACACCAAAGGCGATTTTTCATTCCAACGTTTTTTCACAACGGTTTCGTCATACACAGTTGGTTCCACAAAAAAGTAATTGCTGTAATCAAAAAGTTCTTTGGTAAAACTAATCTTTTCTTTTATTAAACCGCAAACTTGCTCTATATAAGCAGCATCAGCAGTAATGTTTTGAGCAGCTAATTGTTTAGTTAACTCAATTGCCAAAACGCTATTATCTTCTAATTTGATATATTGATGGTTGAACCATTTGGCTTTGTTTTGGTCAAACTTAGCCCCATGTTTACTTACTCTTTCTAAACTAAAAGCATCAATTAATTCTTGTTTGTGAAATAATTCTTGAGGAGTTCCAGGATTCCATCCTAAAAATGCCAATAAGTTAATTACTGCCTCTGGCAAATAACCAGCTTGCTTGTATCCACTCGATTTTTCACCAGTATTTGGGTCCACCCAATCTAATGGAAATACAGGAAAACCTAATTTATCACCATCGCGTTTGCTTAATTTTCCGTTGCCATCAGGTTTTAACAATAAAGGCAAATGAGCAAACTTAGGCATGGCATCTTCCCAACCTAAATATTTATATAAAAGTACATGCAATGGTGCCGATGGCAACCATTCTTCACCCCTGATTACGTGGGTAATTTTCATGCTGTAATCGTCTACCACATTGGCCATGTGGTAAGTTGGCATTCCATCTGATTTATATAAAACTTTATCGTCCATGGTTGAGGTATTGAAAGTAACCCAACCTCTTATTTCATCATGGAATTTTACTTCATCTTTGCGGGGCAATTTTATACGAACCACATAAGCATCACCATTTTTTAGCCTGCGTTTGGTTTCATCTTCAGGCAATGTTAAACTGTTTTTCATGGCACTGCGCGTAATCGGATCGTACTTTGAATCTACGTTTGAAGCCTTCAATCTGTCGCGCATGGCATCTAATTCTTCAGCAGTATCAAATGCATAATAAGCGTAACCATCGTTAATTAATTGGTCCACATATTTTTTATACATTGGTTTTCTATCGCTTTGGCGATAAGGCGCATATTCACCATCACCAAAACCAATTCCTTCGTTTGGCTCAATTCCAACCCATTTTAAACTTTCAATAATATATTGCTCCGCACCCGGCACAAACCTTCCTTGATCTGTATCTTCAATTCGAAGAATAAAATCGCCACCATGTTTTTTTGCAAACAAATAATTGTATAAAGCAGTACGAACACCGCCAATATGTAATGCTCCCGTAGGACTTGGAGCAAATCTAACTCTTACCTTTTTTTCTGTCATAATAATGCGCAGCGAAGATAAGAATGATTTGAAGATAGAGAAA
>JBMOGB010000466.1:0-2746 GCA_049318585.1 Bacteroidia bacterium | reverse complement strand
TAAAATTAAAATAGCGCAGATTATCGTCGTACCATAATTCTAGTTCCGATAATTCTAAATCATCATCTTCTTCGTCATCTTCAAACATGGTTGTGTAATTTTAAATTAAAACATATTTCTTTCTGATCAATTATAGTCGAAAAAATTACTTTCTACTTACCGTAGTGCTGAGTATTGGAGACTTAATTACTTACAGTAAAGCTAAAGACGCTTCGGCGAACAATAAGACCAACTCGCTATGGCGAACAGGGTGTTTCGTTGTAATTTCTAATTTTTATTTTTTATTTTTTAATAATACTTCGTTAATTGCATCGTCAAATCTGCTAAATACAAAAACATTACCGAACACTCCAATCCCTATTATTTTGGCATCTCCATCCCATGAAAATAGAATCGTCGAAAAAAGCACATAGTTATCTGAACCGATAGAATTGTCCACTGCATAATCAATTATTGGCTTTCCCAACATAAAGCCCAAAGTTCTTCCAACTGACTTTGTTTGCCCATCGCTTTCTTTCTCTTCCTCTTTTGCTGAATTTTGAATCAGTGAATAAATTTTAGTTTTTAGAATTTCTTTTTGTCTTTCTGGAGTAGGATTAGTTATAACGGCACAAATAGCTATGAATATAAATATAATCAAAAAGACTAAATTATTATACTTACTTTGAATGTTATGAGAAGATTTACGATCTCTTTCATTATTCATGTTTTTATTAAGCAAGACTTTCTTAACTTCATTCTCAAATTCAATAGGATATCTATTAATTTTAGATTTAATGGATGACAGAACAGAAGTAGATAGGTTATTTAAATCAGATAATTTATAGTTATCCATTTCAGATTGTCTGATTTTAATCTCATTTACTATTAATCTTTCCGTATAACTTGATAATTCCTTTTTGTAATATAATTTTGATTTAAGATAATCATATCCAAATTCATTTACATTTGATTTAGTTATTTCCGTTATCACATGTTCAAGTGAACTTCGTTGATTAATTTCTTGGTTTTCATGAATGCGGTTCATGTCCAAATTAAGCGGTCTGTGCTTTTTCATATTACTTCAAATTGTTATATGCTTTAATTTGTACAAGCAACAAATGCGTTTTCTATCATTAGTTGGATGTTTTCACTTATTACGTTTGTCATTAACTTTTCGAATGAAAATATATCGGTTGTTATCAAAAGAGTAATTGTATATTCGTTTATCAATCTTACTGTTATTGCTAAATTTAGTAGTTAATTCAATTGTATAATTCGTTTCTTTATTTTGCAAAAATCTAATAGTTGTTGTTGAATTATATCCATTCTCTTTTGCCCCTTCATTTGAGTAGTAATCTTGAAAACTAAATATTTCATTGAATTTATCAAACTCTTTCAAAGAATAATAAGTAATAGAACTCTCAAAATAACCCCCATTACCATAGCCACCAGAACAAGTTAGGGAGTATGTTTCTTTTCCTATCTTTGTTAGAGACAGTTTGTTCCTTGCACCATAAGAACCAGAAACCATAAAGCTCTTTTGAAACTGTTTCAACTCCCAATTTGTATCTAATCTTCTTGCAAATGTCGCAATACCTAATGTAGGAGCACATACATGACATGATTGTTTCTCTCCATTCTCATATTTATAGGTTGTGAAAATCACAACAGCATTGTCGTAATCATTAGCATGATAATACATAATAGTATCCATTTTTGTATGGCAGTAATTATCATCCGATACTTGATTGTTTATGGCTTCAGAATAATTAGGTCTCCATAATATTTCATCATTAAAATTAAATTCAGCATTATCAAAAAGTCGTTTCATAACTTGCTCCTTGTCAAGTATACTAAAAGATATGTTCACTTGAGCAGTCAAAAGAAAAGGAAAAAGAACAAGTGTTGTGGTTAATAAAATGTTTTTCATAATATTCTCTTCCATGTTTGATTTTCTGATTCATAACCTTTTATATTCTCACTAGAATCTCTATTAAGTTTTTCAATATTTAAACGTTTCGAATTATCGCTTAAATATCTACCTATTTGTGAATGCAAAGTCTGAAAGATTCCTGCATTATTAACATAGCCATATAGTAGCTCAACATAGACTTTCTCATGACTGTTTATCAACTCTTTAATGAATTTGTGCGAATCAAATTCCGTTTCCATTTTGTTTACAAGCTCTTTGGCATTTTGATCTAAAAAATTAATTACTTTCATAATTCAGTAATATTAAATTTATAATTGCGGTGAATGTCGTCTTTGTTTTTCTACATTTGCCCATAACCCATAAATGTACCCAATAATAATAAGTATATTTCTCATTTAGAATTAGAGTTTACAAAAAATAATCTCCTTATTTGCGGATATGCACTTGCGTTTTTTTGCACCGCAAATATAAACATTATTAATGGATAATTGACATTTGAAAATTTATAATTTTGGGGCACAAAAAAGTGGAAAATGGGAAATGAAAGAAAGCACAGTATAACTACAGTTGCTTCCCAGACTCTCAGGCAACTCTCCGCTGGACTACGGAAGGTTCCCAGACTCTCAGGTAACTCACCGCTGGACTACAGTAGGTTCCCACACTCTCAGGCAACTCTCCGCTGGACTACGGAAGCTTCCCACACTCTCAGGTAACTCTTCGCAGAACTACGGAAGGTTCCCAGACTCTCAGGTAACTCTCCGCTGGACTACGGTAGCTTGTCTTGTCCTAAATTAGCTTGACAGATTAATTACTAATTTCTATTTTTCATTT
>JBMOGB010000465.1:0-2758 GCA_049318585.1 Bacteroidia bacterium | reverse complement strand
TAATCGCCCTAATTCTAAATTTTTGTAAAAAGCCTTACTTTTTCAGTGCCCTCCTTTAAGCTAAGTATTTTTTTTACACATTGTGTTTTTAAAACAACTTTTGCACCGCAGGCCAAACCAATATAAAAGCTACTATTACAAACACAATTCCTATGATGTGATTTAACAGTTGTTGTTTTTCAACAGACAGCAAATGTTTTACTTTATTGGCCGAATAGCAAATAATAAATTGGTTAAAAAACATAGCTCCCAAGGTTACACTAAAAAAAACAACAACTTCAAATAAAGTAGGCAAACTACTTTTAACAAATGCTGCTAAACCTAACCAAAAAAGCAAATTTAAAGGGTTTATACTATTCAGCATAATGCCTTTCATAATGTAAATAAAATTACCGCGAGGTTGTATATGACCAGCTTCTGGGTCGTTTGCTTTTTTCAGAAAAGTGCTTACACCTAAAATTACTAACGCCACAAAACCAATTAATCGAATTTCTGTATCCAATTCTCTTAGTTGATTTTCTACAAAGCTAGCACCAAAAATACAGAGTGCTACAAAAACTAAATCACTTAACAGCATACCCAAAGCTACTAGTAATCCTTTTTTATAGCCTTGTTCAATACTAGCATGCAGCAATGAAAAAAATCCTGCACCAAATGAAAGCGAAAGTATGAGACCAGTTATATATCCTTTTATTATTGTTTGAATCAAAATATTTTTATTTGATAATGTTTGCAAAATAATAATAACTTACAAAAACCACTAAGCATTTAAAATAAATTTTTAGTAACCAAATAAATAAAAGTTGAATAAAAAATTTGGGTAATATAAATGAACTGATACATTTGCACTCTTATTTTAAAAAAAATCACGTGGGAGAGCATCAAAGCAATCATAATAAGCTATCATTAGCAGGCCTTTTAGTAACACTTGGAATTATTTTTGGCGATATTGGCACATCACCTCTGTACGTTTTAAACGCTATAGTTGACACAAAAGTAATAACAAAAGATTTAATTTATGGTGGTCTTTCTTGCATAGTTTGGACGCTTACTCTTCAAACAACTTTAAAATATGTACTTATAACTTTAAATGCAGACAATAATGGGGAAGGTGGAATATTTTCATTATATGCTTTAGTTCGCAGACGAAGACCCTATTTAATTTTTCCTGCCATAATTGGTGGTTGTGCTTTATTAGCCGATGGTGTAATTACTCCTCCAATTTCAGTTTCTTCGGCCATTGAAGGTTTACGTTTAATAAAATCGGAATCATTTAATTTTTCAGAAATTCCAACTGTACCAATTGTAATAGCTATTATTAGTTTTTTGTTTTTAATTCAAAGAGTTGGGACTTCAATTGTTGGTAAATCGTTTGGTCCAATAATGTTTATTTGGTTTGGAATGATTGCTGTTTTAGGTATTAGTAAAATTGGTTCACATATAGATGTTTTAAATTGCTTAAACCCTTATTATGCATATAATTTATTGGTTAATTACCATGAAGGTTTTTGGATTTTAGGTGCAGTTTTTTTATGTACTACTGGAGCTGAAGCTTTGTATTCCGATTTAGGACATTGCGGTAAAAAGAACATCAGAGTGAGTTGGTTTTTTGTGAAATCTGCTTTGCTTTTAAGTTACTTTGGTCAAGGTGCAAATTTACTAGCACACGAAGGACAAACATTAGCTCAAACTGGTATCAATCCTTTTTATGATTTAATGTCGCATGAGTTTTTGCCTTTCGGAATTGCAATTGCTACCATGGCTGCTATTACTGCAAGTCAGGCCTTAATTAGTGGTTCGTTTACTTTAATTTCTGAAGCAATTAGACTAAATGTTTGGCCAAAAGTAGCTTTAAAATATCCAAGTGAATTAAAAGGTCAATTGTATGTTCCAAGTGCAAATATTATACTTTGGGTTGGTTGTATTGGTGTGGTTTTATATTTTAGAGAATCAAAAGCAATGGAAGCAGCATATGGTTTAGCCATTACTATTGCCATGTTAATGACCACTTTATTATTGGTAAATTACTTAAGAAATATGAAGGTTAATAAATGGCTAGTTGCCCTTTTATTAATTGTTTATTTGGGAATTGAAGGTTCGTTTTTAGCAGCTAATTTGGTTAAATTTTCGCATGGTGGTTGGGTTAGTTTAGGAATAAGTAGTATATTTATTTTCATTATGCTAATTTGGTATAAAGGCCGAAAAATCAAAAACCGATTAACAGAATTTGTTCAGTTAAAAACTTATATTCCAATTTTAGAGCAATTGAGCAAAGATGAATCGGTCTCAAAATTTGCTACTCATTTGGTTTATTTAACAAGTGCCGATTTACAAAATGAAATAGAATCGAAAGTGATGTATTCTATTTTACAAAAACAACCTAAACGTGCAGATATTTATTGGTTTGTTCATATTCATGTGGATGACCAACCTTATACCATGGAATATAAAGTAGATCATATTGTTCCAAATGATATAGTAAAAGTAGAATTTAGATTAGGTTTTAGAGTTGAACAAAAAATAAATTATTATTTTAGAAGAGTAGTTGAAGAATTGGTATTAAACAAAGAGGTTGATGTTACAAGCAGATATACTTCATTGCGTGAGCAAAACATAACTGGCGATTTTAAATTTGTTGTTTTACAACGACATTTATCTACCGAAAATGAATTGTCGGAATTTGAACAATGGGTGATGGATGTTTATTTTACTTTAGATAAATTAAGTTTATCGGAAGCAAAAGCATTTGGACTTGATA
>JBMOGB010000464.1:0-2765 GCA_049318585.1 Bacteroidia bacterium | reverse complement strand
TCAGTTACGGTAAGTAGTCAAAATGCCATATTAGCCATGAACGAAAAATTTGCATCTAAACACGATGTGCCTGCACCTTTTAAATTAGCAGCACCAAAAGGTGAAAACATTTCATTTGCCACCAAAGAAGGTGCAAATGGATTGGCCTATTTTATTAAATCGGCAAAGCCAAGCAATAAAGTACTTTTTGTGTTTCACGAATGGTGGGGATTAAACGATTATATTAAGCAAGAAGCTGAAATATTTGCTGCCGAAATGGGCGATGTAGATGTTTATGCCATTGATTTATACGATGGGGAAGTGGCACAAGATGTTCCAACAGCACAAAAACTAATGTCGGGTTTAAAACAAGAACGTGCTTCTGCTATTGTAAACGGAATCATAGCAAAAGTTGGTGCAGATAAATCTATTGCAACAATTGGTTGGTGCATGGGTGGAGCATGGAGTTTGCAAAGCACTTTGTTGGAAAATAAACAAGCTAAAGCATGTGTAATGTATTACGGAATGCCCGAAAAAAGTGTAGAACGTTTAAAAACTTTGAACTGTGAAGTATTAGGTATTTTTGCTAAACAAGATCAATTTATAAATGCAGAGTTGGTAAAAACTTTTGAAGCAAATATGAAAGCTGCCAATAAAAAATTAACAGTTTATAATTACGAAGCAGATCATGCATTTGCTAATCCAAGTAATCCAAAACATAACAAAGCATTTGCAGCTGATGCGCATGCAAAAGCTTTACAGTTTTTAGTAGAAAAGTTGAATTGATGTTTGCTTTAAAAAAAATTGAATATAGAAACTGAATTAGCAATACTTCGGTTTTTTTATTGATAAATTTTAAAATAAATGTGCTTTTTTGAAATAATTATTTGCAAATAGAACCAAGGATTATTAAGTTTACCCAATATTATTTGTTGGATTTAACAATAAATGCAAAAACTTAACTGCCATATAAAACTCTTCGTAAAAAAATATTTGCCTAATATTTTCATATTAGTTTTTTGCATTTTTTATGTTCCTGTTTTTGCCCAAAATAAAATAGATAGCTTACAAAATTTATTGAAAATTGAGACTGATTTGCTGAGAAAATCTCAATTAATGAATGAGTTAGCTACAGAAATTAAATCTAAAAAACTACCCTTGTCCATTGATTATGCCAAGCAAGCCAATCAAATTGCGGAAGCAAATGGATTTAAAAAAGAAATTGGAACTTCGTCTAGTACTTTGGGTTTATTGTATTCGTACACCACGCTTTTAGACAGTGCAGTTTATTGGAACAAAAAGGCAATAAATTATTTACTGCCAACAAAAGACAGTTTAGAAATTTCGAAAAATTATAACCGATTAGGAGTAAACTATATTTTAAAAAGTGATTATGAAAATGCTGTAAAATATTTATTACCAGCAACAACCTGGAGTAATACACCAAAAATAAAAGCAAATGCATACAATAACCTTGGCATGATTAGTAAAAAAAATGGCAATTATGCAAAAGCAATTCAATATTACTTTAGTGCTTTGCAAAATTATGAGTTATGTAATACGCCAATAAGTCAAGCTACTACATTTAGTAATTTAGGTTCACTTTATATTCAAAAGAAAGACTACAAAAGAGCTATTGAAATGTATAATCAGTCGTATAAAATAGCTGTAAATATTAACGATTCAGAAAGTTTAGGACAAGCATTTAATGGGTTAGGAATAACCACCAATCGCTTGGGTAATCCTACAAAAGGGCTTGAATTTTTTAAACAATCGGCTGCTATTTTTAAAAATTTAGGATTTAAAAATGAATTTGCACAGCAACTAATAAATATAGCAGACTTAAATGGTGAATTAGGTAAATACAAAGAAGCTGAAAATGTATATTATGAAGCAGAGAAAATTTTTATGCTTTCGAATGATAGTTTAAATCTATCGGCTGTTTACAATAATTTGGGCGACTTGTTTTTCAAGCAAAATGTGTTAAAAAAAGCAGCCAGTTTTTTCGAAAAGTCTTATAAATATTCTAGTGGCTTTAACGATGTAAATTACAAAAGATTAATTGTTAAAAACTTAAGTAGCATTTATCAAAAACTTGGGCAAGATAAAAAGGCTTTGGAATACCGAATTATATACGAAGAAATGTATGATAAAATGGTAAATGTGGCTGAAGTTGAAAAAATTGTTGAATTGAACCATGCATATGATTCTAACAAAAAAGAACATCAAATTATTCAAAAAAATGAACAAATAACAGCATTGCAAAGCAGTAGAAAGAACATTTATATTATTATTGGAATTTTATGTTTTGTGGTATTTTTTGTATTGATTTTATATAGAAGCCGATTAAGAAAACATCAATTATTAGAAGAAAATATTCAATCAATTGACAAACAAATTGCATCGCTTAAAATTGAAAATTCGGATTTGAAAACAAAGTTGATTGAAACTGAATTGGAATTAAATAGATTAGAAGTAAAATACAGCAAAGACAAAGAGAAACTTCCTGAAACTCATACCAATTTATCGAACCGAGAATACGAAGTGTTGTTATTTATGGCTGAAGGTTTGGGCGATAAAGAAATAGCAGATAAGATATTTGTAAGTGTAACTACAGTTCGTACCCATATTCGCAGAATTTATGATAAGCTTTTGGTTAAGAATAGAACAGAAGCTATTTTGATGTTGAATCGTTTTCAACTAAAAAATGAAGCTGCTTAATATACCATTTTAAAATCAGTGAAACCCACTCCAATCCAAATCATCAAATGTTGTTGAGGTTTTAG
>JBMOGB010000463.1:0-2775 GCA_049318585.1 Bacteroidia bacterium | reverse complement strand
GAAGCAAGTGCTATTCCAAATAAAATTCAGTTAGGCGCTAGTTTAACTCAAGGTTTGGGCGCTGGTGCAAATCCTGAAATTGGGAAAAAAGCGGCAATGGAAGCCATTGAAGATATAATTGACATGCTTGGTGTAAACACCAAAATGTTATTTATTACTGCTGGAATGGGCGGTGGAACGGGAACTGGTGCTGCTCCTATCATTGCAAAAACAGCCAAGGAAATGGATATTTTAACTGTTGGTATTGTTACTACTCCATTTAATTTTGAAGGTAAGAAAAGAAAAACTTTTGCAGATGAAGGTTTAGAAAACTTAAAACGTTCTGTTGATTGTTTGCTAATTATTAGCAACGATAAAATTAAAGACATGTACGGAAACTTAGCATTGCGCGAAGCTTTTGGTCATGCCAATAATATATTAACTACCGCTGCTAAAGGTATTGCTGAAATTATTACTCAACCTGGTTATATTAATGTAGATTTTGAAGATGTAAAAACAGTTATGAAAGCTAGTGGAGTAGCCCTAATGGGTAGCGCAATGGCAGAAGGTGAAGACCGAGCATTAGTAGCTGTTAAAGCTGCATTGGCATCACCTTTATTAAACGATAATCAAATAGTTGGGGCTAAGAATATATTGTTGAATATTTCATCGGGAACTGAAGAAATATTAATGGAAGAATTTGAACAAATATCAGCGTATATTCAAAATGAAAGTGGCTTATCGGCTGAGTTAATTTTAGGAACTAGTTTTGACGAATCGTTAGGTAATAAAATTTCAGTAACTTTAATTGCTACAGGTTTTGAAAGTAAACCTCGCGAAAATAAAGTAATTATAGGCTCTACAATTTCTGACAATTATGTTCAAACAAATTACAATAATACCATCGTTGCTGATACGAAGCCAGAAATAGTTCAAGTTGTACAAACTACTCCAAATACTAGTGTTAATAATATTTTTGAAACTAAACCTGTTGAAAAAAAAGTTGATGAAACAATCAGAATTAATTTAATGGAAGATGAATTGCCAATAGAAGAAATAACTTTTGACAACGATTTAGGATTTGGTTTACGTATTGATGAAATCAAAGAAGAAGAAGAATTATTTGAATTTAATTCCATTGATGCAAAAATAGAGGAATCTTATTTTACAAACTCTAATGAGGAGTTAATAGAAGATGATTATTTGGAAGTAAACGAAGATGTTTTTGTCGATAAAATTGAAACAACTATCAATGCTATAGTTCCAAAAACATATCAAACATCTGACGAATTGGAAAGTAATTCAATGGAGCAAGACAAAAAGATAGAACGCCAAATTCAAAGAATTAAAGAGTTAAAAAACTTAAATATTACCATCAATAATCCCCAAGGTTTACGCGATTTAGAAAAAGAACCAGCCTATGTTAGAAGAAATAAAAAACTAGATGACGTACCGCATAGTTCAGAAAAACAAATTTCGCGTTTAAGTTTATTTGAAGATTTAGTAAGTGGAAAATCAGAAATAAAAACCAATAACTCTTTTTTACACGATAATGTAGATTAGTAGATTTTATAATTATTGAAAAGCCTTGTAGAACTATAGTTCTGCAAGGCTTTTTTGTTAATGAGTGATATTATTAGAAATTTTTAAAACATTAATGGATGGAAATCAAATCCTTTATCAGTGTTATATTCAAAAGTTGGAAAAGGTATTTTTATAAAACCAACTGTTTGCAATAGCGTATTTAACCAAATCTTTTTTGTTTTTATGCTGTGCAAATCTAAATCTAAACTTAAATAAAATTGGCGAGATCGGCTAAAGTTTTGATTCAAATTGCAGCTTTTATAAGCTTCGGTACTTATCATTCCATCTGCACCATATCCCACAGCCACATTTAGCCATTTTGGAAATTGTAGATGGCTTTTCATAAATGAACCAACATTTAATGAAAGCCAATAAGTTTGTGCATTATAATCTTTTAGTAATTGCTCTTGAAAGTTTTTTCCTGATAAATCGGGTCTGTATTTAGCTTAAGGGAATGGTGTCATTGAAAACTTAAGTATCACTCGCTGCTCTTTCCATGCTAATTCATGAGCTACAAGAAAAACATACCCAACGGAATTTGAAATTACATCGCCAGGTGATGCGCCCCAAGCAGCCGAAAATCCATCTAATATTTCATCTGAAGTAAGGAAAATAAATCCGGTTGCACCTCCAAATAAAATTGAATTTTTACTGGTATATCCGCAGTTTTTTAATATTTTTATTTGCATATATCCTAAATAGTAAGCAGATCCAAAATGACCAATTTTATCCTTTTGATTCCACTCATCATCATCATCAAAAAAATGAAAGGCTTCTCTTTCATAATTTGCATACCATAATTAGTTTAAGCATATCATAGTTGCTGAGTATGCCACTAATTCAGCGGCTAAAATACTTTTAAATTTATTTTTATTAGTTGAAGTTTTAATAGAATCTGATGTTTGTGAAAATACACTTTGAGGAAAAAGTGTAAAAGTGAGTAACAAAATGAATTGCTTATTTTTAAAATAAAGCATTTGTAGGTTAATCTTCATTTTGTAGTTTTTTCTTCAAATGTAAAAACATTTTTAATAAATGGGAATCTTGAAATTGTTAAAATTTACTTTTGGCACAAATATTGAAAAGTAGAATTTGTCGAATAATTATAAAAACCTTTTTTATTCGTAATAAGTTTTATTAATTGCACACTAAATTTTAAAAAATCATGAAAAAACTAGTTTATGTATTTGCAGCATTCTTGGTAATAGCAGC
>JBMOGB010000462.1:0-2777 GCA_049318585.1 Bacteroidia bacterium | reverse complement strand
TAAAAAGTGCAATTGAACTTTCAAATAAATGCCTTTTATTCGCAAACAGAAAAATAAAACAAAATCTATGTTTGAAATAATAACTGAAAAGTACAAAGACTTTAAATCGCTACATTATTTTTTACGCAACACTGCTTATAAAATAAACAAGCCTAGCGATACTTATTTACAAGTAAAGAAAAAAGACAGGTATGAAGACATTACTTATGCTCAAGTTTTTGAGCAATTAAATGCCATTTCAGCTTACTTATTTGAACAAGGTTTACGCAAAGGCGATAAAGCTGCATTATTAATTGAAAATTGTCCTGAATATATTTGTTACGATCAAGCGCTAATGCAACTTGGTATTGTAAATGTATCTGTTTATCCTACTTCATCAGAGTCGGATTTACAGCATATAATTAATGATTCTGAATCACAAATAATTTTAGTAGGAACACCTTTTTTGTTAAAAAGAGTAAAAAAAATAAAAGAAAACTGTCCTACTTTAAAAAATATTATTACCACTTTTGATACGGAAGGTGACCATATAATTTCATACAATAAAGTAATAGAACAAGGAACTATATTGTATGAAAAAACAAAAGATTTAATAGAACAAGAACTTGAAAAAGTAACATACGATGATTTGTCGTGTTTACTTTATACATCGGGAACTACAGGTAAACCTAAAGGCGCAATGCTTACTCATAATAATTTTATGAGTAATATAGTTATGGCCGATATGCTTTTGCCAATTGTTACCAAAGATTATACTTTTTTATCTTTCCTTCCTCTTTGTCATGTTTACGAAAGAACTTGTACCTATTATTACAGTACTTATAAAGGATTTAAAGTAGCATTTGCTCAAAGCTTAGAAGCCTTAACAAGCAATATTCAAGAAGTGCAACCACGAGCTATTCTTACAGTTCCTCGTTTGTTAGAAAGAATAGAAGACAGGGTTAGAAAAAGCGTTACCACTTCGGGTGGATACAAAGAAATTATTTTTAATTGGGCAATAAAAGCTGGTGAAAAACGCAGAATAAATAAAGAAAATGGTAAAAATAATGGCTTGTTTTTAAAACTACAATTAGCCATTGCTGAAAAATTGGTTTTTGCTCAAATAAAAGAACGTTTAGGCGGTAAAATGAGTGTAATGGTTAGTGGTGGCGGTGCTTTACCAAAACATGTTGGTGAGTTTTTTGGTAATTTAGATATGCTGGTTATTGAAGGATATGGACTAACTGAAACGTCTCCTTTTGTGAGTGCAAACGAAATTCATAGACAAATTTGGGGAACTGTTGGAAGAGTTGGGCAAGCCAATGAAGTAGCAATTCAACATGTAGATACCAAAGAAATTATTACGCTGCAAACTTACGAATCATACAATCCAACTTTTGAATCGGGCGAAGGTGAAATATTGGTGCGTGGGTTAAATGTAATGAAAGGTTACTGGAATTTACCCGAAGAAACTGCTAAAGCAATTGATAGTGATGGTTGGTTACATACGGGTGATGTGGGTAAATTTGAAAAAGGTTATTTGAAAATTACCGATAGAATAAAAAATATTATTGTTAACTCGTTTGGTAAAAATGTGTACCCTACTCCTATTGAAAATGTGTACATGAAATCGAATAAAATAGAACAAATATTTTTAATTGGCGATGGACAAGAATACTTAACAGCATTAATAGTTCCAAGCAAAGAAGAAGTAAAAGAAAAGTTTAATTTAAAAGAAGAATTTTTCAAAGAAATTGATGAATTTATCCGTGAAAAAGAAATCATTGATTGGATGGAAGAAGACATGAAGAAATTGGAAGTAAATTTGGGTAAATACGAACGAGTTAAGCACTATGCTTTAAAACGTAGGCCGTTTACTTTAGAAGATGGTGAAATGACACCAACCCAAAAAATAAAGCGTAAAGTGGTTGAAACCAAATATACTGATGAAATAAAAAGCATTTACGTAAACGTAAGCTAAATTATCAATCAACTATTTTATTGATAAATTTTATAATTTTAAAAAATCAAAATCTATTATTTTAGCGCTTTAAATTTTACAAAAAGCAAATTAGAAAAATGAATAATTTTAAACTAAAAATGATACCTGAACGAAGTGTAAAACCTCGTGAAAGTGGAATAAATATGGTAATGGATAAAGGCTTAAGCATGAGAGAAGCTGAAGACTTATTATCTGTTTCTGGTGATTATATTGACATTATTAAACTTGGGTTTGGAACTGCTTTTGTAACTCCTAACCTTGCCGAAAAAATAAAATTTTACCAAGATAACAATGTAATTGTGTATTTTGGAGGAACCCTTTTTGAAGCTTTTTTAGTACGTAATCAATTTGATGAATACTTAAAAGTTTTAGAGCGTTTTAAACTTTCTCATGCTGAAATTTCTGATGGATCAATAGAATTACCACACGATATAAAGTTAGATTACATTACTAAATTAAGTAAATATGTTACTGTTTTAAGTGAAGTTGGAAGCAAAGATGTTGAGAAAATTATTCCTCCATATCAGTGGATTGAATTGATGGAAACTGAAATTCAAGCTGGTGCTTGGAAAGTAATTGCCGAAGCGCGCGAAGCAGGAAATGTTGGCGTGTACAGAAGCAATGGCGAAGTAAGAGAAGGTTTGGTTCAAGAAATTTTAACTAAATTACCTTCCGAAAAAATTATATGGGAAGCTCCGTTAAAAGCTCAACAGACTTATTTTATAAAACTAGTTGGCGCAAATGTAAACTTAGGTAATATTGCTCCAAACGATGTAATTCCAAGTGAAACTTTACG
>JBMOGB010000461.1:0-2783 GCA_049318585.1 Bacteroidia bacterium | reverse complement strand
TCAAATAATTTCATCCTAAAAATATTCAACTAAAATTCTTTATTTTGAACCATCATGTCCGCACTAAAAAGCAGCAAAATAAAATACTTAAGCAGTTACCTTTTCGACACCGTTATAGAAAGTTTTGATAGCTCCAAAAACGGTAAAATAAATGTGGTGATGTTGGAAGGAAAACTGATGGTAAATACCCGAAATGCTAATCAATCGTTCGATGGATTGCATTTTTTGTTCCAAGCTATTTTTGCAGATTTACAAATAGAAAAAAATCCGCCCAATAAAGTTTTATGCTTTGGTTTAGGTGGAGGAAGCATTGTTCATATTTTAAAAAATGAATTGAAAATGCTGGGCCATATTACCGCAGTGGAATACGATGAAATAATGGTAGAAATTGCCAAAAAATATTTTGATTTACAGCAATTCAATAACCTAGATGTAATTACGGAAGATGCCTTTGTTTATGCTTCAGAACAAGCATATAAAAATACATTCGACTTAATTATAGTTGATTTATTTGAAGATAACAAAGCGGTTGAAAAAATTTATGATGCAGCTTTTAACGAGCAATTATTGCAAATGTGTCCGCAAGGAACCATTATTATCAATACCATTTGTAACACCAAAACTCAAGAAAACCAAACTCAAAAACTATTGGGTTTTTACCAAAATAAAGGATTGGATTGTGTAGTAAAAACCTATCCAATTTCCAATAAAAACAAGGTTTTGAAAGTGAATACTTAAACAACTAATTATTAGTAAAAAAACCACATAGATACATAGATTATATGCTATGTTTTCTATGTTCCTATGTGGTTCAAATTTTTATTTCAAACAAGGCAACATAGCATTGCACTTCATTTTTTTCTATTTTATAAAAAAGATTATCCTTCGTAAATTCCTTTATGCTTGTTGAATAAAAAGCTAGAGTAAACAACATGGTTTAATATATTTGCAACATGACAATGAATTGGCCGCAATTGCTAAAACCTTATAGATTTAATCAAACACTGCAAGACAATGGAACGAGCAGAACTGAATTTGAACGCGATTTTGACCGAGTAGTTTTTTCAGAATCTTTTAGAAAACTGCAAGATAAAACCCAAGTTATTCCGCTTCCCGAAAACGATTTTGTTCATAACCGACTCACGCATAGTTTAGAAACTTCGAGCGTGGGCCGCAGTTTAGGCCGAAAAGTGGCTGAAGCTTTATTGCTAAAATATCCTGAATTACAAAACGAATTAAGCAGTTACGATATTGGTTGCATTGTGGCTGCAGCATGCCTTTCGCACGATATTGGCAATCCACCATTTGGCCACAGTGGCGAAGATGCCATTCGCGAATATTTTTTAAATGGGAAAGGAAATGCACTAAAAACTGAAATAAATAACGCCAAACAATGGGAAGATTTGACCAATTTTGAAGGCAATGCCAATGGCTTTAAAATACTTTGTAACTACAGCGGAAACGAAAAAGGTTTGCGATTAACCTACCCTACTTTGGCGGCTTTTAGCAAATATCCAAAAGAAAGTTTGCCCAATTATTCCGATAAAAAAGTTTGCGAAAAAAAGTTTGGATTCTTTCAAAGTGAAGTTTCCTATTTTACCGATGTGGCTCAAAAATTAGGTTTGCTAAACCTTAGAAACGATGGAAATTTGAACTGGTGCCGTTATCCATTGGCGTTTTTGGTGGAAGCTGCCGATGATATTTGTTACAGCATTATTGACTTTGAAGATGGCTTAAATCTCAAATGGATTGACCTGAATTATGCCAAAGAATTGCTGATTCCTTTTGTGGAGTTTTTTGATGAAAATAAGTTTGAACAAATGACTTTAGAAGGTCAAATTGGTTTTTTGCGTGCCTCGGCAATTGATAGCCTTACCAATGAATTAGCTGTTATTTTTATGCAAAATGAGGAAGCTATTTTGAACGGAACCTTTGACAAATCATTGATAAAACTGAGCAGTAAAATTCATTTAATTGAAAAAATTAAAGCCATTACCAAAGAAAAAGTGTACAAAAACAGAGTGGTTTTAGAAATAGAAGCAGCTGGTTTTGAAGTAATCAGTGGGTTGTTGCATATTTGTATCAAAGCTTTGAACCAACATAACGAAGCACATTTAGACCATTCGAAAATATTTTATCAAAGCAAAAAAGTAATAGAATTAATACCAGAACAATTTATAGGCAAACACAAAATTCCAAATCCTGATTTGTACACCCGAGTAATGAAAATTTGCGAATTCATTTCGGGCATGACCGACAATGCAGCCATTAGTTTTTACAGGAAGTTGAAGGGTATTCAGTTGGGGTAGGTTGGGTTTCAAAAGGTTGATTGGTTGAAGAGTTGATAGGTTAATAGGTTTGATTTAGTTTACAAACCGATGCCTTCGCTTAAAGAAAAGATATTAGTAATCTATAAATGTAATGAAAAATAAAAAACGAGTAAATTTCTCCTTATTAATCACTGTTATTTTTTCTTTAGCTTGTAATCAAAATAGTTCTTCGAATTCAAACTCAAAACAAATTGATACTTCAAAAGCACTCTATTTGTAAAGAAAGAATACAATAAGATATTGACTTTTAGAGCATCATTTAAAAATGTTTCCGAAATTACCTTTGATAATTCATATTCTGCTTGGGTTGAATTAAGACATAGTAATTAATTATGAGAAACGCTTTAGCCAAAGGAAGAATAGATATTATTTTTAAAATTTAAACTAAATTTTTGTGTATTACTTGTTTACTTCCAAAATAAATTTACTTTTGCAGCCTTAAATAATTAAAAA
>JBMOGB010000460.1:0-2786 GCA_049318585.1 Bacteroidia bacterium | reverse complement strand
TACATAATGCTGAAAATATAAATGGAATCATAGCACCAACAAATAAACCAGCTAAAACATTTGCTTTATAAATATTGATGGCATCAATTCCAGCAATACCAACAAAAGCAGCAAATAATGCTAACGAAGTTAATGCTGCCGAAGCAATAGCAAATCCTTTTCCTGTAGCTGCAGTGGTATTTCCTACTGCATCTAAATTATCGGTACGTTCACGCACTTCAGGAGGTAATTGACTCATTTCGGCAATTCCACCTGCGTTGTCAGCAATAGGTCCAAAAGCATCAATGGCTAATTGCATAGCAGTAGTTGCCATCATACCAGCAGCAGCAATGGCCACACCGTATAAACCTGCACAATAATATGAACCCATGATACCAGCAGCTAAAGTTAATATTGGAATAACTGTTGATTTCATTCCAACCGATAAACCACCAATAATATTGGTAGCATGACCAGTTGCTGATTGTCTAATAATAGACATTACAGGAGCTTTTCCCATTGCGGTGTAATATTCTGTAACTATACTCATGATTGCACCAACGGCTGTTCCAACTAAAATAGCACCAAATACACCGTTTTTGGTAAATTCAACACCACGTAATGATAGAACACCTTCTGGTAACATCCAATTTACTATAAAATAAGAAGCTACAACAGTTAAAGCCATAGAAGCCCAATTTCCTAAGTTTAAAGCATTTTGAACATTCGACTTATCGTCTTTTATGGTAACAAACCAAGTTCCAACGATTGAAAATAATATACCTAAACCACAAATTACCATTGGTAATAATATTGGCGACATGCCACCAAAATTATCAGCAACAACCACTTCTTGACCCAAAACCATGGTAGCTAATATAGTTGCAACGTATGAACCAAATAAATCGGCACCCATACCAGCCACGTCACCTACGTTATCACCTACGTTATCGGCAATAGTTGCAGGATTTCTAACATCATCTTCAGGAATACCAGCTTCTACTTTTCCTACTAAATCAGCTCCAACATCGGCAGCTTTGGTATAAATACCTCCACCAACACGGGCAAATAAAGCAATAGATTCAGCACCTAAAGAAAAACCTGTTAATACTTCAATAGCAGTTTTAACAGTGTTTGTACCTAAGTCAGCAAAAATATTTAGGAATACAATGAATAAACCACCTAATCCTAATATTGCTAAACCAGCCACACCTAAACCCATTACAGTTCCACCAGTAAACGAAACTTTCAAAGCTTGTTTTAAACTAGTTCTGGCAGCTTGTGTAGTTCTAACATTTGCTTTAGTAGCTACTTTCATTCCAATATAACCAGCAGTTGCCGAAAATACTGCACCTATAATAAAAGCAATTGCAATGATCCAACTTCCGTGAATTTCTTTACCGTTTACTTCATGAATAGTTCCTGAATATGCTAATAAAGCCGCAGCAAATACCACGAAAATACTTAACACTTTCCATTCGGCTTTTAAAAATGCCATGGCACCATCGGCTATATAGCCAGCCAATTCTTGCATGTTTTTGTCACCTGCATCTTGCTTGTTAACCCAAGCACTTTTAACGGCCATAACTACTAGGCCTACTACACCCAACAAGGGTATTGCGTAAATTACACTTTGCATAAATTATTTTTTGTGTTTGTCTCTTTTTTTAAAATCGTGCGAAAATAGGAGTTATGAATTAAAACACCAACTTTCCAATGAATTGAACTGATTGAATAATTAATTAATTGATTTAAAGTATTTTGACCTTGTTAATTTGTTATACTTTTAACAAAATTGCTGTTTAAATCACACTAATTGTTTCTTTAAAATTCTTATTTGGCATCTTATAACTATACCAATTCACTGAATAATTTAATTATGGTCAGCGTTTTTACCGAACAGTTAACCAAGTAAACTTGTGTTTACAAAACCACTCCTAAAAACTACCTCTATTTTTGAATTATTGATATAATAAAATATATGATTACAAATCCTTTTAACCTCAGTTCGATTATAAATTTCAGTTCAGAAACCAATTAAAATTTGAAAGAAAAGGCGGTTTTGTGAGTGATAGCGTGCTATCGCAAATAAAACCAACGAATTATTTCAAAGATTTAATTGGGTAGATTAATGGAATTCACCCATAAATACCAGATTTTATCCTAAAAAGATCTCGAAATAGCCCGCTATTCCTTCATTCTTTTTACTCAAAATCTAGCATTTATGAGCGTTCTGAACAAAATTTATAACCGAACTGAGGTTTTTAGTAAATGATTTGGATAACATATTTAAACTTTCGGTATAAATCCTATAGCATTTAAATCAAATCGGCTGTACTTTAAAGTAAATCCTATAGATTATAAAGTAAATTCTATAGAAACTAGTGTAAACCCTCTTTACTTTATAATAAATCCTACAGAAGTTATTGTAAATCCTCCCTAATTTATAGTAAATCTTATAGAAGTTACTACAATTCCTCCCAAGATTAAAGTAAATCCTCCATATTTTATAATAAATCCTATAGAAGTTACTACAAATCCACCCAAAGTTACATTAAATCCTGTAGGATTTAATGTAAATATATCCAATTTTATTGTGATTCTTGAATCTATTATTGCTAATATTTTAAGTTTTAGAATAAATTTACTGTATTTTATATTGCTGTATTATAAATATTTAGCCAAAACAATATCATTAATTTTAAAATAAACTACTTTTTTGATACCATAAAACGCAACTATCCGTAGAGTTAGAGAAGCGCTCTACGGATTTTAAATGAATGTAGTTTCCGATAGCTATCGGAATC
>JBMOGB010000459.1:0-2795 GCA_049318585.1 Bacteroidia bacterium | reverse complement strand
GTAGTAGAATGTGTAAGAGAAGGTGTAAAACACATTACCGATTTATTAGAAGAATTTGAAAATATTAACAATAGTTTAGCTGATCCAAATTTGGATGGTGATGACATGATGAAAATATTGGACAGACAAGCTGTGGTAATGGAATTATTAGACCAAAACGATGCTTGGGAAATAGATAATAAATTAGAGCAAGCCATGGATGCTTTGCGTTGTCCTGAGCCTGATCAAATGGTAAATGTACTTTCGGGTGGTGAACGCAGACGTGTAGCTTTATGCCGTTTATTATTAAGTAATCCTGATATTTTATTATTAGACGAACCAACTAACCACTTAGATGCAGAAAGTGTAGATTGGTTAGAACAATATTTGAAAAATTTCCCGGGAACTGTAATTGCGGTAACGCATGACAGGTATTTCTTAGACAACGTAGCTGGTTGGATTTTAGAATTAGATCGTGGCGAAGGAATTCCTTGGAAAGGAAATTATAGCAGTTGGTTAGAACAAAAAGCCAACCGATTAAAAGCAGAAGAAAAAGCAGAAGGCAAGCGTGCAAAAGCTTTAGAACGTGAGTTAGATTGGGTTCGCCAAGGTGCAAAAGGCAGACAAACGAAGCAAAAAGCGCGTTTGAATGCATACGATAGAATGTTGGGTGAAGACCAAAAAGAAAAAGAACAAACATTGGAATTATTTATTCCACCAGGACCTCGTTTGGGCGATGTGGTAATAGAAGCACAAGGTGTAAGCAAATCGTATGGCAATAAATTATTGTACGAAAACTTAAACTTTAGTTTACCAAAAGGAGGAATTGTTGGAATTATTGGTCCAAACGGTGTGGGTAAAACTACTTTGTTCCGCATGATGATGGGCTTAGAACAACCTGATAGTGGAACTTTTAAAGTAGGCGAAACAGTTAAAACTGCTTATGTTGACCAAAGCCACAAAGATTTATTACCCGACAAAACTGTTTATGAAGTTATAAGTGGTGGCACCGATACCATTATGGTTGGAACCCAGCAATTAAATGCAAGGGCTTATGTTTCTAAATTTAATTTTGGTGGTAGCGATCAAGGTAAAAAAGTAAGTGTACTTTCGGGTGGAGAGCGTAACCGTGTGCATTTGGCCATTACTTTAAAAGAAGGCGGCAACGTACTTTTATTAGATGAGCCTACTAATGATATTGACGTAAATACCTTACGTGCATTGGAAGAAGCCATTGAAAATTTTGCAGGTTGTGCAGTTGTAATTTCCCACGACAGATGGTTTATTAACCGTATTGCAACGCATATATTAGCATTTGAAGGAAACTCGCAAGTGTATTTCTTTGAAGGCGATTACAGTGCTTATGAGGAAAACAAAAAACAACGCCTAGGCGATTCTGCTCCTCATAGAGTAAGGTTTAAGAATATAAATTAGTTGTAAGTTCATGGTTGATAGACCATAGACGATAGTTATAAATACTGATTAATTTTTTTAAAAAGCTCCGCATATTGTGGAGCTTTTTGCGTTTATTTACCAAACTATTTTTCACAATTTTTTTATGAAATTATTTAAAAATTACACATTCCTATTTTTATTTATAGGCATTTCTTTCCATTCTTTTGCTCAAATAAAAATTGAAGGATTCACCAAAGATGATAAATCAAATTCATTGGCATATGTAAGTTTTTTCTGTAAAAACAAATTTATTGGTATGTCGAATGAAGCAGGGAAATTCCAATTTCTAGTACCTGATTCGCTAAAGTTTGATACACTCAAGTGTAAGTATTTAGGCTATACGCCATTTGTTAAAAGTATAAATGAATGGAATAACTCGAAAGAACAAACCATTGTTTTGATTCAAAAATCAATTGCCATGAAAGATTTTATAGTAAAACCAAAACCACAATACACATTAGGTAAGGTTAAATTTGCAGGCGCTTTAAGTAATAAACCCAAAGGAATTCATTATATGAAAACAGGTTCAATAGTAGGTTTATTAATAAAAAACGAAATGCGCAAGATAGCCTTTTTAAAAAAGGCGCATTTTTATATTAGGTCAGAAGGATTTCCAGACACAAAATTTAGAGTTAGGGTGTTTGAAGCAAACAAGGAAGGAATGCCTGAAAAAGAACTTTTAGACTGCAACTATTACGGGCAAGGTTCAACTATTGGTGAAGAATGGGTTACAGTTGATTTAAGTAATGCTGTAATTCAATTTCCCGCCAATGGTTTGGTAATCGCCATGGAGTGGCTACCAATAGCAGAGAATAGAATAACTAAAAAAATGATAGGAAATCAAGAAACAATATATAATGGTCAGTGTTTGGGTGGTACTTGGGAGTTTGATGAAAATTACGCTTTTTCATATAATAACCGTTGGTATAAGTCGTATTATCCTCCAGAAATAAAAAATTTCAGAAAATTGAACCCTATGATAAAAGCAGAATTTGATGTGGTAAAATAAGAATTTTTTTAATCGTTTTAACTCCCCATGTTTTTAAGCAACCACAAAAACAATACATTTTTGCCTTTGGGTAAATTTAGTTTATTAACTATGTTTTGCTTGTGAGTTTCCACTGTTTTTTCAGAAATAAATAGGTATTTAGCAATGTAACTATTGCTTTTTTCTAAGGCTACTAATTCTGCTACTTTTACTTCGGTTTTGGTGAGTAAATTTAAAAACTCGTGTTTATTGGGTTGCTCATTAATCACCATATTTTTCTCGAAATCGGGCGATAAATAGGTTTCTCCTAACATCACAGTTTTTATACATTCAGCAATTTCATTTTGAGCATTGTCCTTTAAAATATAACCAT
>JBMOGB010000458.1:0-2809 GCA_049318585.1 Bacteroidia bacterium | reverse complement strand
CAATGGCAGTATATAAATTTAAACTAACTTTTGAAGATTACGAAGATACTTATCGAGTAATTGAAATAAAATCTAATCAAGTATTTTTAGATTTTCATAAAATAATTTTAGAATCAATTGGATTTGACGAAAAACAACTAGCTTCATTTTATATGAGTAATGATTCTTGGCGAAAAGAGCAAGAAATTACTTTAGAAGATATGACCGATGATTCTGAAAATCCGATTCCTGAAATGAAAATTGCAAAGCTAAGTCAATACATAAACGACCCTCATCAAAAAATTATTTATGTGTATGATTTTATGGCTTTATGGACCATGCGCTTGGAACTTTTTGGAATTGAAGTGAAAGAAAATCCGAAATTTACTTATCCAAGAATTGGTAAATCGGTTGGATTAGCACCAAAGCAGTATGATAAAGTTCAAAAATTTGGTTTGGTTGAAAGTGAATTTGATGAAATAACAAAATCGTTTTTAGATAAAGCTGAAGAATTTGGTGTTGAAATTAGTGATGATGAAGCTGATGAGTTTGGATTATTTGCTAAAGACGCAGACAGCATAGATGAAGAAGGTTCAGCTGAGCCAACTGTTGGTGGTTTTGATGAGTACTAGTTTATTAAATTGATATGGTATTTAGAATGCAGGTTTTTGTAAGGAACCTGCATTTTTTGTTTAAAAATGGCTCATAAGTATTTTTAAACAATGTGTTTCTTGCAGAACAATTTTATAAAAAATATGACCTTGAATTTAAAACGTCCTTTAGTTATTTTTGATTTGGAAACTACAGGAATTAGCATCTCTACAGATAGAATTGTGGAAATGGCTACTATAAAAATTAGTGTTGATGGAACGGAAGAAATAAAGACACAACGCTTTAATCCTACCATTCCTATTCCAGTTGAGATTTCGGCTATTCATGGTATTTTTGATGAAGATGTAAAAGATAAACCAACATTTGCATCGCATGCAAAAGAATATGCAGAGTATTTTAAAGGTTGTGATTTTGGTGGATTCAATTCAAATAAATTTGATTTCCCAATGTTGGTTGAAGAGATGCTAAGGGCTAATGTTGAATTTGAAACTGAAGGCAGAAAGTTTGTAGATGTTCAACGAATTTTCCATCAAATGGAACAACGAACCTTAAGTGCTGCTTATAAGTTTTATTGCGATAAAAGCTTGGAAAATGCACACAGTGCCGAAGCTGATACAGTAGCAACTTTAGAAGTTTTAAAAGCACAAATATTAAGATACGAAAGCTTAGGTAACGATATGGAATCTTTGCATAAAGCAAGTGGTCAAGGTAACTTGGTGGACTTAGCTGGACGAATTATTTTAAACGATAAAGGACAAGAAATATTTAATTTTGGAAAACATAAAGGTAAAATGGTAAGCACTGTATTTAAAAACGAACCTGGTTATTATCAGTGGATGATGAATAACGATTTTTCATTGGATACCAAACGTAAATTAACTAAAATAAAAATGCAAGATTTTGGAGGAAAATAACAATTTTTTATTTACAAAAAAAGTATTTAATAAAAAGCCATAAGCTAGCGGCAAGTAGCAAAAAAGAAATGAATAAAACAGAACGTATTATGTTGTTTACATTGGGTGCAATCAACTTTGTAAATATCATGGATTTTATGATAATGATGCCACTTGGCCCAAACCTAATAGCAAAGTTTGGAATTAAACCTTCCGACTTTAGCATATTAGTTTCATCTTATTCTATCAGTGCTTTTATATCTGGAATTATCACCACATTTATCATCAATAAGTTTGAACGAAAAGACTATTTGATGAAGGTTTTCATAGGTTTTTTAATTGGAACATTTGCTTGTGGATTAGCTCCAACATATATAACTCTTTTAATTGCTAGGTTTATTACAGGATTATTTGGCGGAGTACTTGGAGCTATTATTTTAGCCATAGTTAGCGATGCAGTTCCTTTTGAAAGACGAGGAAAAGCCATGGGAATAATTATGGCTGCTTTTAGTTTAGCATCAGTGGCAGGTGTGCCCTTTGGAATATTTATGGTAAATATTACCGATTCGTATTCGTTTCTAGGTTGGCATTCACCATTTTTATTTTTGGCTGTTTTAGGAATACCTGTTTATTTTTTAGTTCAAAAATATGTTCCACACCAATCAAAAGCTACACAGTTAGCAGCTTCTGAAATGGACATTATGCAAAACATCAAAGGCATTTTCAATAACAAAAATAATCTGTTAGCACTGTTGTTTGGTGTAGTAATGATGATGGGACATTTTTCTATTATTCCACTTTTAAGTACTTTTATGGTTAGTAATGTTGGAATGGCTCAAAAAGATTTACCTCTAATTTATTTAGTTGGCGGTGCTGTTACCATTTTTACGTCACCTTTAATTGGTAAGTTAGCCGACAAGTATGGTAAATTAATTTTATTTGTAATACTTGCATTGGTTTATACTATTCCTGTTTATTTAATTACTAATTTAACACCACATCCGCTATATTTAGTATTGACTTTAACAGCTATATTTTTTGTTTTTTCTGGACGATTTATTCCTATGCAAGCAATGGTTACAGGTGCAGTAGATCCTAAAATTAGAGCCAGTTTTATGAGCTTTAATAGTTCTATTCAGCAATTGGCTAATGGAGTTGCAGCTTTCATGGCTGGCTTTGTGGTAACTTCTGTAAATGGGAAATTAGTTCATTATGATATTTTAGGTTATTTCAGTATTGGAATGGCTTTATTGAGTATATTTATTGCATCAAAATTACGTTCAGCAGATGGAAAAACATTTTAAATATGATTTCATAATCATAGG
>JBMOGB010000457.1:0-2828 GCA_049318585.1 Bacteroidia bacterium | reverse complement strand
GAACCCTGTCCGCGGTTAAAATAAATTTTACACCCCTTCTACCACCATTTTTGCTTAGCTATAGGTAAATTCCTGTTCTTCATTGTCGGAAGTTAGTTCTACACCGCTTTGTTGAAAATCTTTGTGTATTAACCCAAAGGTTTAATCGTACAAAAATTCGCATAAAACACACATATTCAGCCGGTACATACATATAATCTTAGTGTACATACGCATATTCTTGCAGTACATTAATAAAATATTGCGGTACATATAGCCAAAAAAAATATCTGTGTATGTACTGTTAAATTTTATATACGTACTGAGCATATTTGTATAGGTATTAGAAGAATGTTTGGAGGTACGGAAGGATTGGATAAATGGACGGAAAGATTTTGTAATTAAGATGTTCTAAGGTGTGGTTTCTTAAGTAAAAATTAGAAACAAATAAAATATTTGCATTTTATTTGCTTTTTATTTTATTTATGTCGTACATTTGTTCTCAATATTTTTAACCAATACCATATCATGTAGAAATTAAAACATTATAAAAAATAGCGTTGCTAAAAGCGTTTCTCTAACTGAAAACGACCAAAAAATTCAAAAGGGAGAAATGGCTAAAGTGAACGCACCTTAACAGGGTGTGTTCCTTTTGCTTCATTTCAGTCCCTTAAGGTGCTTGGTCGTACCTCAGTTAGCTGAAATTTAAAGCAGAGGTTCACGCCCTTTTTTATTTTGTGTAAATCAGATAATTTTAAAATAATATAAAAAGCGGTCTGCGAGAGCCAAAGGGCTGACTACCCAAAGTGACAATGTTTTTGAAAAAGATTGGAGAACAGAACCCAATAAAAAAACGGGGCGTTACCGAAAAGCCTTATGAGTAGGGAAATTAAATAAAGAAAATAATGTTTTATAATTTAGAAAAAACACCTGAAAACAATTTAGAAAAAGATTTCTTTTTAATAAATAATTTTTTAAAAGAATGCCCTAAAATTGTAAGTGAAATTGCTGATATGTTTCAAAATAATGCATTTGATGAAACAGATAATATCAGAGAATATGTGAGTATTAAAGATGTAATTACAGCAAATTTTGGATTCTTAATTAATGCTGAAAGGGATTTTAAAATTGAACAAGTAATAAATACAAAAGAAATCTACACGAAATTAACAGAAAACGGTTTAACGAGTGATAGTTTATATGCAAAGTTACAAATGTTAGATTGGTTATGGTTTAAAACAAAGGATCATCCTGAAACATTAAAAAGTAGTTTAAATGATTCTTTTTATACAGCTTTAATAAAACTTTTGAAAAGTATTTTATTAAGCATTCTTAAAGCTATAGGCTTACCATTTGATATCTATGAAGAGGCATTAGAACTATTAAACTCGTTTAAAGAAATGGGTAAAGAATTTAAAAACTAAAAGAAATTAATAATTAAAAATAATTTATCATGAAAAAACAAATACTTTTTATTTTAATAATGCTAAATATAGTATTATTAAGCAATTCGCAGACAAACCTTATTACTAACGGAAGTTTTGAATCAACACCATGGAATACTGGATGGTCAAGTGTAAATGGTACTGGTCTATATGGTGGAAGTGTTGCCAGTTGTCCTACAGTATATGGAAACAATTATGTATGGACTGGGACTCAAACTACAGGATCAAATAATATCAATTGTGATTTGTATCAAACGATCACAATACCATCTAATACAATATCTTGTGTGTTAAAATGGCGTCTTTCAATAAATACTTTAGAAACTGGTTCAATTGCTTATGACAGTTTGAAACTTAGATTTAGAAGTACAAGTGGAGCTTTATTAACAAATTTTGTAAAGGCGACCAATTTAACTGGAGATTATGGAATACCTGGTTGTCAAAATTGGACTGTAGGTACTAGTTCAATTCCTTCATCATATTTTGGTCAAACTTTTCGATTATCATTTGAGTTTTTTATTGATGATACATACCCTACCATTTTTAGAATGGATAGTGTTGCAGTTTTGGCAACCCTTTCTGCTTCAACTATACCTATAGTAACAACAACAGTAGCATCTTCAATTACGAATACTGATGCAATGAGTGGAGGTAATGTGACAAATGATGGTGGTGGAACCGTTACACAAAGAGGGGTATGTTGGGGACTAACACAGAATCCTGTTATTACGGCTGACGCTTATTCTATGGATGGAACTAATGCAGGAGCCTTTGTTAGTATTATTACTGGATTAACCTCAAGTACTTCATATCATTACAGAGCGTATGCAAAAAATAGTGTTGGTACAGCTTATGGAAATGATATGACTTTTACAACAACTAATGGTTTGCCTTTAGTAACAACAACAGTAGCATCTTCAATTACAAATATTTCTGCAACAAGCGGAGGAAATGTAACAAATGATGTCGCTGGTGGATCTGTTATTGCAAGAGGAATATGCTGGGGTACAAATTCTAACCCAATAATAACTGGTAATCATACAACTGATGGGTCTGGGACAGGTATTTTTATTAGTAATATTTCGGGGTTAACCTCAGGTACTTCTTATCATTACAGAGCTTATGCAACAAATGCAGTAGGTACATCTTATGGAAATGATATGACATTCACAACAACTAGTGGTTTACCTGCTGTAACAACAACCTCCGCATCTTCTATTACCAATATTACGGCTACAAGTGGGGGGAATATTACAAGTGATGGTGGTATATCAATAACTGCAAGAGGAATATGTTGGGGATTAAATGCAAACCCAATAAATACAGACAATCATACAACTGATGGCACAGGCACAGGCAGTTTTGTAAGTAATCTAACGGGATTAAGTTCAAGTACTGTTTATC
>JBMOGB010000456.1:0-2840 GCA_049318585.1 Bacteroidia bacterium | reverse complement strand
CCTAAATTTGATATTCACCACCGATTTAAAGCCGAAGAAAGTTTGGCTTTTAAGCATAATTTTCTTCAAATTCCTTTAGTGGATATTTGGGCCATTGAATTAGGGAAAATAATTCAAGATAAATATACCAAAATAAATTTTGAGCTAAGTGAATACCACGAAATTCATAGTTTTGATGTTGATTTTGCTTATAAATACAGGGGTTTAAATAAATACAGGTTTTTCATAAAAGCACTGGGAAATATACTTCGCCTTAACTTTAAAGAATTGATAAAAATGTTTGATAAAACATTGGTGGATGAATTTGACACCTATGATTTTATTATTGAAAACTTGCAAAAACAAAAAGCATCAAGCATTTTCTTTTTTTTAGTAGCCGAAAAATCTAGTCAACATGATAAAAATTTATTGCCAACTAGTCCAGAATATAAGCAACTAATAAATCAAATAAGTAGCAAATTCGAATTTGGAATTCACCCATCTTACCATGCAAGTGCTTTAAAAAAATTACTTCAAAACGAACAAATTATTTTAAATAAAATAATTAACAAACCAATTGATAAAAACAGGTTTCATTTTCTTAAATTTAAATTGCCTAGCAGTTATAATTACCTAATTGAAACAAATATTTTAAAAGATTACAGCATGGCTTATGCCAATAAAATTGGCTTTAGGGCAAGCACGTGTAAGGATTTCTATTTTTACGATTTGGTTGAAAATAAACCAACATTATTAGAAGTTTTTTCACCTTGTATAATGGATGTAACTTTAAAAAACTTTGAGTTATTTACTCCAAAAGAAGCAACTATAGCTATAAAAAAAATGAAGAATTCTGTTAAAAATGTTAAAGGAACTTTTATTAGTATTTGGCATAACTCTAACTTAACAGAAACTGCTGAATGGAAAGATTGGAAAACTGTTTGGGGTGAAATGATTGAGGTAAAAAACAACTGATAGCATAACTTTATAACTTGACAAATTTATTAAAAACTACTTTTATAAATTACACAGTTGTTCAAAATTCGCCTTTTATAATAAATTCGCTAATAATTTCACAATGTTTTAGTTCTTAAACGCCACTTTCAATATTTGTAGTGTACTAATTTTGAGCTATATTATTATTAAATAACTGTATTTTTTAAATAGCCGCTTTCAATTTTTTTTTATAATAAACCCAATAAAATCTTGTAAAACCCAAGATATTACAAATAAATAATATGAATAAATCTATTGACTTTTATTTTAGTAAAGACCAAAAATGGCAAAATGAATTAGCCCAATTAAGGGTAATTGTAATCGAATGTGGGCTAACAGAAGAGTTAAAATGGGGCGTTCCTTGTTACTTATTACAAAAAAGCAATATAGTGTTAATTCATGCATTTAAAGATTATTGCGCATTGTTGTTTTTTAAAGGTTCATTATTAAATGACACCAATGGAATTTTGATACAACAAACAGAAAACGTACAGGGCGGACGGCAAATTAGGTTTACAAATATTACTGAAATTATGAATTTGGAAGTTATTTTGAAATCGTACATTTATGAAGCAATAGAAGTAGAAAAAGCTGGTTTGAAAGTGGAGTTTAAAAAGCAAACTGATTACATAATTTCAGAAGAATTCCAAAATAAATTAAACGAAATGCCTGAATTAAAAACTGCATTTGAAGCTTTAACTCCAGGAAGACAGAGAGGTTACCTATTACATTTTTCTGCTCCCAAACAATCGAAAACAAGGCTGCTAAGAGTTGAGAATTGTATGGCACAAATTTTTAAAGGTAAAGGTTTAAATGATTGTACTTGTGGATTATCAAAGAAAATGCCTAGCTGCGATGGTTCGCATAAATATATTTGATTTTATTGGGCCATTTTTTTAATAATACAAGTTTAGAATTTAAGGTTTCAATAGATAGAAAATAACAAATTAGCTATTAAATTATAAATTACATTTGTTTTCAATTTTTATGGAAAGAAAATCTTTTTTAAAACTAATAACCCTAACTCCTTTTATAGGAAAAGCAATGAATATAAATGAATTTGATAAAGCCCTAGGCAATAAAATGTTGTCTGATAAAATGCCATTATTGTTTGTAGGACATGGAAATCCTATGTATGCTATTTCGGAAAATAAATACAGAACAGTTTGGCATGAAATAGGAAAAAAACTTCCAGAACCAAAAGCCATTCTATGTATTTCGGCTCATTGGTTAACCAAAGGAACATCAGTTACTATGGTATCAAAACCCAAAACTATTCACGATTTTGGTGGATTTCCTAAGTCACTTTTTGATGTTCAATATCCTGCTCCTGGAGCGGTAGATTATGCAAAAATGGCCATTGATGCGGTACATTCTGTGCCTGTTCATGAAGATTTTGAATGGGGTTTAGATCATGGTGCTTGGTCGGTATTAATGAATATGTATCCAAAAGCAAATGTTCCAGTTTTTCAAATGAGTATTGATTATTTGCAATCTACATTGTATCATTTTAACTTAGCAAAAGAGTTATCATCATTGCGAAGCAAAGGTGTATTAATAGTTTGCAGTGGAAATGTAGTTCATAATTTAGGTCAAATAAAGTGGGGAAAAGATGACAAGCCTTTTGATTGGGCAATAGAGTTTGATAATTTGGTAAAGAAAGGAATTGAAGAAAACAATCCAATTTCATTAATTGAATACCAAAAACTAGGTGCTTTGGCTAACTTGGCTCACCCAACAAACGACCATTATTTACCATTAATGTATAGCCTTGGATTGCGTGATAAAACCGATTCGTTTCAGTTCTTTAACGACTCGTTAGATATGGGTTCTTTAAGTATGAGAAGTGTAATTTTTAGCTAATA
>JBMOGB010000455.1:0-2843 GCA_049318585.1 Bacteroidia bacterium | reverse complement strand
ATAAAAAAAAGCGACTGTTTGCACAGTCGCTTTCTTATTATTATAAATGAGCTTATTTATTTAACAATTACTAATTGTTTAGTTTGAACATCTTTTCCATTTACCATTTTCATAAAATAAGTACCAGCATTTAAATAACTTAAATCAAGTTGTATATTATTATCTAATAAAATTATACCTTGACTGTTATATACTTTTTTACCAATAATATCAACAATTTCAATTGAATATTCAGTTGCTTCTATTCCTTTAAACTTAACATTAAACGTTCCATAACTTGGATTTGGATAAATTTTTATTGGAAAACTAATAAAGGAAGTGCTATTCGAATTATTATCTTTTTTGGTAAATTCATTTCCATTTTCTGTCTCATCATAATATGGAATTAATGAAGAAAAGTCTTGAGAAACACAATTATTTATTGTATCTATATCTGTTGGTGTAAAAGTTCCGTCTAACAACATTTTTTCTTTAGTTGTCATGCAAATATAAGATGATTTAATGTTATTCATTTCAGTACTTAGGTTTGGAATTGGAGCATTTAATACTTGAATACTTAAGGCTCTATTTCCTAACATTCTTAACAATGAAGCTTTAGCTAATGTTATTGAAAAAGTTAATTCAGCATCATTTGAAAAGTTGGCAAGCAATTTATCTTGTAAATTGACAGTATTTTGAACTGTTTCTGAATATCCAGTACTATCAGCATTATATTTTGATATATTACCTTCATTTAGCCCTTCACTTAGTGCTTCAATCAACTGTGAATTAATTATTGGAATAGCTATGTTCCAGTCTAAAAGTTCAGTTGTTGTAAATTCTGCATTTAAGGCATAAATTAAATTATTTACTGATTGCTGATAATTTGGAGACATATCGAAAAAATAATTATAACCTTCTTGTATTTTTTCTTTAATCATACTGCCATCTGCAAGTTGTCTGTTTGGCAAATCTTTAATTGGGGTAACAATTCCATTTATAAAACCTCTCATTCTTTCTTCGTCACCACCGCCTCCTGTTGTATTAGGATAACAAGAAGTAAATGCACTAATTGGAAAAAAATCAATATAATCTACATTTCTTGATCCTAAACTACCATATTGATATTCTGTATTATAATCTACTAAACTTATTGCACTTCTACTAACGCCACTTGTATAACCCCATAAATTATTATCAGATGGTAGAGAAGGATAAACGGGTAAGGTAGTAGACCTTTTTGATAATGTTCCAACAATTGAATAATCAATGTTGGTATATAAAGAAGATGCAGATTGGTTAATGTAAGGACCATAACTTGCCAGCGATTGTCTTACAGAAACACTTCTTAAATTACTCATATCTATTTTTCCTGCTCCAGGTCGCATAACTGGGTCAAGAGTCAAATTAGCATTATTGGTTAAAAATACATTCGCCCCATTATATTTACTACTTGAATTCAATGTTGATGATGAACAATTTTTTATAATACCACATTTTGCAGTAAATTGAGAATTATCACCATATAAACCATAATAGTTACTCCAAATACGTGGATCATATAATTCAATTATGTTGTTTACACAATTAAGAGCATTTATTCCTGTTGAATTATAGTATAATTCTATTTTATATAATCTAGTACTTCTACTCATTCCCAATAAATCAATAGCAGTTCCACAATTGTCTATTCTTACATTGTTTAAATTAGCGCCAGCACCCCAAATAAAAATTGCTCTTTCACAACGGGTTGCTGTAATTTCTAACATGGTAATATCCGATCCACCATAAAAATTATTTGAAGTTATCCCAGTTTTTGCATCAGTAATATTTACTTTATAAAATGAATTTCCACTTTGTCCATTTACAACAATTCCTCTATGTTTACCATTTGAAGTATTAGGTATAGCCGCCTTTATAACTAAAGATCGAAAATATGCAATAGTAGTTGTTCCGCCAATAACTATTCTTGAATCAGCATCTAAAACAATATTTCCATTTTGAATACTGAATGTTCTTAAATTATATAAAGCGGCAGGTGAATTAAATGTTGTTAAGTCTGCTAAGGTTCCACTTCCTGTAATCTCCATTAGTTTTTTAGAAGTACTACCAAATGATCCACCTATTAATTTAAATTGTGCGTTTTGCCCAATTGCTTCTATTGCTGGTATAGTAACCAAATTGTTGGTTTCAAATCTAATAAATCCATCACCACTATAATTAAATTCGGCATCTTTTCCTATTTGTATTTTACTACCATGTTTTACTATAATTATAGAGGTTGTGCTATTTAATTTTATAATAGCACCCTTCTCAAATATTAGTTTTGCGCCTGCTTCTAATACTAATGATGAATTAGCTTTTATTTCAAGTGTACTGCCAGTTTTTAAAATTAAATTAGTACCACCTTTTATAGTAACTATTCCTATTCTTTGTGTTCCTCCTATTACAAGAGAACTTGTACTATTAATGGTTAAGTTTTGATTACATACATGTACATATAATGTTGAGTTTGTTGCAGATGCTGGTCCAGAGCTGAATCCAATATTCATATCTGCATTTATGCCTAATTTAGCACCATTCTTTACTTCTAAAATATCAGTTATGCCTTGATAATCTGTTGTTGCTGTAGCTAAACCCAAATTAAAATTTTGAGAAATACCATTTAATTCATTTATATCATTGTAATAATTATCTGTTACCGACAAAGAACCAAAAGGACCAAAATAACCTGTCATAGTAAGTTTATTGCCTATTAAATCTGTACTTAAAATATTTGTATTATTAGCTTGGTTAGGAGTCCAATCTAAAATACCATTTTGTGTTAATAGTTTTTGTACTTTTTGAGGTTGCCCACAATCATT
>JBMOGB010000454.1:0-2849 GCA_049318585.1 Bacteroidia bacterium | reverse complement strand
GTGTCTCTTTTCCTCTTTAATGTGTAAACTACTTTTGCCATAATATTTATATTTTAAGAGTTTTAGTATAAGCAAAACGGTTGAGACTATAAAAGTAGTACTTTGCGAGGTACTTTCCTAAATACCAACACAGCGTGTCCCGGTTTTTCGAGAGATATTTGTCCGGGCAACAAAGCTTCAATTAATGTTCCTATATCCGCCATTTGCAATAATCTACTTTATTAGGCAACGTTTTTCTTATTCCTGATTCTAGCAAATAACCATTTTCAATTAAGTCTATATCCTTCTCAATTTCAATCGCTTTGCATTCTTAAGTAACGTATAATGCATCGGTCGTTGACAATTTATGATTAAGAATATTCAAGATTAAGAAAGTTAACTATTTCAAAGCTCTATTAATCTTTACAGAAAAAGGCCGCCTTCCGGCGACCCTATAATTTACAACCAACAAAATCAACAGTGAGATTCTTCAGTCAGGTTTTAGTTTTTGTTAATAATAACCTTTTTAGTTATGTTACTTGTTGCTGAAGTAAAAGTAACCATATATATTCCGGATGGAGTCCCGCGTAAGTCGATAACTTCGGTTGTGGAACCATTCACGAATACATTTGCTTTTTCATAAACCAAACTTCTGGAATTGGAGATATGTTTTACGATCCAGTCTGACATCAAATCCAAATGAGCTATCCCACGCAGTCAGTGCCAGTTGGCTTCATGTGCTTTTTCCTGTCATAGTATTTGCAGAAAAATGCAAGTACACCTTGGGGTTTTGGGTATATCACATTCCTCTACCCGTCCTTGTAATTATAAAGTTAGAATGCTTTACAAAGCATAAATATTTGTAGGATTTTGTGGTAATACATTTAACATTAGAGAGAATCTATCAGATCATCTTATTGAAAAACATGTAAATATGCCTTTCAATGACCCAATTTCCGCGCACTAAAATAGAAAGAAGTGAGGTACAGGGTAGGCAGGGCAGGCAAATTCCCACTAAAAAAATAATTTTTTTGAAAATTCCTTCTACACCCATACAGCAGCAAGCGATACAGACGAAAAAATTTGCGTACAGGAAATTTGTTATTTTTTCCTTCGATTTTGCCCGTCCCTCTAGTGCTTCAGAAGCTTTTTTATGAAAATTTGAAAATCTTTAGCCTAAATGTGCCTACCCTGCCTACCCTGTTAATTTTTTGGCTTATTGCTCTTTTATAAAAAGAATTGACTTTTAACGTCAACAAAATATGTTAAATCTTCAATTGGCGCAGTTAGCGCATCCTTTTTTACTGCTGCAATCCCATTCTCACGGTTTACCAGTGCTGTATAATTCTCGCTTTTACCAATAATTTCACCATTACTAGCTTTAAGATTAAAGGTGTAATTATTATAACCATCTTTCCGATCATAATACTGGTCATAAGGAGCATAGGCTATTACTGCCGTAATTCCATTTAGGCAATTTTGCTTGGTGGTATAACCTTCACCACTTAAAATTATTTCGCCATTAGTGGCTCGTAATTTGTAATAGTATTGAGCGTTTACAGTGCTGTTAAAAAGTTGAAATTTTGGATTATTCATTGCTCATTATGTTTTTAATTTGTAATACAGTATATAAACAAGAATATATACCATAAGTTGAAAATTTATGTGTTATAACCACATTGTAGTCAATTACAGAATTAAGGAATAAGGATATCCATTTATTTGAAGTTAAACCCCAAACCAGCACCAATAGAAAAAGATTTGCAATTGATACTATTATGATCAATAAAAGCTTCAGAAAAGTAATAATTACCTATAACTGAAAATGATAAGCCCATCAAATCATTTCCTCTATTAATTTTCATTTTACGGAAACCTATTTTTGCATTGATACCATATCTGTATTTATTTAGGATTCCAGAATGTTTGGAGTTGTATGTATTGGTATTATTGCCATCGATTTTTTGTATTTCTTTTTCGGTATCTACAAGGTAGCCGAATTTGCCACCCAGCTCAAAACTGAAACTTTGCCTTTTTAAATCAGGCTTGGTGAGATACCTGAAGTCAATAGGGACATCAAAATAAATACCTTGAACATAACTGTATTCATACGAACCATCGATATCTTCAATCGTAATCTGTCCATCAGTTTCACTCAGGTTTTTATTAATACTGAAAGTACTGACTCCAATCCCTATTCCCGGGGCCAGAAAAAGCCCTGACATTGGTACTGTAAGTTGATTTCCAAGTGGTAAGTTCCAATTAAAATAAAAGCTTCCGCTAGCTGTTGGGAGAAATGGTGCAGCTTGGTTTTTAATGGTACTGGATGAGGTAAGATAACTCGAACCAAGTTCGAATGTCCAATAAAAGGGCACGGAATGTATAGTTGAGTCTTTCTGTGCATAAATAGTAGAATTTATGCCAGCGATTAATCCTAAAATAATTAATGTTTTGACATTCATTTTGCTGAAGCTTTAGTGAAAATTATTAGGGTTTCAGGTTCTTATCGTTAATCAAATTATAAATCTGTTTTCTGTTTGTTGATTCTTCGAGATAGTTGTATTTTTTCCAAAAGTCTTCGTTATAAGGAATGTCAAGCTTATAGATATTTGGGTATGTAAGAATTTCCAATCTTTCACTTTTGTCAATCTCTTTTACATTTCCTGTTAACATATTGTTATATAAGAGTTCGGAAGAGATAACTTGTTTATGCCAGCAAGATGTATCCGATTTATTTTGATAGTAATTAATCTCTAACCTGTTACTTGTATATGCAGGGTACAATTTGTTTCCTGATTCCTTAAATACAAGTTTACCATCAGTTCGATAAATGGAAAAGAAATAGTTATCCAGTTTGTATTTTGGCAAAG
>JBMOGB010000453.1:0-2852 GCA_049318585.1 Bacteroidia bacterium | reverse complement strand
CAACCAAATTAAAAAATATTTTAAAACAAGACACACTTAAATGAACTATCCCGAAATTAGCATTTCTGAAACTCAATTTTCCGTTCCAAATACATGCAGTGGAGCTGACGCAGATGCGATTTATGAAAATGCGCTTGCATTATGGTCTGAAGCGTATCAAAATTTTGCGGGCACAAGTCCTCAAGCTATATTGATTGATTTGGAAAAATTGGACGAACAAGCTGAAAATGGCGATGCGATAGTAAAAGTGAGTGCATTTGTAGGAGAAGCACAAGAAAATGAAGAGCTTTCGCCTTGCGATAATGTGACCTTCCCTACAGGGAATTATGTATTTTTAAAGTCTCAGGCAAACAGCACAAATTTCCATATTGGAACTAGAATGACTGCTAAATTAAATTCAAAGTTGTATAATAACTCCTGTGTGTATTATGAAAATGTAAAAGAGGTTTCCTTAACATCTTCGCAAAAAAATATACTTACAGGAAAAACCGCATTGAATAAAGCAGATATTGAAGGTTATTATTGTCAAATTTTGGCACTTTTACAGGGATTAAACCTACCTAGTGGTTATCAAATCCAATCAATACTAGTGACAAGTGACATGCTCATAGGTCAAAATGGTGGAAATGGAGCAATTATAATTAAGTCCTTAAAAATAGGAATTCCAAAATTTAAAAGTCCACCATGCGATGTAGTGCCACCACCAAATGGTTGAAATGTGTTTTAGTGGATAAAAAGCATCAATAAACTTATGGCCATTATTATTGGGGTTTCGGCCCTCTTAATAATGGCTTTTAAAAAATTACTGACTAATGATAAAAAAATTATTTTTTATTAGCTTACTATTTGCAACAAACCATGTGTTGGCGCAGCAGGGTTTTTACTTAAAACTTAGTGATGAAAAATGCGACAATATAATTTATGACGTCATTCCTTATAATAGTAATGATTTTATAGTGGCATTGAGTAGAAGAAATTGCGATAATCAAACTTCATATGCTAGCGGTGAAATTCTTCATGTGTCAAATAACGGCACAATTATCAAAACAATTAAAAAGTTTAATACTGCCCCAAATATAATAGAAACTATTTCTAAACTGTACCAAATTCCAGGTGGCTTTTTTATTATTACTAATATAACTGACAATTTAACTGGGGGATACGCTCTTGGCTTTTATCACTGTGATCAGAATTTTGATACCGTCAATCAATACGTAAGAGTTATCGAAGGTGAAAATGAATTATTAGGATCCTACTACGATGAACAAAATAGAAAAATTATTTACGCGCATTACGATAGTGCATTCAATTCCTTTACTGGAAGTATAAGTCTGGATTGTAAAAACAAAAAACTATCATCAAATATTGGAAAAGATTCGACTATTATATGCTATAATATTAGTAATGTTATAGGAGAAAATACAAATTATATAGTGACTACGTTTTCTGATGTATATAAAGTAGATAGTAATCTTAATTTTATCAATTGGTTACCTGTAACCGACGATAATAATAATGCTATCGTAAAAATTTATGGTAAAAACAAATACTTAAAGTTGGCCGAAGAATCATATGGTTTTCCTGCTAATTTTAATAAGCCGGCAACTGACGATATTACTTGTAAAATTTTAGATGAAAATTGGAACGTATTAAAAAATAGAACGCTAGGCAAGGGTTATAATAAAAAAATGAAAATAGATAGTTTTGATGTTGTGGGGTTAAAAACACTGGATTTTAAAGATCCGAACAAAATTTACGTGGGTTGGTCATCTTTTCGAGATTATCAGTTTTTAGTGCCGTTTGAAGAACAAGATATGTGGGTTGGCGTTGCTCAATTGGATTCTAATCTTGTCCCTCGTTGGACAAGGTATTTTTGGGGCAAGGGGTATAATTACCTGCAGGGCTTGATAGCCACTACCGATAATGGCGTCTTGTTGTATGGCAACCAAAGCGCTGTTGATTCCTTATACCCAAATGGCTTTTTATTAAAACTAAACGAAAATGGCACTACAGTAAGCATCAAGGATGAAGCAATCGAAGATAAAATTTTCATTACTATTGGACCAAATCCGTTTAGAACGAATGTTACTTTTGCAATTGGGCAGAACAAAGAAACAATGGAGGAGATGCAGCTGTATGTATATGATATTTTGGGGCAGCTCGTAAAAAAAGAAAAATTAGATTATGGGCTTAACCATTTTTCATTCACGGATTTGCCCAACGCTACTTATATCTATAATATTTTGTCAAACAATAAGCTCTTGAAACAAGGGAAGTTGATAAAAATAGACTAAATGGTTTGTTTGTGATCTTCATCCGAACTATCACCCGAACTGATAATCCACTCTTTGTAAGCATTAATGGGCTTGATAATTCTCTACTGCGTTACGATGGGCTGCACCCATCGCTATGGTCTTTCGTCTTTTCAGGGTTTGTAGCGCGCAGATTATGCATTACATTCCAATACTTTAAAATTGGTAGTTTGAGAACCGTTCCTATCGTAATTCGTAATTCGTAATTCGTAATTCGTAATTCGTAATTCGTAATTCTTTTTTAACACTGAAACGCACAAAAATCGTCATCACACCACAACTTTAATTGCATTTTTCAGTTGATATCCTAAAAAAAGTGCATTTTGCGTCGAGACCACACTACGAAAAATACTATGATATGAAATTAACAACATTGATTATATTTGTGTTAACAATTGGCGCCCAAGCGTGCCTCACCCAAACTAATCCGAAAATGAACGATAAAAACAATCCACTTTTTTGCGACCCGGTAGAAGGCATTTGTGGAATGGATATTCCGGCGATGCTGACCCCCATTCCGGTGATACTGACCCCCCTGAG
>JBMOGB010000452.1:0-2858 GCA_049318585.1 Bacteroidia bacterium | reverse complement strand
AACAGTAAATGATGTTCAACTTGAAGATTTAATGTTAGGTAATCTAATGGATTCAGTAAAAACAGGTAAAACTGTTTCTAAGAATACAATTTTGAATAAATTAAGAGGAAAATGATTATTGAGTTTGATAAATCATTTGAAAAGTCGTTAGATAAAATAATGGATAAATCTTTGTTTTTAAAGATTGAAAAACTGATTGAAACGATAGATAACACCAAAACTATTTTAGAAATTCCCAACGTAAAAAAGTTATCTGGATTTAAAAACTATTACCGAATTAGATTAGGTAACTATAGGTTAGGTTTTGAAAAAATAAATGATCAAACAATAAGATTTATAGTAGTTTCGCTAAGAAAAGATATTTATAAAATATTTCCTTAAAACAAATAATTTTTATTTGTTTAAGCTAAAACCCGAAATTATTTGCATTCAACAACTCTGAAAGAGCTTAATTTTAATAGCCGTAGGTAGCAACCCACGGTTTTAAATGTAAAAAAGAAACTAACCCTGTGCCTTATATCTATAAGCAGGGTTAAATAACTGCACAAATATTCAACTCCTTCAGAGTTGCGTTATTGGTTCATTTCCTTCCACGCATTGCATGCTTGGCTATTCATATTCAATCCTTTCAGGATTGTTTGTTGTATTCACCTAATTCTTTTTCATACTTTCTGTTTCTACTCTCATGCTGCGCAACATGGCCATAATGCTATCCAAATATAACTCTTCTTCTTTGGTATCGCTCATGTTTAAATTACACACAAACTCCCAAATTTCAATGAGCGTAGCGACATGAATGGTATAAGGTTCGTAGTTTTTATTATCCGAAACAAGTAGTAAGTTATTATCGGTTCTGTAAACACGTTTATAAACCACACCTTCATCGCGGGTAATTAATACATAAGTGCTGCCATTTCTAATTTTATTTATTGATTTTTAAAGTTTCAATTTTTTACAATCTTCAAATATTGTGAACTTATTTTATCACAAACGGAGTTAACTTTCATTTTTAAATTTAGAAATAAATATGTTTTTTTTGAAATTTTATAATTCACAAAAACGGTATTTTTTTAATTTTCAAGCCTACTTGATATTTGGTTTGTATAACGTTATTTTTGCGCCACTTTTAAAAACCGAGTTTAGGTTTTTAAACGATTATTCAATTACAAAATGACCAAATACAAAGAATATAAAAAACTTGATTTTCCTGCTTTTGAGCAAGAGATATTAAAGTTTTGGGCCGATGAAAAAATATTTGAAAAAAGTGTAGCAAATCGTAAAAGCGCAAAGCCATTTGTGTTTTACGAAGGGCCACCAAGTGCCAATGGAATGCCGGGTATTCACCATGTAATGAGTAGGGCAATTAAAGATATTTTTTGTAGATATAATACGCTAAAAGGTTTTCAAGTTAAGCGAAAAGCTGGTTGGGATACACATGGTTTGCCAGTAGAATTACAGGTAGAAAAAGCCATGGGAATTACCAAAGAAGATATTGGTAAAACCATTTCGGTGGAAGATTACAATGAAGCTTGCCGCAAAGATGTAATGAAATACACTGATGTATGGAATGAATTAACTACTCGCATTGGTTATTGGGTTGATTTGAATGATCCGTACATTACCTATGAAAACAATTACATTGAAAGTCTTTGGTGGTGTTTAAAACAATTACACAATAAAGGTTATTTGTATAAAGGTTACACCATTCAACCATATTCGCCAGCTGCAGGAACTGGATTAAGCTCTCACGAGTTAAACCAACCTGGAACTTATAAGGATGTAAAAGACATGACTGCTGTAGCCATGTTTAAAATAGTTGATACGGATTTTCTAACCAATTTATCGGTAGCTGAGCGTAGTCGAAGCTATTTCTTGGCTTGGACAACTACTCCTTGGACTTTGCCTTCTAATACAGCATTGGCAGTTGGAGCAAAAATTGATTATGTGTTGGTAAAAACGGTGAATCAATTTAGCCATGAAGTGGTAAATGTTATTTTAGCTAAAAATTTAGTTGGAAAATACTTTAAATCGGAACAAGCTGATTTAAAATTTGAAGATTATAAAGCTGGTGATAAATTGGTTCCTTATCAAATTTTAGCTGAATATAAAGGCAAGGATTTAGCAGGAATAAAGTACGAGCAATTATTGCCTTTTGTTCAAGTAAATGATGGTAAAAGTTTTGAAGTAATTACCGGTGATTTTGTTACCATTGAAGACGGAACAGGAATCGTACATATTGCGCCTAGCTTTGGCGCAGACGATTTTAGGGTGGCAAAACAAAATGGAATTGGTTCATTAACTTTGGTTGATAAACGAGGTAAGTTTTTACCAGAAATAAACGATGATTTGTTCCTTTATGGCGAAGAATTTGTTAAAGAAGCTTATTTAAATGATGCTGAAAAAGCAGCAGCATTGGCTTTGCAAAAAGATAAATTACAAGGTTTTATAAAAGATACTAGCAAGTTGAGTTATTTAAGTGTGGATGAACGCATCACTTTGAAATTACAACACGAAAACAAGCTATTTAAAAAAGAAAAATACGACCATACTTATCCGCATTGTTGGAGAACTGATAAACCCATTTTATATTATCCATTAGAAAGTTGGTTTATAAAAACAACTGCTGTAAAAGATAAATTGGTTGAAAACAATGCAAAAATTAACTGGAAACCTGCAAGTACAGGAACCGGACGATTTGGTAATTGGTTAGAAAACTTAGTGGATTGGAATCTTTCACGCTCACGTTATTGGGGAACTCCACTGCCAATTTGGAGAACAGAAGATGGATTGGAAGAAAAATGTATTGGTTCAAAAGCTGAATTAACCGCTGAATTTGAAAAAGCAGTAAAAGCTGGATT
>JBMOGB010000451.1:0-2863 GCA_049318585.1 Bacteroidia bacterium | reverse complement strand
ATTTAAAATCAAAATATCTGAAAAATTATTTTAATTTTAATTTAGATTGCTTTCCTGTAAAAGAATATTTGATGGTTTTACCTTTTAAAATGATACTTGCACCTCTTTTTCTCAGTTTGGATGCATGAGCGGCCAGTGCTTTTTTGGCTGTGTGTGTCTTGCTGTATGTTTTCATATATAAAATTGTTAGTTGATTAAACTTTTCTTAATGCTTTTACAAGTTTTTCCATTTTGGGTAATACCCGGTTAAAATCGGATTTGGTTACATATACCCTACTTTCGTATTTTTCTTTTGTAAGGAAAGTATTTTTAATTCCTAATTTTGAAAGTCGATACATTACATAGCGTTCAAAAAAACGTGCAAATATTTCAGTTCTGCGGTACCAGTAATCAGTATTACCTGCAGCTTTCTCTAAATTATTATAACTTTCACTCGATACAGTTTTACCATTCATTTGAACTGTATTAATACTATTTATCAGATCGTTCATTAAGTAGCGTAAACTGTCTTTTTTATAAGCTGTAAGATCATCTTCTTTTGCTACGGATTGACCTTTAGATAAACTAAAACTGCTTTTGTCCTGATCAATATACCCACCAAAATAAAAATCTAAGGCATGACCGTATTCATGGGCCAATGACTGCCATCCACTTGTTTTGGTAAGGTTAATCATAAATGTATGTGGTTCAAAATGTGCAGCTGCATTACCACCATGTCCCCTGGCTCCAAAGGCGATTCCTAATGTATAGACAAAACCTACATTATTCTCAGGAAATTGCATAATTTTTGCAATATCATACAATGCTAAATGCCCACAAATTAAGAAATTAAATCTTTCGTCCTGTGATACCCAATTACCATACTCAAAACCTTTAATTTTATATTGCCTGGTAATGTAGTTCTGATCAATATAATCAATATCTTTTTTAAATGGAAATAAAGGGCTACGTTTTGATTTGTAGGTTTGTTTTAAGTCTGCATGTTGCAAATATTGATTAATCCTACCACCAGGTATTAAATTTTTCTGCTGGGTGAAATCACTTATTTTTCTTTGTGGTATTTTTGGCATCTTTTGTAGTTTTAGTTTTTTTTATTTTTAAACCTATGTTCATTTCTTTTTTGCCTAATGTGGCAATTGGTTGTTTTGGTTTCATAATATTAATAATTAAGTGGTTAAATAGTCCAAAGCTCCATTTTTACCCAATGTAGCCAAAATATAAGGACCGGTAGTATTACCTGCAGCTGCATATACAGCGTTGATATCTCCCGATGGCAGTTTGGAGAATTCTCCACGGTTGTACTTCCATATTACCCGGTCTAATCTCATCGTATTGCCATCCTTTGTTTTTTCAATCAATTGAGAAATTAACAAGGATCCTATTAAGATATTAAATTCAGGAATGTATAAATCCGCTTCTATTACTCCGTTATTGGTAGTTTGCCAGGTGTATTTTAATTTTAAAAGTGTATCGAGGCGGCCGCCTAATTGCTTTCGTAATAGTGCGGTTTCGCTTGGGCTTAACGCCTTGCTTATATTTTCATACTGGATGACATAATTGGCTGTTTGCGGGTTGATTTGCATTAAACCAATACTTTGCCCTCCTTTTACATTGGCCTGCCCCCTACTCTCTATAAATATAAAATTATAGATCAGCTCTGCAGGTAAATTTACAACTGCAGAAACAATACGTACAATAGCAGCATAATTTTGTTTAATGCCTGGCATTACGCTGTGTATTTCTGCATAGTTGCTATATTCTTTGCTCAACTGGGGTACTAATATTTTTAAATCCATGTTTTATGATTTTGAAATGATAATATTCCGGGTTTCTTTAAATTCCTTATACTTTTGCATTTTAAAAAGCGTAAAGAAAAAATAACTTGAGGCTGCCAATATTGTAATAAGCAATGCTATTAATATGTACTTGACGTTTGCTTTCATGGTGTGTTGTTTTGTTTAATGTTTTATATTCAATTCTCAGCCACCTATTTTTTAAAAATAAACCATAATACTGCAGCTCCACCAAATAATAAAAGGAAGGACCACAATAAACTATAAATTGTATCACGTTCAACTTGTTTTGTATTGGTAGTTGTTTTCTGATCCAATTGCAGAATGTTGGAAATTGCTTTTTTTTCCTCTTTAACTTCTTTAGTCTGTTTTGTTTTTAATTGCTTTTTCGCCTTTATGGTTTGGGTTTGTTTTTGGCCTTTTACAATTATAGTTGTATCAGATTTTGATTTCGTGCCAGGGATTAAAATAGCTGTATAAGTATCCTCTGTTTGCTTAATAATTTCGACTTCATTGTTATTAATCAATGAAGTTGTAAAAGTGTTGGTATTAATTCCGGAGGTATCCAGATAAGTGGCTGTAATTTTGGTTTCTGCTTCTGCCTTTATTACATTTTTTGAACTGCTGCATCGGGTAATAGCAAACATTATCAATGCCATCAATGCAATAAAGACAATTGCTTTTATAAATTCAATAGAATAAAAAATACCTTTTTTAATTAAATTCATTATCATTTTGAAAGTATTTTATTTATGATGGTATCTTTTGAAAGTACGAGTGAAACGCCTAACAATATAATGGGAGTTGCTTCTAAAAGTGTAGTTTTCCCAATAAATACAGCTACAAAACAGCTAATTATAAAAGTTATGCCTATAATAGTAGTAAAAATATTTTTTGATATTCTTTCTTTTACTTTATTCATATTATTTTTTTGTAATTAAAAGATCAATAATCTTATCCAATTTTTTTTCAACCCTGTCGTTAATATCTCGCTGGCTACTATGATTGGTTTCTAAGGCTGTAACCCTGTTAGTTACCATTACATAAGAAGTTATTACAAACAATAAAAT
>JBMOGB010000450.1:0-2878 GCA_049318585.1 Bacteroidia bacterium | reverse complement strand
TTAAAAAAAACTATTCGTAAGGATTTATTTCAGTTACTTTATACCCTAATTTTTTCAAAGGTTCAGTAATTTTATCTCTATCACCAACTACTACAATTACTAATTTATTAGGATTAACAATTTCATTTGCCAATGCTTTTACATCTTCTTTAGTTAAAGCATTTAAAATAGCTTTTTGTCTTGCTTGATAATCTGTAGGTAAATTTTTATCAGCAATTAAACTTAAAAAACCTGCTTTATCGCCATTCGATTCATATCTTAAAGCATCGCTTTGACCAATAGAAGATTTGATAAAAGCTAACTCCTCATCATCAATACCTTTATCGCGTAACAAGTTAATTTCTTTTATAATTTCACGAACCGAACTATCGGTAGAACTAGCACGAACACCAGCAGAAGTTGACCAAATACCATTAAATTCGCCTCCTCTCATTCCACTATTTATTCCATAAGTAAAGCCTTTGTCTTCACGTAGGTTTAAATTTAAACGGCTGTTGAAATTTCCACCAAGAATAAAGTTCATTAAATTAGCTTTATAGTATTTTCCTTCCCAATCGTACGGTAATGCTGGAGTACCAACAAAAATTTGAGTTTGAGGAGCTTTGTATTTATCAACTAAATATATTTGTGTTTGTTCAACTGCAGGTAAAGTAGAAGCTAAAGTAGGTAATACTACATTTTTTTTACCCCAACTTTTTAAGAAACTTAATTTTTCTAAAACTTCTTGTTGTGTTAAATCACCAATTACAACAACAGTTGCAAAATCAGGAGCATAATATTTATCGTAATAATTCTGAACATCTTTTATACCAAAACTTTTAATTGATTTGGTAGTACCAGCACTTGGAACTCCTTGAATAGAATTTTTACCATATAATAATTTACCAAAAACTAAACTACCGGCATAAGGAGCACTTTGCAAGCTTTGTTCTACATTTTGATAAGTTTGAGTTGAAATACGTTTGTAATCATCAGCATTGAATTTAGGGTGCATCAAAGCATCTTCAAATATTTTAAGCATGGCATCTAAATCTTTCTTTTGGCAACCTAACGAAGCAAACGAAGCGTCAAAACCAGCACTAAAACCAAATCCACCACCAGTTTTTTTAGTTGCAGCATCTAATTGTTCACCAGTCATACTTTGAGTAGCCTCACCCATCATGCTTGCAGTTAAGCTTGCTAATCCAGTTTTACTTGGCTCTAAAACCATGTTGCCACCTTTCATTTTTATGGTAATATCAATGTTAGGAGTTTCAGAAGAACGTGTACCTATTACTTTTATTCCATTAGGTAAAATTGTTTCCCAATAAGTTGGAACAATTACATTTTTAGGGGTTGTAGGAGTTGGATGAATATTTCTATCAAAAGTATTTGGTGCTTTATTATAAAGCAAACCTTTGTATTCTAATTCGTTTGTTCCTTTTTCCATTTCAGGATCTTTGTGAACATACTCTTGTTTGTTTGCTGCATTTAAATCTTTAGGAAACACCCTTACTTTTACAAAATTTTGAGATGTTTTAGTGTTTATATTATATATGTATTTTCTAAATACACGCATCACATCTTCTTTAGTTACTTTTTTGTAGCGAGCTAATTCTTCGGTTAAATTATACGTTTTTCCATTATGAATATACTGAAAAAACGATAACAATGACGAACGACCTTGAACACTTTCCATAGCACCAACAAGTCCGTTTTCAATTTGAGCATATCCAGCAGCTATTTCTTCATCAGTAACACCTTTTACGTTAAAATCGGCAAAAGTTTGCATCAATAATTTTTCTTCATTGTCTTCACTTCCTGGAAAAGTATATAAATCAACCACAAATTCACCAGCTAATTCAGATCCCGAATTATAAGCAGAAGCACCTGCTACTTTTTCAGGTTTAATAAAGTTTTTGTAAAAAATAGAGTTTTTTCCTTGACTTAAAATTCCACCTAAAAAATCTAAAGCGGGTTCATCAACATGATATTGAGCCACAGTTGGCCAAGTATATTCGTTCATTGGGAAAAATACTTTATCAGGATAATTTACATATTTATTATCAGCCAAACGGAAAGGTTCTACTCTTTGTTTGCGAACTTCTGGGCCTTTTGGAATTGGTCCAAAATATTTTTCTGCTAATTTAATTGCTTCAGCAGGATTTACATCACCACTAATAATTAACGAAGCATTGTTTGGCGCATACCAACGCATAAAAAAGTTTTTTACATCTTCAATGGTCGCATTATCCAAATCGCGTAAGTAACCAATAACTGGCCAGCTATATGGATGCTCCATTGGATACATGTTTTGGTCACGAATTTCATTTACTTTACCATAAGGAACGTTATCTACATTTTGTCCTTTTTCGTTTTTTACAGTTGAGCGTTGAACTTCAAATTTTTTAATTGTTAATGAATCCAATAAAAAACCCATTCTGTCTGATTCTAACCATAAAGCAGTTTCTAAATAATTAGATGGAACTGTTTCAAAATAAGTAGTCCTATCTCTGGTAGTATTTCCATTCATTTGACCACCTGCAGCCGATACCATTTTAAAATGCTCTTCGTCTTTTACATGTTCAGAACCTTGAAATAACATGTGTTCAAATAAATGTGCAAAGCCCGATTTACCAGCAGCCTCACGCGCTGAACCTACGTGGTATGTAACTTCTACATGTACCAAAGGATCTGAATGATCCTCGTGAATAAATAATGTTAAACCATTAGATAGCTTGTATTTTTCATACGCTATTTTTAATTCACCTGGTTTGGCTTCAACCTTTTCAATTAGTACCGTTCCTGTACCTGTTGCAGGCTGTGTTTGTGCATTTACGCTTGAGTTAATTCCCAAACTAAATACTATTCCAGCTAGTAAAAAGTGTTTTTTCATATT
>JBMOGB010000449.1:0-2881 GCA_049318585.1 Bacteroidia bacterium | reverse complement strand
AATGATATAATATTGATTAACAATAGGTTTAAGGTTTTTCAGCAGACCCTAATTAAGAATCTATTTACTAAAATATATTCATATAAATAGGTTTTTTATTTTATTTGAGTAATCTCAGCTAATTGTTTCCGCTTCATTGGATGGCCTGACTTCTTATAAATACGGTTTTAATTCTATACATTTATTATTGCCACATACTACTGTTGCGCTAATTTTTAAGATATGCTTGTAACTGTCTGATAGATTTAAATTTAAAAGCGTTCTTTGATTTTACGATTTGATTTGAAAATGTATTTTTGCTTCAAGAATCGTAAGATATTAAAATTTAAAATTACGAAATAATGCAAATATTGGACATATATAGATTTTACAGAACTCTATAAGAGAAGCACTTACCAATTTTCAGGTCAAATCAAAATGTCAATCAACTTCAATGTGATTTATTCATTTATAAATGCTAACAATTAACGCAACAGTAGTAATTGCCACATATCAATTTAAATTCTTGTCTCACTATATGTTAAAGTCTTTTTGTCATAGTCAATAGTTAAGCTTGCAATGAAGAAAATATATTCGCTTGTGGAAGAATATATATGCGATGCCTCGTGTTTTTTTATTAAACAATCAGTCTGCTTAATTATGTGTTCAACATACTTAATTTTTTTATCCTCACTTAAAGTTTCTTTTACATTACTTTCAATTTTAGCAATAAACTCTAGCACTTCATTAAAAGAATCTTCAGATAATAGTATAGTAACATTTAAAGGACGATCAGGGTGATTGTTTCGTGAAATGTGTTCAATTATAGTGTACCCATCTCTAAAATCCATTCCTAAGAATCTTTTTAATGTATTAATCGATTCAATTTCTTTATTAGGACTCCCGGTTTTACTAAGGACGTAGAACATCCCAAAAAATATCAACACTATTACTAAAATCGAAATTACTATTATCCAAAGTAAAGTGCCCATTGTTTAATTTTTATTGTTTAGTCGTTCCGAAATCTGTTCAAAAGTATCTTTCTTTTCGCAGATAGTTTGTTTGCTAAATAATCCCATAAAAGTCTATTTAAATTGTAAATTGAATTGTTTGTTTTCAAATACTTTGTGTTGAATAGCTCAGAAGTGTTTTTTCAGCATTTAACAAGTCAGTAGTTGAAAAGTCTTTGATTTGAATTGGTTTACTAACCTTTATTTTATCTGATAATTCAGGACAATATCCATTAGTCGCAATTTTTATAATTGGAATTACAATGTTATAATACAATTCATTTGAATTATTTTCAGTCACTTTGGTAGAAGTATAAAGAATACTTGACTTAGGTGCTTCTTTCCTCACATATTGAAGAAGTATCTGTGGTATTATGTATTCTGGCTTAAAATTATCATTTTTGCATGCATCTTTCACAACAAAAAGTGAAAGTTGTATTAGTGGGAATGTCAATAAGAAACAAAAAGCATCGTAATTCAAATCGTTATCTTTATCATAAATAATTTCGTTAAATGGCTCTGGAATTGTTAAATTTAAAGGATGTATTTTATTCGGAACCATTTCCAATCTATTTGCGTAAACTTTTACAGTAGGACTGTTTAGTTCCTCATAACTCACTTGCAATGAGCGTCCCATGTAAAGACATGGAAACCCTGAAATACTAAACCGATTTGTACTTACCAGTCCTCTTTTCTCGAATGGAACATGAAACATCTCTTTTTCTGTCGGAGGCTCAACTTCGTTTTTTCCAAGCGAACGTATTCTATAGTAGCTTACGTTCTCTAATTTTCGAGGGTCTTTAATTGTTAGGAAATTACCATAACAGTCACGCAAATTTGTTATAAAACTTACATTATTCAAAAGTTGATGTAAGCCTTTGTAAGCTTCATCTGGAAATCCATTAAAATAGCTGTCAATTATAGTGTTTAACTTTTGGGTAATACGCTCAAATCGATACAACAACATTCTTTTTGTTAGATGTTGATATTCAGGAGGCAAAAACAACTTCAAGTCATCCTCATTTATTGTTTTAAACAAATTCAGGTATATCTCTTGTTGCTTTTTTACATTCTCCCGAAAATCGCAATCATCTGGCTGCATGATAGGTAATTGACTTCTAAGGATATTTAATAAGTCTACAGTTCTCATACTTTATTGTTTATGATAGTTGAACTTTCAGGAATACAATTAAAAAATGTATCAAAATCATTAGCGATATGCTTTACTGCCACCATTAACGAACTTTCAAATACGCTATTAGCTTTATCGGATGCATTTATTTTTGTAGATTTTTTGTATTCTTGACTAACCTTTTCTATTCCTTTTACTTCATACTCAACAATATTTCTATATTCATTTTGATATTTTTTTTTCAAAATCTCATTGTCTTCTTTTTCAATATAAAGAGCCAACTGCTTCTTCAGATTGAAATACTTATTTTCGAATAATGGGTAGTTAATGTTAAATGACTTCGGCATTTGCACCAACTCGTATAGAGTAATTTTAATAGTTACTAAAATTTCAGATTGATTCTTATTCATAATCTTATATTTTTTTACATTATATTTATTTAGATACTTCGAATAGTTTTATTTATTGCGAGATTGTATATTCATTATTAACAGAGCGCAACTTAAACAAAATTAAGTCTCGTCTCAGATAAATAAATGGAAGAGAGTCAAAAACCGATAGTATTTTTCCAGCGCCGAATTAGAAATAATGGTACCAATACTAAAGCCAATGCGAGTCCAATTAATATCAAAAATATATCACCTCCATGATAGTTGTATGTGAAAAATATAAGTGGAACTAATGCAGAGAATACTGGGATAATTGAATAATATGAGTATCGGGTGTTGTACCTAAAGAAAAATGTTTACATTTGTCTTTC
>JBMOGB010000448.1:0-2883 GCA_049318585.1 Bacteroidia bacterium | reverse complement strand
ATTTCGTGCGAAATATTGTTTAAAAATGCTGTTTTTAAACGTACACTTTCCTCTGCTTTTTCTTTGGCTAATTGTAATTCTATATTTTTGTTTTCTAGTTCTAAAGTTCTTTCTTTAACTTTTACATCCAATATTTCATTCTGATTTTGCAATTGTTGATGAAAGTAAGAAGCAAACAAAATATTTTTTATGCGTAATCCTACTTCTACTAAGTCAAAAGGTTTGGTTAAAAAATCGCTGGCACCTAGCCTTAACGATTTCAATTTTGCCTCGTTGGTAGCATCGGCAGTGAGTACAATTATGGGTAAAAAAGTATCGGCAGTAACTATTAATTTTAACTGTTCCATTACTTCATAACCAGAAAAATGTGGCATTGATAAATCGAGCAAAATTAAATCGGGCTGATAATATTCATACAAGTCAACAACTTCCCTTGAATCGTTGGTACTTTTTATGTTTGTATAACCTTCTATTTCTAAAAGTTCTTTTAAAATCTCAACATTCGAAGGTTGATCATCTACAATTAGAATCTTGGCATTTTTTAAAGTTGAGTTTATCATAATCCTAATTAGTTTTTTTACCTATCCATTCATCAATTGTTGCTATAAGTACTGCTAAATCTAATGGTTTGGTTAAATATTTTTTAGCACCTAAATTCATATTTTTTTCTATTTGTAAATTGGTGGCATCGGCACTTATAATAACCACTGGAACATTTTGAGTGCTTTTGTTTGCTTGTAAATTTAAAATTATTTCGCTTCCATGCATATCGGGTAAATTTAGGTCCAATAAAATCAAATCGGGCTGATGTTTTATTGCTAATTCTAACGTTTCTTTGCCTTTTAAACTAATAATTATTTCAATATTGGGTCGTTTTAAAACAATTACTTGTTTAATCAATTCTATATTATCTTTATTGTCTTCTATATATAAAACAACACCCTTTTTGTTTTTTATTTCATTTTCTAATTGGGTATCGCTGTACTCTTTTTTCAATATTATCAACTCCGAAGCTCTATCAGCTTTTTCTTTTTGTTGGTAGTCAAGTTCTAGGTTGGCTATTAATAACTCATCAGCTCGGCTTATTTTATCTCTTTCAAAAATACTCACTTCGCTTTGTAACTCTAGAATTTGTTCATTTTGATGACCAATTTGTTCTTTTTGAAAATCTTCATTGCTTTGAATGGGAAATGTAATCCAAAAAGTACTACCTACTCCAACTTCACTTTCAACGCCTACATTTCCTCCCAAAACTTCCATTAATTTTTTTACTACCGAAAGCCCTAAGCCTGTTCCTTCTATTCCTGAATCTGCTGCATTTATTCTTTCAAAAGGATTGAATAATTTTTGTAAATTTTCGGCAGCTATTCCTTTTCCAGTATCGGTAATTGAAACTTTTATTTTTTCAGCTTCATTAGTATTATTACCAATAATTTCAGTGTTAATTTTAATTGTTCCATCAGTTCTATTGTATTTCACTGCATTGTTTAACAAGTTAAACAATACTTGTGTAATTAATTTATTGTCTGACTTAATGGTTGGAATAAAAGCAGTTTGATTCACATTTTCTACTTTTATGTTCATTTTTAAAATAGCTGGCTTTAAAGCATCAACTACTACATAAATAGTTTCTAAAATATTTACATTTTCCACTTTATTAATAACGTGTCCAGCTTCTATTTTCGAAAGGTCAAGCACTTCGTTTATTAAACCCAATAAGTGCTTACCACTACTTAAAATATGTTCAACACCATTCTTTTGTTTAGCAGTCATTTCGCCCATTTCCATTAATTGGGCAAAACCCAATATAGAGTTCAAAGGCGTTCTTAACTCGTGACTCATGCGCGATAGAAACTCACTTTTTGCAATATTTGCTTCTTCGGCTGCTTTACGTGCTTTATTGGTTTCGGCTTCGGCTAATATTTGATCGGTAATATCTCTGTTAGTTCCTAGCATGTGAATGGGTTTTCCGTGTTCATTGTATTCAATAATTGCTTTTGAATTTAAATACCTCACAGTTCCATCTGGCCAAACAACTCTATAAATAGTATTCAAATTACTATTTGCTTCTATTGCTTTATTGGTTTGATTAATTACCATAACCAAATCGTCAGGATGCACTAAAGTTTCCCATAAATTATATGTAATATTTACTTCTTCCTTATTCAGGCCATGTAGTTTATACATTTGGTCATCATATACCAGCACATTGTTTTCTAAGTCAAAATCATAAATGCCAACTCCGCCCGATTGAGTGGCTAATTTCATTCTAAACGCACTGTCAGCTAATTCTTTTTCGTTTTTTACCCTTTCGCTAATATCTCTAATAACATATAAAAGGCCTGTAGCATTGTTGTTTTTATCTTTTAAAATATTTGCATTTAATTCACCATAAAAAGTGTGTCCATTTTTTCCAACCATAAGGTAATAAGTATTACCTATATTGGCTCCTTTTATCCTTTGAGTAAAAAATTCTACCCCTTTTTCTAAATAACTAGGATGAATAAATTCATAAACACTTTTCCCTATGAACTCATCAATTGAATCAGAATTAAACATATCTGCGGTTTTTTGTGTTAAAAACTGTACCAATCCATCCAAATTTGTTATAACCACACCATCGGGCGATGTTTCAATAATGGTTCTTAGTTTTTCTTTACTTTCAAATAATTCAGCTTCTATTTTTTTTCTATCAGTAATGTCAACCATTGAAATTAACAAGCACATTTCATTTCCTAAATTGATTTTTTTTGCGGCTGTTAAACAAGTCATCAAACCATTCAACTTTGATTCAAAAGTTATTTCTTTTTGAAATAATGCATTATTATCTTGTGTATTTATTTCACTTAAAATCTCCTCTCTATTTACCAAATCAGTAAAAAT
>JBMOGB010000447.1:0-2894 GCA_049318585.1 Bacteroidia bacterium | reverse complement strand
GCTCCTTTTTATTAACATTTATTCCTTAAAGGACTTTTTCAGTGCCCTCATTTAAAACTCGGGCTTCTGTTTTTATGTCAATATTTTATTGAATTTCGTCTATCACCTATCAACTAATACGCTCTGGCATCGCTGCCTTCGTAGTAGTTCATAAATGCTTTGTTCACTACTTTATTGCCACCTGGAGTTGGGTAATTTCCACTAAAATACCAATCGCCATTGTGGTTAGGACATGCAACATGTAAGTTTTCAATTGATTGATAAATTACTTGCACGCTGGCAGTAATTTCGAGCGGTGTAACTATAATCGAAATTTGAGCAGAAATTTCATCATCGGTAAATAAAGCATAAAGGTCTATCAAGTAGTTCTTCATTTCTTCCTTTGGTAAATGTTCTTGTGCTTTACATTTTTTATAAACTTCGTCAATTTTCTTTTCTAGTTTTCGTTCTTTTATCAGCGCTATCATTGCTTGGAAAGCAACAAAATCCTTTAGTTTACTCATATCAATTCCGTAACAATCTGGGTAACGAATTTGCGGAGCAGACGAAACAATGATGATTTTTTTAGGATGTAATCGGTCCAAAATTCTAAGAATAGATGTTTTTAAAGTAGTTCCACGAACAATTGAATCATCAATTACAACCAAAGTGTCTTCGTGGTTTTTTACTATACCGTAAGTAACATCGTACACATGCGCCACCATGTCTTCGCGGTTATTATCGTTGGTAATAAAAGTACGCAATTTTGCATCTTTAACCGCTACTCGTTCCCTGCGTGGATGAACTGCTAAAATGGTTTTAAGTTGCGCTTCGTTTATTTCGGAACCAATTTTCTTTATTTGTTCAATTTTATGCAAATTCAATAAATCATTGATTCCGTCAATCATTCCGTAAAATGAAACAGCTGCAGTGTTAGGAATAAAACTAAAAACAGTATTTTCAAAATCGTTATTTACTGCTGCCATAATTTTATTGGCCAATAAATAACCCAATTGTTTACGTTCTTTGTAAATATCTCTATCGTTTCCACGGCTAAAATAAATACGTTCAAATGAACAGCTTTTACTTTCGCCAGGAGGCATAATATTTACTTCGCTTATAGTTCCGTTACGTTTTATAATTAAGGCGTTTCCACGACCTAATTCTTTGATATCTCTAATTGGAATATTGAACCCAGTTTGAATGGCAGGACGCTCACTTGTTACAACTGCTATTTCATCGTTGCAATAATAAAAACACGGGCGAATTCCGTTAGGGTCACGAACCACAAATGCATCGCCATGACCAATTAAACCAGCCATTACATAACCTCCATCAGCATCGCGAAGCGCACGTTTTAAAATATTTTCTACGTTTAATTCTTCAGCAATCATATTTGAAATATGTTGGTTGCTGTGTCCTTCTATTTTATAACGGGTAAATAATCGTTGGTTTTCTTCATCTATAAAATGACCGAATTTTTCCAACATGGTAACGGTATCGGCTTTTTCACTTGGGTGCTGACCAAGGCCAACCAACACATCAAAAAGCTCATCAACATTGGTTAAGTTAAAGTTTCCCGCAAGCATTAAATTACGGCTCATCCAATTATTTTCTCTAATAAATGGATGGCATAAATCTACACTGTTTCCGCCATGGGTTCCGTAACGCAAATGCCCAAGTAATAATTCGCCCATAAATGGAACATGAGAACGCAAAAAGTCTGTATCTTCAAGCTGTTCTTTAGTACCCGATTTGGTAATTTTTTTATTTACTTTTTCAAATATTTCTGCAATTGCGTTGCTGCCATTTGCACGTTGCCTGTTCAAGTAATTTTCGCCAGGTTTTACGTTAATTTTTATGGTTCCAACTCCCGCACCATCTTGGCCGCGGTTTTGTTGTTTTTCCATTAAAAGATAAAGGCGTTTTAAACCGTAAAGAGCCGAACCATATTTTTCTTGGTAAAAACTCATTGGTTTGAGTAGGCGAATAAGGGCTATTCCGCACTCGTGTTTGATTGAATCACTCATAAAAATGTAGGCAAAAGTAAGCGATTATTTTAAAACAATTTACTATTTTATGTTTTAAAATTTCTATTTCGTTTTAGGCTCAATGAATTAGTTGGAAGAACGATGCTTTCGTTTTTATGAATGATGGCTTTGCATGAAGACCGATGGCTTTGCTTTATGACCGATGCCTTCGCTTAGAGCGAAGGCATCGGTTTGTAAGCGAAAACATTGATGTGTTATATTGGAGAATCATTGAAACAATTACAAAACAGAGCTTTTAATCTGAATGATGCCTTTCAAGTAGAACCGATGCCTTCGCTTGAAGCGAAGGCATCGGTGTGAAAGTGAAAACATCGATTTTAGAGTAGTGACTTTTGGTTATTTTGTTAAATTCTCAATCAAAAACTATTTCATTCATTTCAGAAATATCATACTTAAAACTATGATAGTTAATAAAACTATTCAAATCGCCAAAATTGAATATCACTTTATCCTTTTCAAGTTTAGTCATTTTATTACTTAAAAAACTATGATATGATGAAAATGGATAATCACGAAAATCGCTAACAAATCCATGCTTTTGAGGATTATAATGAATATACCAAATCAATTTTGATAAATATTTATTATTGTCAATTTCAATTCTATGGAAAGGTTCTTCAAATAAACCACCACTTCTATTATATACTTTGTTAATTGCTTGCGAATAGCTTTTAAATAAACTAGAAAAAGCATTGCTAATAATCCATTCAATTGTTCTAGATTCATTTTTACCATTCAAAAAGTTTCTTATTTCTGATTCCGATCTTACTTTAATCAAAAAATGAAAATGGTTTTTTAGTAAACAATATGCATGTGTTTCAACAAATGGATAAACATATATCGCATATTTAAGCAAAAAGTAAT
>JBMOGB010000446.1:0-2898 GCA_049318585.1 Bacteroidia bacterium | reverse complement strand
CCCATGATTGGATTTTCGACTGGAACTCCCATTGTTTCTGGTTCAGGATAAGCCACTTCTCCTTGAGTAGTTAAAAAATCGACTGGATGTTTAACAACAGGTGGTGGCTTCACAGCCATTTTTCCAAGTACTAATTCTTCTGCTGTATCTATTTCTGTTTTTAAACTATCCACTACTTCTATTTTTCTAATGGTGGCGTTGTTTCCATTGTTATCGGTGCAACTAAAAAGTGTGGTTCCAAATACTATGAATAATGCCAAGGCAAATTTTCTACTTGCAGGTATATAGTTAAAAACTGTGTTTGGAATTTGAATATGGATAGCAGAAAGTTGTTGGTTTTTAAAGCGCCCACAAACTTTTTGCCCGTAATGTTTGGCAAAATAATTTTGAATGTCTTGAGTAGTAAATTTAGTAAAATCAACAACAGTTTTTTGGCAACTACCGCAAAATCGGCCTTCATCGTTAGGAGTCATAGCGCCCCAATTTTCGTGGCATGGTTCAGGAATGTGAATTTTCATGGTATTTTTGTTTTAAGTTGAACATAAGATGTTTCGATTTAGTGTTTTCCATAAAAAAATCGTCAATAATTTTGAACTTACTCAAAACCTACATGTATAAACAAGCAAAACAACACGAATTATGAAAAACCAAAACATCGTTTTATCTTTTTGCTTCATTTTGCTTATTCAATTTGCAAATGCACAAAACCCTGAACCCATTTATAGTTTTGCTACGGAACTAAAACCTGTAAGCTGGTATAACGAACAAGTTAAAGCATGGAAAAATGAAATAGATAAAAATAAAAATAATGCTTATGCATGGTATAATTATTATAGAGCTACACGCAATTTAGCTAGACTAGACACCACAGATAATCGTGAACGAAATGACAAGTGGATTGCTGAAAAAAAAATAGTGGAAGACATGAGTAAAATTGTTCCTGAATCGTTTGAATATAATCTATGCCAATGGATGGTTGGCGGAAACGATTTAAAATATTTTTCTTATTTGAAAAAAGCCGCAGAATTGGGTGAAAATAGACCTGAAATAGTATCGGATATGATAAACTGGGGAGAAACAGAAAGAGATTTAAAAATGCGAGATAAATACGCCAAAATATGGTACGAATCAAACTTAGCATCACCCGGTTTACTAAACTATAATTATAACGTAATTATTGGTTTAAAACCTAACGCAATTTTATTGACTGTTGGCGATAACGACACTTATCCTATTTGGCAGTTGCAATCGCAGGGAATTAGAAAAGACATAACCGTACTTAATTTGAGTCTTTTAAACATTGACACTTATCGCGATAAAATTTTTAAAGAATTGAATATTGCTAAATGGGATACTGCTATGCATTCTGGAAAATCAATTCATGATCATAATCCTTACCATGCTGAAATAATTAAACACATTGCTGCTAATGCCAAAAAACTACCAGTTTATGTGGCATTAACTACTGGACCAGAATATACTAAATCTATTGAAAACGAATTGTATTTAACAGGCTTGTCTTATGAATATAGTTTAAAAAGTATTGATAATTTAGCATTGCTAAAAAAGAACTTTGAACAACTTTATGCTTTAGATTATTTAGATAAAACTTTTTATAAAGATATTTCGGCTTATTATGCAGTTTGTGTTAATCAAAACTACATTGTTCCTATGCTTAAACTTTATGACCATTATCTGGAATCTGGCGATTTACAAAAACAAGAATGGATAAAAAATAAAATTCTTATTCTTGCTAAATGCAGTGAAGATGAAACAGCTATAAAAAACCACTTTAAACAATAGTTGAATTTGAAACTATTTAAGCAAAACTATCAACAACAAACCGATGAAGAATTAATGGGTTTGATTATAACCAAAAGCAACGAAAAAGCATTTGAAGAATTGTATAATCGCTACTATAAAAAGCTATTGTGGTTTTGTATGCGAATAGTTGGAAATAAAGAACAATCTGAAGATATTATTCAAGACACTTTTATAAAAATTATAGATAAACCTGAAGCATTTAATAGCAACCAAAAATTTTCAACTTGGATTTATACCATTGTGAATAATGCTAGTTTAAATGTGTTAAGCAAAGAAACAAATAGGGATAAACTGATGAGCCAAAACTATGTTCAAATAGATTTTACTCACTTAAATCTAAATATAGATGCAAAGTTGATTCAACAAAAAATAAATGCCATATACAAAGAGCTAAATGAAAAAGAACAAGCTGTATTTGTATTAAGGTTTGAACAAGAATTAAGCATCAAAGAAATTGCTAAAATTATTCAAATTCCTGAAGGTACAGTAAAGTCATGTTTATATAATTTACTTAAAAAAATGGCCCATCAATTAAAAGCATTTCAATTAACTAACTAATATGGAAAATATACCATCAATAATTTTTGACTTATTAGGTAAAAAACCTTTTGATCAATTAACAGAACAAGAAAATTCATTAGTGCTTCAATTCATCAATAAAGCGGAATATGAAGAATTAAGAAATGCAACTTTGTTAAGTAATTCTTTTAAAATAAATGAAGAAAAATTGCTGACTAACGACAAGTCAAAAGATTTACTTTTGAATCATTTTAGGGAAAAAAATAAAAATGTCGCACTAATGTACAAGCCAATTGAATTATGGAAAGTTGCTGCTTCATTTTTACTCATAATGGGCATTTGCTATTTTTATGTAACCCTTAAAAATTTCAATGTACATACTCAATATTTATCACAAATAGATACTGTTTATATTGATAAAATAGTGCCTGGTGAAAAAATATTTGACACTATTTATTTCTATAAAAAACCCAAAATAAAGGGAGAAAAAAAACAATTAAAAGAAGAATATTATGAACCTAAAATAACTAATTCAGAAAACATAGTTATAGAAAA
>JBMOGB010000445.1:0-2932 GCA_049318585.1 Bacteroidia bacterium | reverse complement strand
TGATTTTAAATGTATTAATTTTGTAAAAAATAACAACAAAATTAAAAAATGCAAATTGTAAAAGTTTTATATTTAGGTAATTATAAATTGCAAGTGTTTTTTTCTAATGGAGAAAATAAAATTGCTGATTTTGATGTATTTTTAACTAAATCTGTTAATCCATCTATAAGTAAATTCCTTAATAAATCTAAATTTAAAAAAGTTAAAATTGATAACGGCTTTTTGTCATGGAATAATGGCGAAATGGAAATATCAGCATTATCAGTTTATAACGAATTTTGCAAAAACCAAAATCAATTAAACTATACAGCAATAATTAAGGAATGCCCCGATGGGTTTTATGGTTGTATTCAAGAACAGCCAGAAGCAATGGCCCAGGGAAAAACAGTTGAGGAATTGGAAGTAAACTTAAAAGATGCTTTGGCTTTGGTTCTAAAGTCAGATGGAATTAAAAATTCCGGTAAAGCTAAAATTCTGAATAAAATTACAATTAAAAATATTTTCGCTTGTATTTAAAAAATATATTACTTTTGTATCGCCGTCCAGCTTTTGGGGAATTGTGAAAACGGTAAAACTTTACAAGGCGTTAAGCTAAAAAAAAAGGATCTTAATTTTAGGATCCTTTTTTCTTATGTGATGGTCGTGTGATCAGATGATCTAATTGACAAAACAGTTGACAATTTTTTAAAAATACCTTTTTCGATTGACAATTTAGTTGACAATTGGAAAAATTACCGCGAAGCCAGGCGCGAAGCTTGACACCTTAAAAGCTTTTCATAAATTCCCCATAAGCATTTTAAATTAAAAATTTTAAAAGTCATTCCATTTCGCCATTTCACTAACCTTTTTTAAATCCACTATCCTGGCGTAAATTTGTGTTGTTTTTAGCTCATTGTGGCCCATCAGCTTGCTTATTACTTCCAATGGAATACCTTGTAATATTGAAATTGTGGCGAAACTGTGGCGAGCCGTATGAAAAGTAAGGGCTTTATTAATTTTGGCTTGCAATGCAATTAATTTTAAATAATCATTTGTTTTTTGATTGGTTAAGACATTGAACGAAATTTCACCGCTAGGATTAAGCAGGGCCGCTGCAGGATCGCTTAAAGGTATTCTGATGTATTCGCCTGTTTTATGTATAATTAATTCAATAAAGCCCTGTTTTATGTTTTCTTTTTTTAGTTGCTGTATATCGGTAAAACGTAAACCGGTAAAGCAGGCAAATAGAAAGTAATGCAATACATTTTTTAATTTATCGTTCAGATCCGGGCTAAGGTAAAGCTTTTGTAATTCTTTTAATTCCGATATTTCCAAAAATGCCCGGTTTGTTTTTTCGGTTTTCACCTGGTAAGTCGAAAAAGGATTTTCCTTTACAATCCTTTGCCTGATGGCTTCATTAATAATTGCCTTCATCCTTTTAAAGCTTTTGTGTATTGTATTAATTCTATTCTTTAAAGTTTCATTCATGTAAAATTCATAATCTTTTAAGAAATTATAATTAATATCTTCGAAACACAAAGTTTCTTTAAATTTTTTAAGTTTTGTTATTTCTGTGTTTAGCCCTTTTATATGTTCAGATGAAAAAATATTTTTTTTAAATTCAATGTAATCCAATGCAAATTTATAATAATCGCTTTTAATTTCAACAATGGCGGGCTTTTTCTCAAAAACATAGTTTTCTAAATCCTGAAAACTAAACTCTATTTTCTTATAATTTTGATCAAAAATAAAATTATTTGCACGATTGATAAGATTTGTCAACACCTGGTTATTATGAAAAGCATTTTTCGCACGGTGATTTATGGTTTTTGTCTTTACCTGCCAATGCTCTGGCTTTACATAAACGCCAGTTTGATAAACTTTTTTTGTGTCAATGGCATGAAGCACTAGCAACACAGAAGCTTCGCCCTCAATATTTAGATAGTTCGTTCTGATTCTCAATGTAATAAGTGTCTGCATAATTGTCAACTTTTTTTATGTGTCTGTCAATTAATTGTCAATCGTAGGCTAAAAAACAACGCAATTTAAACGATTTAAACCGATAGGATAAAAAGAGAAAAGCCTAAAAATCAAGTGGTTTAAGTTTTAAACTATTTGATTTTTAGGCTTTTAGCGGTCCGGACGGGACTCGAACCCGCGACCCCGTGCGTGACAGGCACGTATTCTAACCAACTGAACTACCGAACCAGTTTCCCGGTATTGCTACCGTAATTGGTAGTGCAAAAGTAATACTTTTTCCATTACTACCAAACTTTTTTTTCTTTTATTGAAAAAATATGCTTTTAAAATAAAAATATTTTGAATTTACTTTACATCTTCAACAGTATCATATTATTATAAAAAAATATTGTATAAAACTTTAAGCTGAAAAGGATATATATTCCATAAACCTTGAAACTATCGCAAAAAAAAACCTTACAAATATTAATTGCAAGGTTTTTCTTAAATTCAAATCAAAAGATTATTCTTCAATAATTACAATTTTCTCAATTTTATCACCCTGACGAATCAGATCAATTACTTCCAGTCCTTCATACACTTTCCCAAAAACAGTATGATTCCTGTCTAAGTGCTGTGTATTTTCGCGGTTATGACAGATAAAAAACTGAGATCCACCTGTATTTTTTCCAGCATGCGCCATCGACAATACTCCACGATCATGAAACTGATTGTTTCCAGATGTTTCGCATTTAATGGTATAACCAGGGCCTCCCATGCCATTTCCGTCAGGACAACCACCTTGTATCATAAAATCAGGAATTACCCTATGAAATTTCAATCCGTCGTAGAATCCTTCTTTCGAAAGTTTTACAAAATTCTCAACGGTAGCGGGTGCATCAACTTCAAAAAAGTTGACTTTCATAACGCCTTTGTTTGTATGTATTTCTGCTTTTTTCATTGTATTGTGTATATATTATATTATTAAAATTCT
>JBMOGB010000444.1:0-2942 GCA_049318585.1 Bacteroidia bacterium | reverse complement strand
GCTTCAAAACCATGGTCGTTTTCTAAAAAACCTTCAAAGCCAATTTCGGCCAATTCGGCTATTAATAGTTCCGCTAATTCAGGGTTGCAGTTTATTTGAAATACTTTGTAATTGCTCATGGTTTGAAAGATTTTGGTGGACAAATATATTATAAAACATACCGAAAATTTAAAATAAAACTTTACAAAGAATGTCGATTTATTAATTCATATTTGCTTCAACTAAACGAATGTTAAATATACAATGAAAAAAATATTTTTTTATATATTCATAGCAATAAATGTATCGGGTTTCTCTCAAGTTGTATTAACTCAAAAAGATTCATTAAGAATTGGCTCAGATATTATATTTGACGATATATCTGATACTTTAATACTATATAATTTTAAGTTTGCCAAAACAGGTACAAATAATTTTTGGGATTTTTCTAAAATGATTTCAAATCAAAAAGATACTGCACATATAATTGATCCCAAACAAACTTATTACAAAGATAATTTTAAAGATTGTAATATTGCTTTCGGTGAAAGAGATGGTTTTGGTTCAATTTCTTATTATAAAACTGATTCTAGTGGTAACTATCATGTCGGTTTTGCAGGTTATTTAGGCCCATCTCATTTTTTTCAAACAATAAGGTTTGAACATCCTTTTCCAGATTTTAAATTTCCAGTTGCATATCCTTATATAAATATTGATTCAAACCATATGCGAACTAAAAATTTTTTTCATCATTCTGGTGATTCTGGGTATAATGAACAATATTTATTTTCAAAAAGGGAAGTGGTTGCAACTGGTTTGATAAAATTGTCTTTTGGTACTTTTGAAACATTTTTAATGAAATTTGATTACTCATTTTACGATACTACTTGGTACATTGATCCAAGTGGTAAAAAGTCGTTTGAAATTAATGGGAATCCTAGAAAATATGTTTCTTTTGAATGGTACTGTAATAATTCTCTATTTTATGTTGCACAAGTTTACTTTTGGGTTGAAAATCCAAATGGAATTGATGAGATAGGCGGTATTTTAGTTCAAATGAACAATTATGCCAATTTAAAAAGTGTTTCAGTCGATGATATTGAACCAACCAAAATAAATATTTATCCTAATCCTGCTAGTTCAAAATTATTTATAGAAAACTTAAATTTAAAGAATAGTAGCTATGTTATAACAGATATTTCTGGCAGGGAAATAAAAAAGGACAACTTACAAACTGAAATAAACATTGAAGATTTACAACAAGGAATGTATATCATCAGTTTATACAATAAAAAAGAATTACTTGGCAGAAAGAAATTTGTAAAAGACTAAAATTATGAAAAAAACATATTTTATATTAAATCTAATAATTACCTGCTGCCTCATATTCGTTTCTTGTTCCAAAGATTTAGATACCACCTACACCATAGAAGGTTATATAATGGAAGGTTACAATGCACCAAACACACCTGCCAAAAACCAAAAAGTTGAGTTAGAATTTGTTTCTGGTGGCCCATGCGAAAATAAAATAGATGGTGCATCTACATTTACCAACGAAAATGGCTACTTCAAAATTAATTATACTGGAAGCAAATGCGAAGGAGCCATTAATTTAATAACTTATACCAATAATGGGCTTGGTATTATAGATTTAAACCCCGGGATTGGAAAAAACAAAAACATAATATTCGATACTTTATACAATAGCTTTAAAAGTTACAGCATTATCAGGTATTTAGATTATAAAACATTATTGGATAATGATACGGTTATAATACCAGCACAAGCAATGGGGGGTGAAAATATAGACAAGTATATCATAGGACCATTTAAAAGTGAAATAATGGATACAGTAAAAATTTATAGTAATAGAGGAAATGGTTTTTGGTTTATAGTGAATGATTTTAACCGAAAAAAAATGCAACCAGTTTCTTGCCCTGCTGGCAAAATAAACTCCTACAATATGGTGGATGTAAAATAAAAAATTATTCTAAAAACTAAAAAAAATATAATTATGACTACAACAATTCAAAGAAATTACAAAATTGCAGATGTAAATATGTTAATTACATCTTCTTCCATCATCGAAACTGCCTTTATTAATAGGGCATTTCTAATTCCAAAAAGAACTGCTTGGGCCGATCCTTTTTTCGATGATTTTAAAACACGCATCGACACCACCATCAAAGGTAATTTGGGTATAGACAATGCCAAAGAATTAAAAAAATTACTGCTGAAATGTTGGTGGTTCAAAAACAAGCGCAACAGCAATTAGCCGAAATAAAAGTTCAAATAGATGCAGATTTTAAAAAAGAACCTGCAAAACTTGCCGAAATATTAAACGTATTAGGTTTTAAAGATTACCTACGAAGCACTCAATTAGGCAATCAAGAAGCAATTATTAATTTATTGTATCAATTTAAAACAAATTTAGATACAACACTAAAAGCGGAAATAGTTGCCAAAGGCACTAATCAAAGCACCTTAGACACCATACTTACTTATGCTGATCTACTAAAAAACACAAATGTTAGTCAGGAAAATGCCAAAGGCAGTAAAAAAAATACTACATCCGATTATATAACCGTATTTAATAACTTGTATGACGATGTAATAGCAGTAGCCAAAATTGCATCTAATTTTTGCAAAGAAAATCCTTCTTTAAAAGAACAATTCAGTTTTACCAAAGTAGCAGCTAATATAAGTGCCAACAGTAAAACCGCTAAACCAAAACCAACCATACCAAAACCATAAATTTGTCTGCGTAGCCAAAACACAGCCACTGTTATAAGCCGAAACGAAGCAATTTTAAAAATAAACTTAAAGTCATTCCGTAGGAATCTCCCTTGACTTCAAACCAACATTTACTTTTACAAAGAATGTTGGTTAATTCAATGATATTTGTAACCTAGGAAGATTCCTTCGGAATGACATAAACAATTTTCTGAACAAACAATACACCA
>JBMOGB010000443.1:0-2948 GCA_049318585.1 Bacteroidia bacterium | reverse complement strand
ACATGTTGGTCAAATTTTGAAGACTCAATGTATAATGGATTATTTAAAAGTTTTTTTAGTAATTGAAAGTTTGGGTGAAATCGTTCATACCTACTAACATGTAATTGAATATTTGCTTCATAAGCTAAGTTTGCCAGTTCTTTGGCTTCATCTAAATTTTCGCTAAGTACTTTATCTACAAATACATGTTTGCAGTTTTCAATAGCTTTTAGCGCATATTTATAATGTGTTCCTACAGGCGAAAGTATATCAATTGCTTGTGTGTTTGCCAATAAATCGGCATATGATTCAAATTTTTTCAAACCAAAAGTATTGCTTATATATTCACTACTTTGCTCATCGTGATCGTAAAAACCAACCAATCTAAAATCTTTTATTTCTAAAATCTTTTCAATATGTTTTTTACTAAGTTCGTTAGCTCCGGCTATGCCAATTTGAATCATTGTTTAACTGTTTAAGTTTAAAAATTTGACTTTTAAATCAAAAACAAAGTTAAGTGCAAATGGCATCTGTAATTTTTTTTGTGGTTTCAAACTGTAAACAGCGACATTGTTTTAAACCTATAAATTGAACACTTTATGCAAATTATGCAATTTGTGTATAGTAGTTTGAAATGTTCACACTCCAAATGTTTTTATTTGAAAATAACTAAATGCCTTTATCAAATGCTTCCTTATTTTGCAAAGCAAAAATGGAAGATACTTATAAAGATAAAGGTGCTCGGAAACGTTTAATTCAAGAACTGCGGACCAAAGGAATTGTGGACGAAAAAGTATTGGAAGCTATGCTGAAAATTCCTCGACATTTCTTCATTCAATCAGAGTTTAGAACACATGCCTACCAAGACAAAGCCTTTAAAATAGATGCAGGTCAAACCATTAGTCAGCCTTATACTGTAGCATATCAAACCCAACTTTTACAAATAGAACCTAGCGATAAAGTATTAGAAGTTGGAACTGGTTCTGCTTATCAATCTATTATTTTGTTAGAATTGGGAGTAAATTTATTTACCATTGAAAGGCAAGAAGAATTATTTAAAAAAGCGCATGCAAGAATTTCGAATTTTGGTTATAAAGCTACTTGCATTTTGGGCGATGGTAGCAAAGGTTACATTGAAGCAGCTCCTTACGACAAAATTATTGTTACTGCTGGTGCGCCAGTTTTACCCGATTCGTTAATAAGTCAACTAAAAGTTGGTGGAATTTTAATTATTCCCATTGGTGATAGTAAGATTCAAAAAATGCACAGTATTGTAAAAACATCGACAACTACTTTTGAAGAAATAACATTAGAAAACTTCAAATTTGTACCTTTAATTGGTGAACAAGCTTGGTAGATTTTTGATTTATGAATTGTGAGTTATGAAATACAAAGGATTGATAATATTGTTTTTATGGATTGTTATTTTAACTATCTTCATTTGGTTTTCGCCTTATATAGCAATCCTTCCGGGCTATCACACTTTTTATTTAACTCCTCAAAAATATGCCAATTGTTTGTTGACAATTAAACAACAAAAAGAGGAAGCAAAAAACAAAACAACCAATCAAATTAAGCAGTTATTTGTTACATCATTGACCAATAAAATATTTCCTTTTTGGTATGGAACGAGGTGGGCATTTTATGGGAATTCTACTATTCCTGGTGAAGGTTCTATTGCTTGTGGATATTTTGTAACTACCACTTTAAGTCATGTTGGTGTTCCTTTAAACAGAGTAAAATTAGCTCAATGTGCTTCGGAAGTAATGATAAAAAATTTGGTTCAAAAACAAAATATTTACCATTTTAACAATTTGAGTTTACTAGCATTTATAAAAGGAATTAAACAAAAAGGCAAAGGATTATATATAATTGGGTTGGATAATCATACAGGTTTTGTGTTTATCAATGAAAATAATGAAGTAAATTTTATTCATTCAAGTGGTCGTTTTCCTTTTTGTGTAGTAAACGAGAATGCATCAGAATCAACTATTTTAGAAAAATCAGTTTATAAAGTAGTTGGTAAAATAAGTGATGATGAATTATTTTTGAAAAATTGGGTAATGAATTAATTCGTAGGGGCATACCTATGTGTCTGCCCTTAAACTCTAAACGAAAATACAAAAAAAAAAGACGTTTGTTAATTAAAACAAACGCCTTTTTTAGTAAATAAATATAAAATTATGCTTCTAAATCTTGAATATCTAACATGCCAATTGGCTTGCCATTATCAGTTACTAAAATAGTATCTACTTTAGTTGATTTAAATAAGCCTGCAGCCACGTTCAACAAAGCATCCGACTCAATTGAAATAGCAGCATTATATGTAAAATCGCCCATTGTTTTGCTTAAAACATCTCTGCCATCAGAAGTTAATTTTCTGCGTAAATCACCATCAGTGAAAACACCTTTTAAACTTCCATCAGCATTTACAATAGTAATAGCACCAAAACCATATTCAGTCATTTTTACAATTGCTTCAGCTAAATTAGTATCAGCAGAAACTATAGGATTTACACCATTCAAAGCTTCTTTAACTTTTACAGTCATTAAGCGAGTGTCTTGAATAAATTGGTCAGTTCCTACAGTTGTAAAATGATTTTCGGTCAACTGTTTCATTATTTTTAAAGGAACAGTAATGGTGTGAACTCCTAAGTTTAGCGCATTTCTAATATGTTCCATTGTTCTAACCGATGAGAACATTACTTTGGTATCGTAACCATAATGATCAACTGCATCAATAATTTGAGCAACTAAGTCTAAAGCATCATGCCCTTGATCTTGCAAACGACCAACCAACGGACAAACATAAGTTGCGCCTGCCTGCATAGCCATATAAGCTTGTTGTAATGTATAAACCAAATGCACATTTACCAACATTCCTTCATTGCGTAACATGCGGCACGCACGCACGCCTTCTAATGAAACAGGAATTTTGAAAACAGTTTTTTTAATATCTAAACCTAAGT
>JBMOGB010000442.1:0-2954 GCA_049318585.1 Bacteroidia bacterium | reverse complement strand
ACAAATAATTGAAAACAAAAGCATAAATTCGTTATTAATTACAGTATGTTTGCTACACCAAATGCGATACTCATTCGGTTAAACTACATATTGCACGGAACAATAGTAGGTAATCAAAATGTAAAACTTCTTTTTGTTACTATACAAAAGCAAGTTCAACAAAATGTAAAAGTCAGTTTTGTAGCATTTTTAAATAATCTTCGAAAAAAACTTATCAACAAATTTTCTTTTTTTACTAACAATCTGGTATTTCTATATTTTCATCTATCTGTATATAAATCAATTAAAATATTAATTGGAAAACTTATTATGTATTTCGGAAATTTAGTTTCAAACATTTTTTTTATTTAATACTTTTCCTTACTTTTGCATATCGATATTTAATAAAAAATAATTTTAAGTGTCGTAAGATTATTAGCGAATAATCTTTCAGAAGTTTTTTTGAACTATAATAGGTAACTTCTGCATTTACGAACGAAAGGTAATGAGCCAATAATCTTCTAAATTTTATTAATTTTCATAAAAATAGGAGATAATATTTTGAAAAAAATTATTACACAAATTTCATTACAAAGAGCTCGTAAGAGTGAACTTCCAACTATCATTGTTGGGTCACTGCGAATTATTGAAAAATATATTCCGGCAGACAAAAAGATAGATGGATTTTATAGTAAATTACTGGAAAAGTATCAACAAATGTACTTGTTGAAACAAAATCCTCAAAAACACCCACTTACCGTTGATATTAAAGCTCAACGCCTTAAAAGGAAAGGGTTAATTGAGGCAATTGTAATGCAAGGTACTGCTGTTGAAAAAGCAAATGTAAGTTCTCAAAGAGAATCAGCTTTGCTTGTTTTACCACTAATTAAGATGCATTTAGCTTTACTTCATCGTAAAAATCAGACTACCACTCATAATGGAGTAATTGGTTTTACATCAGAACTTAAGCAAAATGTTGTATTAATGACTGCCGCTGAAACTATAGGCATTAAGGTTTATGCAAATGACCTTATTTCTGTAGAGGACAGCATACAATCAAATATGGAGATAAGGAATAAATCAAAATCCTCACGTCGTATTCCTTGGTTGCAAAAGGTGAAAGTTAAGGAAGACGTGATAAATGCGTTTCAAGATTTGATGTATGCCATAGAATTGGCACGGGTAGAAAACATTGAGATAGATTATTTGGAAATGATAGCTGAGCTAAATGAATTTTTAGTTCACTTTCAAGCTCAAATGAAAAGTCGAATTACCCGAAACAAAAGTGCTGCTAAAAAAACAAAGACAGTCGCGATGTCTACTACAACTTCCGCGACTGCCGTCTAACAAGGCACATCTTTTGGATTAGCAAAGCCCCGTATCCTATTTACGCGGGGCTTTTTTTCGTAAAAACACTCCGAATTTTATTTTTGATTAAACTTAAATGTAATTTTTATCAATTGAAATCATACTGAAACAATTAAAAAAGGAAAAGGAGTAGGTGTAAACAAGATTCAATTTTTAGATTTCCTAAACAAGGATTTCAAACAATATAAATAAACAATCAACTTAAAACATAATGATAAAACAATCAGTTGTTTAAGTCAATTAGTCTATTTTTCAGACTGCAAATGTAGTACTAAGATGTACAAATCGGTTATTTTGTTTGCATTTGTTTGTATATTTTAAATATTAGAAGATCTGTTTTTTGCTTAAAATCTGAATAATCACTATTATAATAATATAACAACAATAAAAAAAATAATTAAGGTGTGAGATTGATTTTGAAAACGATTATATTTAATTCCAATATATCTTATGTCTCAATAATAGATAATTTCCCTTTAAAAAGTATCGATAAAATAGAGTAATATCATATTATTTCAATTTGCGATAGCTATCATGTAGAAATACATCATTTATCATGTATATTTAGAATAGTAAAGTTATCATGAAACGTAAAATGCTTAATAATAAAATTTTAGCTCCACAAAATGCAATACAAGGTTAATTGTTTTTTTAGAATATCCAACACATGTTCAGCTTAAAACATTGTGAATACAAAATAATAGGTTTATCTTTGCATAATAGTCGAATAAAGTGCGAAAAAAGCGATAAGTATTTTGTTAAATATTTCTTTATATTGCCTTTAGTAGTGTATATAGCCTATCTGAAAAGATTTGTGATAATTAATAAACAGACACTAATGAATGACACCTTTCCACCTTACTAATAAAGTGCTTACTGTAGTATAAATTAACTCAATTTGCTTATTACAGTACAAATTCATATTTAATGAATTTAACATTAATCGCAGAAGTAGTAATGGAAGATGTGAAGAAAAAGTGAATGAAGTAATAAACGATTAAAAAATATTGATGTGGATAGACCTTTATTGATATGCCTTACTCCAATACGTAATGAAGCATGGGTATTACATGCATTTTTGAAGGCTACAAGCCTTTGGGCTGATTATATAATTATTGCCGATCAAATGTCTACTGACGGAAGTAAGGAGATCGCAATTAGTTATCCAAAAGTTATTCTAATTGACAATACTTTGACTGAAATGCATCAGGCACAAAGCCGTAATCTTTTATTTGAAGAAGCGAAAAAAATAAAAGGAAAAAAAATACTTTTTGCTTTAGATGCAGATGAATTTTTATCAGGAGATTTTACTAAAACTCAAAGCTGGAATAAAATTTTGAATTCGAAAACAGGAGATTTATTCCTATTTAAGTGGATAAATCTTTGTGAAAACCCTGAGGAGTGCATAATAACAAAATCATGGATGCATTGGGCATCAACTGTTGACGATACTGAGTTGGATTCTTATTTTCCGGACACCTATATACATGAATTAAGATTACCATATCCAAATATCAAAGCCAATGAAATATTAATAGATGATATTTATTTTATTCTTGAATTCAACTTGTAAATGCAACTTTTTGGCTGCGTACAATTAGGAAAAG
>JBMOGB010000441.1:0-2976 GCA_049318585.1 Bacteroidia bacterium | reverse complement strand
AAGTTATAGATTCAAGGTACTGATTCAAGTTACTGGTTCATGGTACTGATTCAAGGTACTGGTTCATGGTACTGATTCAAGGTACTGGTTCATGGTTGCGAAGCAACCGGATAAACAAACCTTTTAAACCCTCTTACAATTGAAAATCAGTGTACTATTTTACACACTTGAATAAATATTCAATTCTAAAGAGGTTTAAAAGTATATAAAAAATATATTTTCAATTTGGATAAATTCTATATACTTTTTATAGTATTTATAAGCATAAATAACAACAACATGGAAAATATTAAATACTTAAATTCAAACCAAATCCAACAATTAACAGATTTATGTGAATTCTATATTAATAGGGATATTAAAAAAACTTTCAAACGTTTAGAATCAAAGTACAATATTGAATTTACAACCAATAAAAAGTTAAATTTAAACCTACTTTGGAAGGCTTACAGCGTTGAACTTGAAAAAGATACACATAAAGACATACGTTATAATAAAACCTTTATGGAGGCATATAAGCAAACAAATGGTTTTAACATAGAGGCAAGCGACATATTAAGAAGTTATATCAAAGTTGTTCATATTGAAGACTTTTCCACTGTGGAACAGTTCAATATAGATGATTTGATTAACAGATTAAACGGTATAATAAGAACAGCCGATATGTTTTATTACAGGGATTCTTTAAGCGAATTATTGAATGTAAGTGATTATTACAATTACTTCAATGGAATGTATGGGGAAGGTTCAGTAAGTTCAAAGGCATTGAAATCAACAAAGAAATTAGTACAATTTTTCAATGATTTGTTAGAACCATTTCCAAACAAATCCCAAGCATTCACGGCAATAAGTGAATACTATCAGAGCGAAGATTTAAACGCCCTACATAATACTTTATTCACAAAATTTGATTAAGACATGAAGAAAAAAATTGAATACACACATGCAATAAACATAAAATTGAGTGAATCACAATTCAATGATTTACAAGCAATTAAGGCAAAATCAAAAATCAGCACCAGTAAATTAATTCGTGATAATATTGAATTCTTAAAAAATTATTACAAGTAAAAATCAGATTAACATGTATAACGAGGAACGAAGTTTTAAAATTAAAAGCAGGGAAGAAAACAATAAGAAAATCTTATTTGGTACTCCTATTGTCTTTAATGTAGAATCAAAGAATTTAGGCGGTTTTAAAGAATTAATTATGCCTCAAGCCTTTACAAATGAGGACATTAAAAGGTTCGATATTCGCTTAATATACCAACACAATGAAACATTTATCCCATTGGCACGAAGCAACAAGGGCAAAGGAAGCCTTAATATTTATGTTGATTCAGTGGGAGTACATTTTAGAACAGAATTAAAACAAACTGCCAAAGCAGATGAAATATACCAAGCAATCAAAGCAGGTGATTTAGATTCAATGAGTTTTAGTTTTTCATTAAAAAAAGGTGATTCAAAATTTATCAAAAACACTAAAGGCGAACAATTACATGTTATAAGTAAATTTGAAGATATAAAAGAATTTTCAATTGTAAACGACCCTGCATATAGTAATACAACAATCAATTCAAGGGCTTATTTTGAATATAAAAAAACAGCTAAAGACATTTATTGGAAAAAATATGATTCAATAATTGATAACTATAAAAACTAATTAAAGGCAATAAAACGAGGTTCTTATTTTTTCATTGATTTTCATTAGCCTTGTTTTTTTAATCCCACTTAGCCAATGTGTTTAGGTGGGATTTTTTTTATATATAATCAGTACTTTTTAAAATTGCCTGTATTTATCTTTAAATAAATAATTAGAAGTACTTAAAAAACCACAAAATGAAAACAAACAAAACAATTCAAAAACTCAAACAATTACCAGCCTTACTATTTACCTCTATTAATGGGTTTATATTAGGTTATGCCTTAGTAGCTATTATGCTATTTTTTACCAGTTGTGAGAAAGCACCACAACAAGCACAACAAAGCAAAATGCTACATGTAAAAGTTCAAACCGAGGGATTAATAGTTAAGCCCCTAAACAAAAGTTGGAATATAAATGATTGGACATTTGTATATAATCCTAATAGTTATGTGCTAAAATTCGAGGGTGTAAATAATACCTATGAATTTTCAAAAACAATTCAGCAGTTGCAGCAGGGTTTTGAGGTTCAAATCATGCCTGACAACTACACAATTACATATACCAGCATTCACAACGGCATGGGCGCAAATAATGAATTAAGCGACAATTTAGATATTCAAATCAATGAAAGCCAAGCAATTACAAACAACGACCCAATTACATTGGTGGGACATCATAACGATTATTTAGTGATAATGGATGTTAACTACCTTCAAAGCGCAATGATTAAAAACCCATTCACAAACTTATGGGCTTATGAATTATATTCAAGTCCAGACCCAAGCAAAAATTATAAGTACATGTATGGTGAAAATGTAGGTAATTTGGATTTAAAGTATGTTGTAAACGACCCAATTACAGGAACTCAAACCAAGTACAACACCATACAAAACACTGAAAAAAATAACATTTATCATATTGTCAGCAGTGTTAACGGTGGAACTTCAATAAACATATTACCATTTTCATATAATATGATTGGTTGGTAATTAGAACTAATTAGAAGCCCAAATTAAGACACTAAAAACCGAGGTAATAGAAATGCTATGTTAACCAAATTAGAACTACTCAAACAGCTAAACAAAGCCTTAGAAGCCAAAATAAAGACTTTACAGGCACGTTTAAAGCAACAACAGGCGAATACATAAACACTAATTTAAACCCCTTATATTGATTTATAAGGGGTTTATTGTTTTAAATTAGAACCAATATTTATAACGTTTTTATTTAATTGAATTTCAATGTTTTAACCAATAGCACTAAATAAAATTTATATAGCCTTGTTTTGCGGGTGTTTACCAAGGTGTACAGATGTGTAAAATTTATATAAA
>JBMOGB010000440.1:0-2976 GCA_049318585.1 Bacteroidia bacterium | reverse complement strand
TTATAAAAAACATTTTTATCGTTAGCAAAAACAAATTTACGGTGAAAATAATCTTCATTGTCTAAAAAATAAACTTGCATTTTAGCTTCTTGAAGCGATGCAACCTTAATTGTTAACGGATTATCGTTATCATCAATAGTAATATTTATACCTGATAGGCGAACTACTTCGTGTAATTTATTACGTCTTTCGTTGATACAACCAAATCGGGGCATTAACACACGGATTTCGTTATTTTTTTCTTGAATTGCCTGAGGCAATCTTCTTGCTAATTCTCCAACATTGGTAACTTGCAAATAAGGTGTCATTTCAGACGAAACAAAAAGAACTTTTTTCTTGGCCATACTAATAACTTTTTTTTAAAAAAGTATGCAAATTTACGATAATGTTAATATATTGATTAATATTTGCCACAAAAAAAATGCCTAAAAAAGTTAAAACACTGTAAATCAAAACTAAGTGATTGTATTTAAAACTGTAAAAACACTGCAAACTTACCTAAATACCCAAAAAGGTGGTGGAAAAAGCATTGGATTTGTTCCAACAATGGGAGCATTACACCATGGACATATTTCATTAATTCAGAAAAGTAAGGCAGAAACCGACCTCACAATTTGCAGTATTTTTGTCAACCCTACTCAGTTTAATAATACCGCAGATTTAGAAAAATATCCTCGAACTGCAAGTGCCGATATGAAACTTTTGGCAATTGAAAATTGTGATGTGCTTTTTATGCCAAATGTTTTGGAAATGTACCCAAATGGACAAGCAAAAAACACAGAAGATTATGGTGAAATAACTCAAGTATTAGAAGGTGAAAAACGACCAGGACATTTTGATGGTGTAATAACAATTGTTTCTAGGCTTTTTGAAATAATTGAACCTCACAAAACATTTTTTGGCCAAAAAGATTACCAGCAATGCATGGTAGTTCAAGAATTAGTAAAACGGCATTTTCCTGCTATTGAACTTTTTATAGAACCTACTGTAAGGCAAAAGGAAGGTTTGGCTTTAAGTAGCAGAAATGCACGATTGAGCGAAGCGCAACAAATAGAAGCTTTAAATATTTCAAAAGCCATGTTTTTTGTAAAAGAAAATTGGGGAACTGAATCGATAGAAAACCTAATTGCAGGTGCAATAAAAATTATTGAAACTCAAAAAAGTTTAACAATTGAATATTTTACTATTTGTAACAAAACCAGTTTAAAAGCTTTGAATGGAAATTCGGATAATTACAAAGAAGCAGTTATTTTAACTGCTGTTTTTTGTGGAGATATAAGGCTAATTGACAACTTAATTGTTTAAAAGTTTTACTGCTCTTAATATATCAAATTGTATTTTTGAATGATATATCATTTATAAAACATGCAAAGAAAAATATTATATATTGTTCTTATAATTTTTACCATAATTAGTCAAAGTTGTAACACCAATAACGAGCAAAAAACCGAAGTAATTAAACCAGAAATATATGGTAATTGGCTTTTAGAAAGCTTATTAAACTATACCGATTCGGCTAAAAGTATATTAGGACATAAGCAGTTTTTTTGTTCCGAAATAATTATAAAACGACATTCCGATAGTGTAACAATTGTAAATGGCGATTATGAATATTGGAACACTAAATGCGATAGCATTTCTGAAACCGAAATTTCATTGCATCATTTATCGCATATGCCTCACAGCAATTTGTATTTAACTCCTGAAAATAAGTTAATGTATTACGATTCGGCAGCTAAAAAAACTTTTTACTATATAAAGGCGGTAAATAATCCAATTGTAAAAACCAACATGCACTTACCAGCCATGAAATATGAAATCAATAAAAGGTTATTTGAAAAAACTTTTATTGATGTAGAAACCAATAAAAAACTTTCATTTTCGGCACTTAACGAAGTAAAAGGCGATAAGGAATATAAAACCTATCAAACTTTTATTAACAACGAAATAGCCGATAAAAGCGAAGAGAACTTAATGGAATTTAGTAACCCTAAAACTAAAAAAACTAAATTAACTATTTGGGAATTTAAGCACGATACACTTAAAATTTACACAACTATAAATACTGAATGTAAGGAATGTAAACCTTTTTATGAGCGTGGAGTAATTTGGAAAACATTGGTAAAAATCTAAAAAAATGATTGAAATGATAGACGAAAAACTGAATCCTTGGAAAACTAAAAGTATAAAAACAGCTTATAATAATAATTGGATAGAAGTAGAACACCACGAAGTAATTAACCCAAATGGAAACGATGGTATTTATGGAAAAGTTCATTTTAAAAACTTGGCCATTGGCATTATTCCATTGGATGAAAATAACAATACTTGGTTAGTGGGTCAGTATCGTTACCCTATAAATAAATACAGTTGGGAAATTCCTGAAGGTGGCGGAACATTAGGCGTTGAACCCATTGAAAGCGCTAAGCGTGAGCTTTTGGAAGAATGCGGTTTAGAAGCTGATGAATGGACTGAAATATTGCAAATGCATTTGAGTAATTCAGTGAGTGATGAATTGGCAATTATTTATGTGGCAAAAAACTTAACTCAAAAACAAGCTGAACCAGAAGATACCGAACAATTACAATTGAAAAAACTGCCTTTTTCAGAAGCATTTGAAATGGTTATGAACGGAACTATAACCGATAGCATGAGCGTAGCTGCTATTATGAAATTAAAGTTGATGGGAATTTAGGATGCTATCTTTTTTAAACTTCAATAGCTGAAACAGTCCAAATTATTTCAACCATTTCGTCAATATTTGTTTTGCTTCATCTTTAGTTTTCACCAAACCTTTTTCTGAATCTGCCAACCCCTTTTGAACTTTTTCTATAAAAATTAAATGATCAATTACCTGATCAACAGTTAAATTTTCAGGCAAATTATCTAGTGTACTAATTAAATGAGTTTTAGTAATCATGTTTTTAGGTGTAATAGACAAAAAGTAGGCTGTTTTTCACAACAAATTCTCAAGTG
>JBMOGB010000439.1:0-2992 GCA_049318585.1 Bacteroidia bacterium | reverse complement strand
TATTCATAACATCCGTTATTAATTTTTAAACTAATGCAAAATTCCCCTCTCGAGGGGTGGCCGCAGGCCGGGGTGGTTTTTGAATTGCTGCCGTTGTTAGTGTTTTAGCGAAGCGACACCAACAACAAATATTTCCTACAGCTAAAAGCCATACAAATAGCAATCAGATAGCTATTCATATCATCCATTATTAATTTTTAAACTAATGCAAAATTCCCCTCTCGATGGGTGGCCGCAGGCCGGGGTGGTTTTTTTAGTTTCCGTCAGCTAAAGACATTCCGATAGCTATCGGAAGGCTATTCATATCATCCGTTTTTAATTTTTAAACTAATGCAAAATTCCCCGGTCATTGAGCGGAGTCGAAATGAGAGGTGTCAGTTGGCTAACTGCTGGGTGGTTTTTAAATATTTCAAAAACTGTTTACTCAATATAATTAACACTTATTATATATTTTTTATAAAACAACAGTAATTTCGAAATCTAAAAATTCAAAATTCCTAAATTCCTAATAAGAGTTAGTTTTTATACCGACCAAAAGCAAAAAAAATACATTTAGTTTTTTTATTATTGCCATGTTTTAATTTATAAATAGATACATGAATTCAACAATAGATAAAGATTTAGAATCAGTTGTTATTCGCTTTGCAGGCGATAGCGGTGATGGTATGCAATTAACAGGTACACAATTTACAAATGCGGCTGCTTTATTTGGAAATGATATTGCAACTTTTCCTGATTTTCCAGCAGAAATTCGCGCCCCAATAGGTACTATTGCAGGAGTTTCAGGTTTTCAAATTCATTTTGGATCTACACGTATTCATACGCCTGGCGATATGAGTCATGTGTTAGTAGTTATGAATGTTGCGGCTTTAAAAGCTAACCTAAAAGGCCTTGTTAAAGGTGGTGTTATTATAGCAAATTCTGATGGATTTGATACAAAAAACATGCGTTTGGCTAATGTACCTGAAGATAAAAATCCATTAACAGATGGTTCGCTTGACGAATATGATTTAAAGGTAATTGATATTACAAAAATAACCAGAGCTGCTTTAACTGACAGCGGTTTATCGGTAAAAGAAATTGACCGTTGTAAAAACATGTTTGTGTTGGGTTTAGTTTATTGGATGTATAACAGAGAAATGGATAGTTCTTTGGCATTTATAAAAGGTAAATTTAAAAAGAACGAAGCTGTAATGAATGCCAACATAAAAGTAATGACTGCTGGTTGGAATTATGGTGAAACTACCGAAATGTTTGCCAACCGATACAATGTTGCTCCTGCTAAAATGGATGCTGGTGTTTACAGAAGTATTATGGGAAATCAAGCTGCAGCTTTTGGATTAATCGCTGCTTCTGTTAAATCAGGATTACCTTTATTTTATGGTACATATCCTATTACTCCAGCAACAGATATTTTACACGAATTATCAAAACACAAAAACTTCAATATAAAAACATTCCAAGCCGAAGACGAAATAGCTGGTGTTTGCTCTGCAATTGGAGCAGCTTTTGGTGGCAATTTAGCAGTAACAGGTTCATCAGGCCCTGGAATAGCTTTAAAAGGCGAAGCCATTGGATTAGCTACCATGTTAGAGTTACCTTTAGTAATTGTAAATGTACAACGTGCTGGCCCTAGTACTGGTTTACCAACTAAAACTGAACAAGCCGATTTAATGCAAGCTTATTATGGCAGAAATGGTGAATGTCCTTTGGTTATTCTTGCTGCTCAATCGCCTGGTGATTGTTTTAATATTGCCTACGAAGCTTGTAGAATTGCTTTAGAGCACATGATTCCTGTTTTTGTTTTAACTGATGGTTATATTGCAAATGGTTCTGAACCTTGGATGTTCCCTCAAACTAAAGATTTACAAGATATAAAAGTAGAGTTTGCTCCTGAAAAAGCAAATAATGACGATAAATTTTTACCTTATTTGCGCGATGAAAAACTAAGCAGACCTTGGGCTGTTCCTGGTACTAAAGGATTAGAACATAGAATTGGTGGTTTAGAAAAACAAAACATTACTGGAAATATAAGTAACGACCCAGCAAACCATGAAGAAATGGTTCATTTGCGTCAAGAAAAAGTAGATAGAGTTGCAAATTATATTCCATTACAAACCATGGACAATGGACCAGAAACTGGCGATTTGTTAATACTTGGTTGGGGTGGAACTTATGGTGCTTTAAAAACTGCTACCAATATTTTACGTGGTGAAGGATTAAATGTTTCTCATGCGCATTTGCGTTATATCAGTCCTTTTCCTAGTAATTTAGGTGAAATTTTGAAAGGATTTAAAACAGTAGTTGTAGCTGAATTAAACAATGGACAATTGGTGAAAATTCTTCGCGATAAATATTTTGTAGATGCTATTCCTTATAACAAAATTCAAGGTTTGCCATTTATGAGCACTGAAGTAGTTAATAAAATAAAAGAAATTTTAGCGTAGGGAATTTTAGATGTAGGATTGAAAGTGTTAGAATGAAATGATTGATTATAATTGCTAACTTAATAAAAATATTTAACTAAACATGAATGCGTTAGAATTCTCAACTGTCATAGAACATGGGCAAATTACATTGCCCGATGAGTATAAATCTTTAGAAAATAGTTTGGTTAGGATTATTATTTTATCTGAAAATGACTTTTCAAAATCAAATTCAAAAGAAAAACTCAAAAGTGCTTTTAGTGAATTGAAAAAAATAACGTCATTTAATAAAATTGAAAATGTAATAGATTGGCAAAAAAATATTAGAAATGAGTGGATATAAAAGTTATTTAGTTTACTTAAGTAAACTAAATTTCGACTTCGCTCAATGTCCACGGTCGTTGAGCGAAGTCGAAACGAATATCAAATAGAAAAAAAAGCTAAAGTAAACGACATTACTATATAAAATGATATTTAAGAAAAAGAAAAAATGGAAACAACAGTAGAAAAATTAACATCAAAAGATTTTGCATCAGACCAAGAAGTGCGTTGGTGCCCTGGTTGTG
>JBMOGB010000438.1:0-3000 GCA_049318585.1 Bacteroidia bacterium | reverse complement strand
CCAAGCCGAATTGCAAATTCGGCTTAGCGACAGAGCATATTCAGCTCAGCAGGGGGTTGAAGAACAATATTGTAACTTAATTATTACTTTGGGTTTTTAGTTCCTTTTTTACCAGTCTCGGGGTTTATATTTGGTTTCGTACTCCAATTATCTTTATCTGTTTTGTTTGGGGCGGTTCTGTTGTGTTCTTTAACTTCCGTATAGTTTTCCTTTTTATACGATTCCACATGTACTTTTGGTTGTGTATTGTATTGTTGTAGTTGAGTATTTGTTTGTTTAGGTGCAGTATATGTTTTATTTTCTTTAAACCTCAAATCAGGAGTTCCGTCCTTTTTGGTTTGAGCAAATGAGCTATAAGTAAATATAGCAATCATCGATAATAATAAAATTAATTTTTTCATTTTAATATGTTTAGTATTTTTTATTGATTAGCTACTTCAATCGCTATATCTTTACATAAATCTTTAACTTGTTCAATTATACTATACGGTAAATTTATTGATTCTTCTGTAAACACAAACATTGCATTTGGTGAATGTTTAATTAAATAGCACTTTGAGAAAGGTATCTTTTTAAAAAGCTCTTTATTTTCATTTTGAATATTAATTAAACCTTCCGTTAACTGCTCTAAAGCATTAGCCTTTTTGGGACTGTAAAGTATTTCTTTCATCTTTTTCATAATAAGTATTTCTATTTTCTTTTGTAAAATTATCTAATTATGATGTGTTAAAAAATATGATATAAGCGCTCCAACTATTAAACCTGGAATATTTACTAATACTAATTTCCACCAATCAGACTTTATATTTTCTATGAGTGTTAAATTTTGATAAAAATATTTTTCACCTTCAAATGTTTTTTTTGCTTTAATATTTAAGTCTTTCAACAAGACTTTTTTTCCATCAAGTATTTCAAATTTAATTTCATTATTGTGTACAATTTCAATTAGTTTTTGAGCTACAATTGAATCTAAAAATTTAATTGCTCTTCCTCTATCAAACCCAAATTTTAATAATATTGAAGTTATCTCAGTAAATGTTGTTAAGTCAATCTTTTTAAGCAAAATTTTTATTCTCTTCCTATCATTCATTGTTTTATTATTTATTATCAGACATAAAATAATATTTGTTTATTCCTTTTAATAAAAAAGTTTTTTTGTTTACATAATTCATTTTCTCCCCAAAGTTTTTTGCTTCTTCAAACACTACGTTATATGCTTTTTCAATCCAGTAAGCAGCTAAAGAATTATTTTTCAAGATGTCTTCTCCTTCATGATACATTAAACCTAATCTAAATTGAGTTCCAGCTTCATTATTTTCATCAGCATTACAACAGTTTTAATCCTTCAAGCAACGCACAGAAAAGCCATTGAGCTTATAGTTATTTAGTCTGGCAACATAAAATGAATTGAATATCATGATTCTAAACCAAGCATTGTTTTTACTAATCTCTGTAGAACTCCACCATTGACCAACGGTGTCAATGTGGGAAAATGCTCCACCGTAGTTTCGGTAGCCACCAGGGAGGGCTGTAAATCCGGTCTCATTAGTTGCATCTGTGCTAGAACTTTCCCAATGGGCAAATCCTGCTTCTTTAAGTTTGCCACCAGCGATGCTTTCGCCTCCCAAATAAGTGATTAGTATAGTCCATTCGGCATCTGAGGGTACATGCCAACCTATAGGGCAAAGATTTCCAGTATTTACTGTAAACCAATTGTATAACAATCCATATGTTGCACTACTGGCAGGTGTATTATTGTAATCGCAATATGCACCAGTTGCAAGTGCTGCCCAAACTGTATTGTCAGTTACTTTAGGTATAGCATTTCCATTTTTGTAATGAGTAGTTTTGAGGTTTTCTGCCATCCAAGTTTGGTTTCCGATTTTTACTGTTTTATATGTATTACCATCACTATAATCAGTAAAAGTACCTATTAATTGTGCTTTTAAAATTATTGGAAACAGAATAAGTAATAAAAGAATATTTCTTTTCATAGTTTTTTAATTAAAGTTTATCATTTTTAACTTTAGTGTTTTTAATTTATGACAAACAAATAATTTATATTGAGTTTAAAATTGCAATAATGTCATCACCAAATTTAGAGATTTTATTTGCTCCAAAGCCTTTGATTCTTAGTAAGTCATTAAGCGTCGTTGGTTTTTCTTTCGCAATAGTTATAAGTTCTGTATTTTGGCAAATTATAAAACTTGGAATATTTAGCTGAGCTGCTTTGTCATGCCTCCATTTTTTTAATGTATCAAAAATCTCTTCCTCTTCTGAATTTAATTCTGATGCAATGTTATAAGAAATTTTATCAGAGATGTTTCCGCTTTTTCTGTTCTCAAAGAAGACAAGTATTGACCAAAAGTTAGTTTGTCCATTTATAAGTTCAGTCGCAATTTTAATAACTTTCACTCTATCCAGAAAATCATTTACTAAGTCTTGATCGGCTTGTAGTTTGTCTTTTGACAACCTAATATGAAATACTTTAATTTTCATACTTTAATTTTTGTTTATTGCTATGTCTTCATTTATGTATTTTAACACATATAATAATCTTAAATTCCTCCCAAAATTAATTATTTTATTTTATAATTGTTATTTTTTATCAAAATAATTTATCAACAATAATTCCATTAATAAGAATAAACCCTGCTAAATCTCTGGCTTACTATATATCGGTTTCATTGGGCTGTTTGGTTGCGGATTGCTTTTTGCGAAGCAAATTTACAGGGAAGTATGTTTCTATTACTAAGGGATTGTCTTTGTATTTCATCATAAATTCGCCCAATACGCCATATATTTCGTTGGATAGCTTATACGCCTGCTGCATTACTTCGGCTCTCGATAGTGTGAGGTTGGCATTTTTCTTTGTCTGTGTATTTCGTGCCAGATACAAAGCATCGTAAAAGGATTTCATATCATCATGAACCAAACTGAGCTGTGGATAATTGCTCATGATTTCGATGGAAGTTTTTAGATAGAGCAGGCGTTGCTCAA
>JBMOGB010000437.1:0-3001 GCA_049318585.1 Bacteroidia bacterium | reverse complement strand
ATTGGTTAAGTCCTGGAAACAGAAGATATTTAGACCAAGAACAAGCTACTTCAACTATTGGTTTCCGTTGTGTAATGGATAGATTAGGAAGTCAAACTAAAAAAGGTAGAAAATAATTTTAACTATAAATAAAAAAACCGAATCAGTTTTAAATTGATTCGGTTTTTTTTAGTTCTTTTTTCGGACTTCATCTTTTTATTATTAATACCAAATGCTCTTATAATTTAGTCCAAAGTTGCGAGGTAATTTTTTATCAAGACAATGAACAAAAATCGTTTCATAGCATTAGTTATGGAACTATTTTTTGAAGAAATATTGATGAAAAAGAACAAGTAGATAAGACTAAATTATATGGGTATTTGGTCTAAGTCTAATAATTCTATTATTACTTCGTTATTTTCGGTTTGAAGAATTGTTTTTTTTCTTTGGTTAATCAAATAAAATTTTTTAGAAAAAAAGAACTAATCAATTTCATTTATATTTTTGAATGAATAACTCTATCAATAAATCAACTTAACTAACTAATCAACCTCACTTGGAACTACAAATCCATTGCGTTAGCAATTAATTCAGCTACGTCAAGTACTTGAACTTCTTCTTCTTTGTTATTGTGTTTAATACCATCACGAAGCATGGTCATACAAAACGGACAAGCTGCAGCTACAATATTTGCTTTGGTTTCAAGCATGTCATCGGCACGTTCATTGTTCACTTCTTTGGTTCCTGTTTCGGCTTCTTTAAACATTTGTGCTCCGCCAGCACCGCAACATAATCCATTTGCTTTAGCACGTTTCATTTCAACCAACTCCACATCCAAACGTTCTATAATTTGGCGAGGTGCTTCATAAATATTATTGGCACGGCCAAGATAACAACTATCGTGGTAAGTTATGCGTTTGCCTTTAAATGCGCCACCAGTAATGCTTAATTTACCAGCTTCTAACAGCTCATTTATTAATTCAGTGTGATGCACTACATCGTACATTCCACCTAATTGAGGGTATTCGTTTTTTAAAGTATTGAAGCAATGCGGACAAGCAGTAACTATTTTTTTTACGCCATAAGTATTCATGGTTGTAATGTTTTGCATGGCCAACATTTGAAACAAAAACTCGTTTCCAGCACGTTTGGCAGGGTCGCCAGTACAAGCTTCTTCGGTTCCTAATATGGCAAAATTAATATTTGCATGGTGTAATAATTTAGCAACTGCTTTGGTTATTTTTTGAGCACGCTCATCAAAACTTCCTGCGCAACCTACCCAAAAAAGCACTTCTACTTCTTGTCCAGATGCGGTTACTTCTGCCAGTGTTCTTACTTTAAAATCCATATGATATTGATGTGTTTTTAGATTCAGTTGCTAATAAAATCGCAAATTATAATAAAATGGGAATATATCAGAATAGAAATAAAAAATAGCCACAGATTCACAGATTTATTCCTTGAAATTTTGTGTTTTGTATTTTTAGTTATTTAAATCTGTGAATCTGTGGAAAAAAAATTTCAACCATCAACTGACAAGTAATTTGTTGCAAACTTGTATATACTTCTATTACTTTGCCAAATAATTATGGCAAAAGAAAAACCAAGCATTCCTAAAGGCACCCGCGATTTTGGTCCTGAGGAAGTAGCTAAACGAAAATATATTTTAAATACCATTGAAAAAGTTTTCATCAAATACGGCTTTATGCCTATAGAAACGCCCACGATGGAAAATCTTTCAACCTTAGAAGGTAAATATGGAGAAGAAGGTGATAAATTGCTTTTTAGGATTTTAGATAGTGGTAATCCATTTGTAAATTTCACAAAAGAAGAGATTGTAAGTTTAGTAAAACAATCAGAAGAATTAACCAAAGCTAACAAGAAACTTAGAAGTGAAATTATTGATTTGTCAAATATAGTAAGCAAGGATTCAGATAAAGAAATCAATAATCTAATTGCAGATACAATGTCAAATACATTATTATCATTAGCAAAGAAAAGGACTGAAAAAGGTTTACGATACGATTTAACTGTTCCTTTTGCCCGATACGTGGTAATGAATAGAAATGAAATTACGTTTCCTTTTAAGCGATACCAAATGCAGCCTGTTTGGCGAGCAGATAGACCACAAAAAGGTCGTTACCGAGAGTTTTGGCAATGTGATGCTGATGTGGTTGGAAGCGATAGTTTATTGCACGAATTAGATTTGATAAACATTTACCAAGAAGTGTTTAAGTGTTTAAGTGTTGATGTTGAAATTAAGATAAATAACCGTAAAATTTTAGCAGGAATTGCGGAGGTAGTTAAAGGAATTGAGCACCTAAATACCATTGCGGTAGCTATAGATAAACTAGATAAAATTGGCAAAGATGGTGTAAGTAATGAGTTAATTTCACTTGGTTTTACTGAGTCAGAAATTGAAAAACTTTTTGATATCATTACCATCAAAGGAACCGAAGTAGAAATGTTGGAGGCTTTAAAAGTAAAATTACAAAATTCAACAGAAGGTCTAATCGGAATTGATGAATTGAGCTTTATTTTTAAACAAATAAACGCATCAACTGATAAATTTATCAATTTAAAAACCGACTTCTCATTGGCACGTGGCCTATCTTACTACACAGGTTGTATTTTTGAAGTTGCAGCCATTGAAGGTTCGTTAAGAAGCAGCATTGGCGGTGGAGGAAGGTATGATAACTTAACAGGAATTTTCGGATTAGAAGGCGTTTCGGGTGTTGGAATTTCTTTTGGTTTAGACCGGATTTACGATGTTATTGAAGAGTTGAAATTGTTCCCTGAAACATTATCGCAAGGAAGCAGTAAAGTGTTAATTTGTGCCAATGATTCTATCGAAAATATTGAGCTTGCGCCAGTTTTACAATTATTAAGTAAGTTAAGAAATGAAGGCATTGCATCGGAGATTTATACCGAAAAAATAAATGTAAAAAAACCTTTAGAAAAGCCTATAAAATATGCAAGTAGCAAAAAAATTGCTTACGCACTTATTTATACCGAAAACGAA
>JBMOGB010000436.1:0-3008 GCA_049318585.1 Bacteroidia bacterium | reverse complement strand
AATAAAACAAAGTCAAACCTATTTTGCCAATTATTTCTATACAAAATATAACCAACGAAATTACTTTAGGAATTTGGAAAATTACTGAAACCAAAGCCGATTTTGTAAATCAACTTGGTGATCATTTATTTGATGTATCAAAACCTATTAATCCAGCCGAAAATGTTGGAATTCATTGGTTTGCAAGCAGAGTTCTTCTGCAAAACTTATTTGATGCCGATAGAATTGAAATTCATAAAGACGAAAACAATAAGCCAACTTTGTACATTGACCATGAAAAGTATTTTATCAGTATTTCTCATTCGTACGAATATGTAGGAATTATGTTTAGCAAAACCCACGAAATTGGTTTAGATATTGAAAAAGTGGATGATAGAATACACAGAGTTTCTAAAAAGTTTTTAAACGAAAATGAGCAAATATTTGCTGAAAGCAAATTAACCAAAACCCTTATTTGGAGTGCCAAAGAAAGCATGTATAAATGGTACGGAAAAAAAGAATTAGACTTTAAAGAAAACATGGAAGCAATGGAATTTGAAGCTAAAAATGAAGGAATATTTACTTGTTTGCTTCACAAAAACGAAATAAAAAAACAACTTGAAATGCACTATTATCAACTAGAAAATTATGTACTTACTTATTGCTTTTAAACTCCGTCATTGCGATCACGCCAAAGCGTGAGCTGCAATCTCATTCCAAATTGTAAGATTGCTTTCCCGCTTTGGCGGGACAGGCTGTAACTCGCAATGACGTATAAAAAAAAATAAATTTAACAATTCAACAATTTAACCATGTTAAATAATATAGAACACATAGGAATAGCCGTAAAAAAATAAAAAATGTCAAATATATTTCCAAACAATTCCGATTTTATTTTATACACTTCACAAGATGGCGAAGTAAGAGTTGACGTTTTTGTTAATGATGAAACTGTTTGGCTTACTCAAAAGGCATTGCAAGAATTGTTTGACAGGTCTAAGTCGACAGTAAGTGAGCATATTAGTAATGTTTTTAAAGAAGGAGAGTTAGAAGAAAATCAAGTTGTTCGGAAATTCCGAACAACTGCAGATGATGGAAAAGAATATGAGGTTTCTTACTACAATTTAGATGTAATTATTTCGGTCGGATTTAGAATTAAATCTCAAAGAGGCACGCAATTTAGAATTTGGGCTACCAAAACTTTAAAAGAATTTATTATCAAAGGATTTGTTTTAGATGATAAAAGATTAAAGCAAAGTGGTCAGGTATTTGGCAAAGATTATTTTGATGAATTACTCGAAAGAATACGAGAAATTCGAGCATCGGAAAGAAGATTCTATCAAAAAATAACGGATATATATGCTCAATGTAGTATAGATTATGACCTTAAATCAGATCTGACTATAAATTTTTATAAAACAGTTCAAAATAAACTTCATTGGGCAATTACAGGAAATACGGCAGCAGAAATTATTCATAATAGGGCCAATGCTGAAAATCCTAATATGGGGTTAACTACTTGGAAGAATTTACCTGAAGGAAAAATACTAAAGTCAGATATAAACATTGCAAAAAACTATTTATCCGAAAAGGAAATAAGCGAATTGAACCGACTTGTAGAATTGTACTTAAATTTTGCAGAATTACAAGCTGAAAGAAATATTCCAATGAAAATGAATGAATGGGTTGAAGCATTAGATTCATTCCTAAAAATAAATCGTTACGATTTATTAAATAATCCCGGAAGTGTATCACATGAAAAGGCGATAGAAAAAGCGGAAACAGAATATTCAAAATATAGAAAAGTACAAGACCAAGAGTTTATTTCAGATTTTGATAAGACTATAAAAAAGATAAAAAAGAAGTAATTATACCTTCCTTAAATTGTAAAATTTTAGAAACCATGTTAAACAATATAGAACACATAGGAATAGCCGTTAAAAATGCGGATGAAAGCATCAATTTATTTAATGCTTTATTCAATACAAAACCTTATAAAGAAGAAGCAGTTTTGAGTGAAAATGTGCGCACTGTTTTTTATAAAACAGGTGAAACAAAAATAGAATTATTGCAAGCCACGCATGAAGACAGTGCAATAGCAAAATTCATTGATAAAAAAGGCGAAGGCATGCATCATATTGCTTTTGCTGTACAAGATATTTATGAAGAAATTACTCGTTTAAAAGCTGAAGGTTTTGTGTTTATCAACGAAACACCAAAACAAGGTGCCGATAACAAACTAATTGCATTTTTGCACCCCAAAAGCAGCAATGGTGTTTTAATAGAATTGTGTCAGGAAATAAAAGAGTAAATTCCAAAAACGAAATTCTAAATTCGAAAAAAATATCGAATATCGAATAATGAATTTCGAAGTTATTGATAAACCCTGAAAGGGTGAAATATAACAGCATAGGGTGAAGCACTATGAAAACTATGAATGAATTAATAAAACTCGAATAACGAAATTCTAAATTCGAAAAAAATATCGAATATCGAATAATGAATTTCGAAGTTATTGATAAACCCTGAAAGGGTGAAATATAACAGCATAGGGTGAAGCACTATGAAAACTATGAATGAATTAATAAAACTCGAATAACGAAATTCTAAATTCGAAAAAAATATCGAATATCGAATAATGAATTTCGAAGTTATTGATAAACCCTGAAAGGGTGAAATATAACAGCAAAGGGTGAAGCACTATGAAAACTATGAATGAAATAATAAAATACGAAAACCGAACTCTCAAGCTAGCGTCATGCTGTAAGCATTTCCTTTCCATTATAACATTTTTGAATTCAAAAAAAACGAAATTGTTAAACCGAAAAACGAATTGCTAATACCAAATACCCTTATAATTTAGTCCAATATACTCGTTATTTGGTATAAATTATAAGGGTATTTGGTATAACATCGCACAAAAAAAAGTCCTTCAAAATTTATATTTTGAAGGACTTTTTTATTTGAAGTGTATTTAAAAAAAACTATTCGTAAGGATTTATTTCAGTTACTTTATACCCTAATTTTTT
>JBMOGB010000435.1:0-3014 GCA_049318585.1 Bacteroidia bacterium | reverse complement strand
TTTTTACCTGAAGCTTATGCCGATTTTATTTTTGCAATAATTATAGAAGAATATGGAATGATATTAGGCTTAGTAATGCTTTTATTATACCTAACATTTCTGTTTAGAACAGTGTTTATTGTTAAAAAAGCGCCTAAGGCATTTGGAGCTTTAATTGCAGTTGGATTGTCGTTTCAGTTTGTGTTGCAAGCGTTAATAAATATGGCTGTTGCGGTAGGTTTGTTTCCTGTAACTGGTTTAACTTTACCATTGGTAAGTAAAGGCGGAACTTCATTGATTTTTACATTCATCACCTTGGGTTTAATTATGAGTGTAAGCAGGTACATTGAAGTAGATAATAAGGAAGAAGAAAACGAAAATATTGATTCAAAAAACAATAATTTTATTAGTACATAAACAAATTGTTATAAAATAGTTTTGACTAAAATGAATACTAAAAAGAAAATCATTATAAGTGCAGGTGGTACTGGCGGACATATTTATCCGGCCATTGCGGTAGCACAAGCTTTACAAAAAAGGTTGAATAATGAAGTAGAATTTTTATTTGTTGGTGCTAGCGATAGAATGGAAATGGAAAAAGTTCCAAAGGCGGGTTTTAAAATAGTTGGCCTATGGATTAGTGGATTGCAACGCAGAATTACCTATAAAAACATATTGTTTCCATTCAAAGTTATTTCAAGTATTGTAAAATCATTTGGCATTATAAATAACTTTAAACCCGATGCTGTGATTGGTTTTGGAGGCTATGCAAGTAGTGCAGTTTTGTATGCAGCTTCCTTAAAAAAACTGCCCACTTTAATTCATGAACAAAATTCGTATGCGGGAATTACTAACAAAATATTGAAAGATAAAGTCAATAAAATTTGTGTGGCTTACGATAACATGGAAAAGTTTTTTCCTGCAAATAAATTAGTAAAAACAGGTAATCCCATCCGTCAAGATTTAATGGATGTTACTAGAAAACGAAGCGAAGCCATTGAATTTTTTAAACTAGATTCAAATAAGAAAACAGTTTTAGTATTAGGTGGAAGTCTTGGAGCTAGAACCATTAACGAAAGTGTTTTTGAAGGATTAGAAAAATTGAAAGCCGCCAACATCAATTTGATTTGGCAAACTGGTAAAAACTTTAGTAAAATAAATTCGAATAAAGATCCCGATAAATCGGGACTAAATTCGAAAAAAAGTGCTAATTCTTCAGAAAACAATTCGAGTTTAGAATTTCGAATTTCGAATTTTCAAATTCGTGAATTTATATACGAGATGGACTTAGCTTATGCTGCTGCCGATGTGGTTATTTCAAGAGCTGGAGCATTATCAATTGCGGAGTTAGCACAAGTGGCAAAGCCAGTTATTTTAGTGCCATCACCTAATGTAGCCGAAGATCATCAAACAAAAAATGCAATGGCTTTGGTCAATAAAAATGCAGCTATTTTAGTAAAAGATATTGATGCACGAAATAACTTAATCACTGAAACGTTAAACTTAGTAAACGATTCAAATAAACAAGCTGAATTGGTGAAAAACATTCGCACGTTTGCCATGCCAAATGCAGCTGAATTGATTGTAGATGAAGTAATAAAATTGATGAAATAAAATGGAAATCAAAAATATAAAAACAGCATATTTTCTTGGAATTGGTGGAATTGGAATGAGTGCCATTGCTCGATATTTTAACCATTTGGGCATTAAAGTAATGGGTTACGACAAAACACCAACTGCTTTAACCAACGAATTAATCAAAGAAGGAATTGATATTCATTTTGAAGATTTAGGCGATACTGTTTCGAATTTTGAATTTAATAATTCGAATTTACTAGTTGTATTAACTCCCGCTATTCCTGCTAATCACCAAGAATGGGCATGGTTTAAAAACAATGGATTTACCATTTTAAAACGCTCACAAGTTTTAGGTTTAATTAGCCAAAATCATCAAACTATTGGAGTGGCTGGAACACATGGAAAAACTACTACTTCTACTTTAATTGCACATATTTTAAAACAAAGTTCGGTTGATTGCAACGCTTTTTTAGGTGGAATTTCAACGAATTACAATACCAACTTATTATTAAGTAATTCGAAGCCATTGAATGAAAGTTCAAATTTAGAAACTAACGAATCAACCAATCAACCAATCAACCAATCAACCAATCAACCAATTGTTGTAATTGAGGCTGATGAATTTGACCGTTCATTCTTAACTTTATTTCCAACAATTGCCATTATTACTTCAACTGATGCTGATCATTTGGATATTTATGGTGAACACAATGAGTTAAAGAAATCGTTTTTAGATTATACCAATCGTTTGGTAAATGGTGGTACTTTAATTATAAAAAAAGAGCTAGATTTAATCAATGATTTATCGGTAAATTACATTACTTATTCCATTGAATCGGAAGCTGATGTATATGCCAAAAACATTGTAATTACCAAAGGAGATTATACTTTTGATTTAGTTTATAAAGGTACAGAAATTAATAATTTACAATTAGGAATTCCAGGATTACATAATGTAGAAAATGCTGTTGCTGCTTGTGCAGCTTGCTTAATAAGTGGAGTAACTGAAAATGAATTGCGTTCCGCATTGCTTGGATTTAAAGGTGTGAAGCGCAGGTTTGAATACATTATAAAAAACCAAAATCAAATTTATATAGACGATTATGCACATCATCCAGAAGAATTACGTGCCATCATTTCTTCGGTAAAAAACATGTTTCCCAAAAATGAAATTGTTGTTGCTTTTCAACCGCATTTATTTTCAAGAACTCGTGATTTTGTAGATGGATTTGCTGAAAGTTTATCAATAGCAAACGAAGTGTTTTTATTAGACATTTATCCAGCTCGTGAATTACCAATTGAAGGTGTTACTTCAAAAATTATTTTTGATAAAATGACTTGCAAAAAACACTTGGTAAGTAGAAATGAATTGCTGGAAGCAGTAAAAAATAATCAACCCAAAGTGTTTTTAACATTGGGTGCTGGCGATATTGATTTATTGATAAAACCTATAAAAG
>JBMOGB010000434.1:0-3035 GCA_049318585.1 Bacteroidia bacterium | reverse complement strand
TGCATTTTTTTTGCTTTTTATTTAATTTATGTCGTACATTTGTTCTCAATATTTAAAACTAATACCATATCATCTCATGTAGAAAGTAAAACATAATAAAAAATAGCGTTGCTAAAAGCATTTCTTTTATTTGAATATTAATGCAGAGGTTCTCGCCCTTTTTATTTTGTTTAAATCAAATAAATAATAACTGCCTGAAAGAAACTGAAGTCTTAAAAAAATTAAAATGGAAAGAATAAGATTGCATAAAGAATTTGTTGAAGCTCAGAATTGGCTTAACTCAAATGGATATCTAAAAGATGAAGTTATTCAAACAAATGGGAAATCTGAGATTAAACTCACTTTTATAAAACATAATGATGTTGAAAATCATATCTTAATAGGTGCGGATATAATAAATTTGACCATTAGACTTTATGGAAGGTTAATAAATCAATAATATCAAAATAATTTACAAATTATAAAATTATAAATACTATGGATGAGCAGTTAATACAACTTAGAGATGAATATATCATAAATATCGTAGGTCAATTCATAGCTTCAAGCATAAATCAAACGATAAATAATTGTTATAAATATGTGTGTGAAATAAAAGAATTGACAATAAATGATTTTATTGCTATATTAAATGATGAAAATCGTGAAATATTAGAGGAAAATCCCAATGGATGGTTTGCTCCTTTATTCTCAATCGAAACATTTGAAATTTTCCTAAACAATAATGATATAACAATTTAAAAATCATATTATGAAAACAAAAATTAGTATATTTTTCTTTATTTTTTCATTAGTAAATCTAATATTTTTTAAAGTTGATGCTCAAACATCTATCCCTAATTCAGGTTTTGAATCTTGGACAGATTCTATTAATGCAATGAGTTGGAAATCTTTTAATGTGAATGGACCAAATCCATCGTTAAGTTTTCACAGTATTAAAAAAACTACAGATAGCTATAGTGGTAGTTATGCAATAAAATTAGAGAGTAAAACTGTTCCTGTGATTGGAAATTTACCGGGACTAGCTGCACTTGGTTTTAATGATCAGACTTATAAATTTGAAGGAGGAATTCCATTTTCAATTTGTCCAAAATCATTAAAAGGGTATTATAAATATACTTGTATTGGTAATGATAGTATGTTAATTTTTATCTTATTAACTAAAACTACTAATGGTATTAAAGACACTATTGGCTTTGGCTCATTTACAAATAAAAACAATGTAAATGCATACACACAATTTATAGTACCAATTGCTTATAATACTCTTCTTACCTCTAACCCTGACACTATGAACATTGTCTTATTATCATCAATAGGAACTGTAGGTAATGGCACATTGTTATTTATTGATGATCTCTCAATTGATGGTTCACCATATATTAATACAGGTACGTCAACAATAATTTCTCCAAACACAATGTTATGTTATGGTGATGTAATTGGAACAGGTTGTTTTCCAATAATAAGTAGAGGTATTTGTTATGATACAGTGATAAATCCAGATACTTTAAAATCAAAAATTATTGTAAGTGGTACATTAGGTTCTTATAGTGCTTTATTAAATAACTTAGATTATGGTAAAACATATCATTACAAAGCATTTGCAACTAATAGTAGCGGTATAGCTTATGGTAAAGATTCAACATTCACAACTCAATCGATTTCCCCAATTGTATCAACTGGGTTAACTACCAATATATCGCAAACATCCGCCGTATCTTCTGGTGTGGTTATATCAGATGGTGGTTCTCCAATATTAATAAGCGGTATTTGTTATGATTCAATAATTGCACCCGATACTTCAAAATCTAAATCATTAGTTTTAGGTGCAATTGGGAGCTTCTCATGTAATCTTACTGGTTTAATTCCTAATAAGATATATCACGTGAGAGCGTTCTCTAAAAATAGCGTTGGCGTTTCCTATGGCGCAGATTCAGCATTCACCACTCTAAAAATAAACCCACAGTTCGCAGCAAATCAAATTTTATTTTTATCACCACCTTTTGTTGTTCAATTTACTAATTCTACAGCAAATGCTTCCGATTATGATTTTACATGGAATTTTGGAGATGGCACAACCTTGGCATCAAATAATCCGAGCATATTTCATCAATATAGTTTTAACGGATTGTATTCTGTAACATTAATAGCAAGACATAAAATCAATTTAAGCACGGATACATTACTAAAGACAGATTATATTTATTGTACAGGTGGCACTAATGATTTAAATGAGCAATCAAAATATAATATAAAGTCTATAATATATCCAAATCCAGTTTCCAATGAGTTAATCATTGAAATCAAAGGAAACAATGAGAAACTGAACTTGGAAATATTAAATTCAATAGGTCAGATTGTTTTCAAGGGAAATCTTATTGAAAAGACAATTATAGAAACTACAAACTTTAGTCCGGGTATTTATGTAATCAAACTTGAGAATGGGAAAACTTATCAGTTTAAAAAAATAGTGAAAGAATAAATACAAAACACTTACTTTATAAATATCACAGCTGGAGGGCGACTCCAAGTCGCCCTCCGGCTTTTTTATCTATTAATATACTGTTCATCTTAGCGTCTCGCTACGACTATAAAAAGTTTTAAAAAATAAGGGAATGGCAATATTAAAACCTTATTCGCAAAAATTAACCTTAGTAGAAAAATAAAATCAACCACAAATCAAACCTTATTAGCTTATTTATAATTTTAATAAGGTAATAATTACAGGGGGATTATCTGTTGCTACTAAGGTTGAAAAAACTAAAATAAGGTTTTATAAAAACAAATATTGCATTTCTTCTTCCCTGTTCATCGTAGCGTCCCGCTACGATGCTATATATGCGGCATCATGCCAAAATAAAATATATTTTTTTGTAAAAAACAAAGATGCCAACAGATGAGCCTTGTTTTTATAGTCGTAGCGTCTCGCTACGACTATAAAAGAAACCTCGATATGTTCTGTATGATAAAAAGCAACCATTTCGTTTAAACATGATGTAAATTTTGGGTAATAATCAGGAATTAATAAATAT
>JBMOGB010000433.1:0-3057 GCA_049318585.1 Bacteroidia bacterium | reverse complement strand
TTTATGTAACCGATCAAATTAAATACAAAGGTTTGGTAGCTAGCATTGGCGGACGCTTTGAATACTGGGCTCCAGGAAAATACATAGACGATGCAGTGGCCGACCAACGCTCACCAATTAGAGATGAAATAAGAGAAGATTATTTAGCATTTTCTACCAAAATTGGCGACATGAATTACAAGTTCCGTTTCCTTCCAAAAATTTCAGCAAGTTTTCCAATTGCAGAAAACAAAATGCTTTATTTTAACTACGGACATACTACTATTTTACCACATCCTTCCTTTATTTATCCAGGTTTAAATCCGTTGTATCAAGATAGAAGTACAGCTGCAGCAGTTGGAAATCCGAACTTGAATCCAGAAGTAGATATTAGTTATGAAATAGGTTTGCGTTCGCAATTAACCACCAATGATGCGTTAACAATTTCGGCTTTTTGGAAGGATAAATACGAGTTTATAACCACTGCTTCCGTAATTGTAAAAGACATTACTGGCCGAGATGTTACCAGAACAATGCGTATCAATTCTGATTTTGCACGTAGTAGAGGAATAGAAATTGGTTACATAAAAAGAATTGGAACTTGGTATCAAGGACAAGCTTCATTTGCATATATGGTTACCACCGGACAAAGTGCAAGTGCCAATGAAAAACTAAAAGAATTATTGGCAAGTGGAGCCATTGAAGATACCAAAGAATATTATTTACCATGGGATGTGCCAATAGATTTTAAATCAAATCATGTGTTTAAAATAAACAGAAAAAGAGGATTATTTAACAAAAGTTGGTTAAATAATATGAGCTTTTATTTTGAAACAGTTACCCGTTCAGGCATTAGATATACCCCTTCTATTTTCTCAAGAAACGATGTGCAAACAGGTCGACCAATTTATGTTACAGATCCAAATCCTGATGCTAGATGGAGTAAAATTGGTGAATATTGGTTTTGGGCCGATTTTACATTTACCAAGTTTGTAAATTTCAAAAAGGCAAAATTTGCATGGAATATTCAAATCAGTAATATTTTCGATAATCAAAATGCTTCCATTGTAAATCCTGTTACTGGAAATGCTTATAACAATGGCGATAATGTACCTGAAACTTGGACCGACCCAAGATACATAGACCCCAGATTAGGCAATGGTGGCCCACCTCCTACTAACCCTGCTAGGTATTTACAACAACGACATATTATGGTTGGAGTATCTGTGAAGTTTTAGTAGTATTTTATTAGAATTTTATTGCAGTACTTATTGTAAATTTAGTATAAACAAATATAGTTTACCTAAGCAATTTTTATTAACTGCTTAAAGCCAAAAACTCACTTAAAAAACCATTGTATTGATAAGGATTGGTTGCTTTTAAACGAACCAATTTTTCTAATAATTTAAAATGTTTTTTGTTGTTAATTTTTAAAGCCTCTGTTATCAAAGCAAATTCAATTAAAGCAGGTTTTTCGTTTTCGTTAAATGTATTTTTCGCAAAATTTCCAATTAGTTTACTAATACAAAAATCAATTGCCTCTCCCCTATTTCCTTTAAATTCTTGGCTTATCATTGTTCTTACTTTGGAAGTAATTTCTGTAAGAATTTCAGGTTTTGTAGCTTTAAATTTCAAGCAAATATTACTTTCTGTAAATTTCAATAAGGTTTTTTCATTGGTTCTATAACCAGGCTTATTTTTTATTTTTAAAGCTTCATTTTCTGCTATTGTACAAATTTCATTATCTACAGGTTTAAAACCATAACGATAATAAAACCAAAATGCTCCCGATTTTATTCCATCGGGATTACCTAAACCATATTGGTAAGGTTCCACTTCTATGTAATCAAGGTCAAAAACTTGCTTATAAACGCGTAATAACTGACACATGATGTAACCAGATTCTCCACCTCTAAATGCATCAAAAATATTTAAACCAAACCAAGCAGTTTTACCTAGAACCCAACTTCCGCCATAGGCTACAGGAAATCCATTTTTAAACAATGCATAACCAATATATGATTGAATAGGCATTTGTCTGTTGGCATTCATGCCAAATATTGCAATTGAAATTCCTCGTTCTAATTCATATAATCTCAACGAACTTGTATCCATAAATGTTGATGGATCGGTTTCGCGCCTAGTTAAAACCAACGATTTTTTTATAATGGATGCTAATTCATTTGTAGCTTCGTTATTTAACACTTTTGGCTCAGGCAAAGCTTGTTGCATTAATGCAAAATGGTCAAACTTTTTAAGCATTTCTGTTTGATAAAATACAGCTTGATTTGGCAATCTATTAAACGCTCTCGAAAATCTTTTATCAGTACTTGTTATTGATAAATTTAAAAGTAACGATTCCCATAAATAATCCTTTACAAGTGGAGTGTTATTTAACTTACTAATTTCATTTAATAAAAAAGAAAGTTGCTTGTTTTTGTTCACATTTAAAGCGGCAAGCAAGTCCTCATTGTTCATTCCAGCAGTGGTCAAATCTTGCTCTAAAGAAGGAAGAGTAAGCCTCAATAATTTATTTAAATCTACTCCCGCTTTATCAAAACTTTCAATGTCAATATTACACTGTTTGTATTCATTCATCCAAACTAGTAAATCATGCGAAAACTGAGTGTAAATAGTAGTAAAAGGTAAACTTGTGTCTGCACATTTTTCTTGAAATTTTTTATTTGATTTTATAAAATTGGTTATCCTTAAAAACTCAATATCTACTAATTTTTTTATTTCTTTGTTTTCAGGATAAACTGCTAAAAAAATCAATAATTCATGGTAATCTATCAATGATTGCTCGTTTTTAAAAGGCAATTTTGATATGGAATGTATCAATGAAATCTTTTCAGTTACATGGTTGCCATCATATTTAAAAACAATCGTTTTTAACTGATTAATGAGTAAATCAATTTGTTTTATCATACTAACAAAAGTATAAAATTTTGATACATTTTTAAATGTAGTTTATTTAAAAAAATTATTTCAACATCTAAAAAAAAGTTTACTAAACAAAATCCTTGTAGATGCTACACAATTGTAAAACCTACTAACAAATGCAAAACAAATGCAAGC
>JBMOGB010000432.1:0-3075 GCA_049318585.1 Bacteroidia bacterium | reverse complement strand
TTGCGCAAATATTTCGGCATTTTCGTATAAAAGGTTCTGTTCGTTTTTTTCAACGAGTTAATCCCGATAGCAATCGGGACCGTTGTTACAAAATGTTTCGTTCCTCTGGAACTCAATGTTTATAACATTATACAAGAAAAAAATCAAAATTAGCTTGACGCATATGCGATAGCTATCGGTAGAAATGTTTTGAAACGAACAAATAAATTTTCGACAGTGCTATCAATAGTGCTTTTACTTAAGCTGCTAAATATAATTGAAATAATAAACCACGTAGATACATAGATTACATAGTTTATAGGCTATGTTTTATATGTGCCTATGTGGTTCAAGTTTTATTTTTTAAAAGGGCACTTAGCATTGCTTATAATTTTATATTGTTTTTTTTTATATCAATACAACTAACCGCAATTTATAATTTCTCCATTCTTTTTTTGAAAATTGCTACCATTTCAGACTTGGTGTTTTCAGTAAATTTTGAGTTGTAAATCAGTTTAAATTCTTTACCCATTTCTATGCTGTCGTATAGTTTAGCGGTAACGCTACGGCTGTAAAATATAGCAATGAGCTCATTTTTATAAAAAATTATAATGATGCGAGGTTCTTTTTTTTGTAAAATAAAATTGGGTTCGTTAATGATAAACGATTGGTATTTTTGACTAGAATCTTCAACTTCATAATTGAATTTTTTTAAGTGAATTCTAAAAGTATCTAATTTGGCATTTTGCTGCGCAACAGCTAATATTTTATTTAAATCTATTTCAGGAACTGAACTAGGATTGATACAAGCTTGTGAAATTACTCCTGTTAATTCAAAAACATAAGCAGTATCTATTTCAGCTATAAATTTATAGGGTGTAAAATCCTGAATAACATTTCCTATATATTTTCCTTGACTGTTATATAATTTGGCTTTAGCTAAAATTTGTTGGTCATCGTAAACCCAAGCTTTTTTTACCCAAACCCTAAGTAATATTTGTTGGAAATTCTGATTAATTGGTTTGCAATCAAAATAGGTATTTCCCAACAATTGAAATATGTCTTTTCCTATTTTACTTTCTCTTACCGAGCAGTAACCATAGGTAGTTTCGGCATTTACTTTTATTGCAAATAGCATAAAAACAAAAACGTAACTACACCAAAGCGCAATTACGTTTTTATTGAAATTTATTTTACTGAAATTATTTTTTACCTCCAAGTTGGTTTTTTATTACTCCAATTATTACTGGCAAAACAGAAACTAAAACTATGCCAAGTACTATTTTTTCAAAATTATGTTGAACCCAAGGAATGTTTCCTAAAAAATATCCTGCTAATGTTATAACACTTACCCAAAGTATAGCTCCAATTATACAAAAGGTTATATAACGGCTGTATTTCATGCTTCCAACTCCAGCTACAAATGGTGCAAATGTGCGAACTATTGGTACAAAACGAGCTACAATAATGGCTAATGAACCATGCTTTTCGTAAAAAGTATGTGTTTTGTCTATGTACTCTTTTTTTATGGTAAATATGCCAAATAACTTAGCTCCCTCACCTTTTTTTGCTAAAAATTTTCCTATAAAATAATTGGTATTGTCGCCTAATAATGCTGCCATTATTAGTAAAACAATGATTAAACCAACGTCTAAATTATTGTTTGCATTTCCAGCTAAAACTCCAGCTGTAAATAACAACGAATCGCCAGGTAGTAGCGGAAGAACCACCAAGCCTGTTTCGCAAAACACAATTAAAAACAATAAACCATAAATCCATGTTCCATGACTTTGAACAAATAACTCTAAAAAACCTTTGGTATTGGTCAATAACTCTTTAAAAATTTCTAGTAATTCCATGCTGCAATTTTATAACTTATCATTTAATAAGCACTAGTTTCTGTTTTTTATTTTTCCACTAAAAAAACATATTGTATAAAATATGCTTGTATTTCAATATAAATTTTAAATTTGTAAAGCATCATTTTAAAAACAAAACTCTAAAAATGGAAGTAAATGAACCCGATATGACATACACTAACTATTCGTATGCAGATTATTTAACCTTTAAAATGGAAGAAATGATGGAATTGATTAAGGGTAAAGTTTTCAAAATGACTGCACCTAAAAGAATTCATCAAAAAATTTCAGGTATTGTATTTTATGAAATGTATTCATTTTTGAAAGACAAAAAATGCCAAGTTTATTCTGCACCATTTGATGTAAGATTACCTGTAAAATCAATAAAAAACGAGGATATTTTTACTGTAGTTCAACCTGATATTTGTGTAATTTGTGATTTAGAAAAACTAGATGATTATGGCTGCATTGGTGCGCCTGATTTAGTGATTGAAATTTTGTCGGAAGGAAATAACAGAAAAGAACTAAAGTGCAAATTTGATGTTTACGAAGAATCTGGAGTTAAGGAATATTGGATTATTAATCCCGGTGGTCAAACTGTTACCATAAATACTTTGGTAAATGGAAAATACCAAACCTCCAAATTACTAACAAGTGGCGATGAAATTACAACTCCAATTTTGCCTGAATTTGTTTTGAAACTAGAAGATGTTTTTGATAATTTAAACTAAAAATAAAACACTAAAATGGAAGTAAATGAACCCGATATGGCTTACACAAATTATTCGTATGCCGATTATTTAACCTTTAAAATGGAAGAAATGGTGGAATTGATTAAGGGCAAAATTTTTAAAATGACTGCACCAAAAAGAATTCACCAAAAAATTTCAGTTTATGTATGCAATAAAATTTACAATTACTTAGATGATAAAAATTGTGAAGTTTATTCCGCACCTTTCGATGTGCGATTACCAGTAAAATCAAAAAAAAATGAAGATATTTTTACTGTTGTTCAACCCGATATTTGTGTAATTTGTGATTTAGAAAAATTAGATGATTATGGTTGCATAGGTGCTCCCGATTTAGTAATTGAAATACTTTCGGATGGCAATAATAAAAAAGAACTAAAGTATAAATACGAAGTTTACGAAGAATCTGGAGTTTTGGAATATTGGATAATAAACCCAATGGGACAAACTGTTACAATTAATACATTGGTAAATGGAAAATACCAAAC
>JBMOGB010000431.1:0-3081 GCA_049318585.1 Bacteroidia bacterium | reverse complement strand
GAACAATTAGCTGATAGTTTGATTAAGCGTACCATTGAGCCTTGTAAAACTGCTTTGAAAAATGCGGGTTACAGCATCAGTGATATTGATGAAATTATATTAGTGGGTGGTTCTACTCGTATTCCTGCCATTCAAGAAGCAGTAGAAAAATTCTTTGGAAAAGCTGCATCTAAAGGAGTAAATCCTGATGAAGTAGTAGCCATTGGTGCTGCCATTCAAGGTGGAGTTTTAACTGGAGAAGTAAAAGATGTTTTATTATTAGATGTAACTCCTTTAAGTTTAGGAATTGAAACAATGGGTGGTGTGTTTACTAAATTAATAGATGCAAATACCACTATTCCAACTAAAAAATCTGAATCGTTTAGTACTGCTAGCGATAACCAACTAAGTGTAGAAATACATGTATTGCAAGGCGAACGCCCAATGGCAGCTCAAAACAGAAGTTTAGGTCGTTTCCATTTAGATGGTATTCCTCCTGCACCTCGTGGAGTTCCTCAGGTAGAAGTTATATTCGACATTGATGCCAATGGAATATTGCACGTAAGTGCAAAAGACAAAGGAACTGGAAAAGAGCAAAAAATTAGAATTGAGGCATCATCGGGATTAAGTGATGACGATATTAAACGCATGAGAGCGGAAGCTGAGGCAAATGCTGACGCAGATAAACTAGCAAAAGAAGAAGCAGAAAAAATTAACATGGCTGATAGCTTAATATTCCAAACTGAAAAACAGATAAAAGAATATGGCGAGAAAATTCCTGTTGAGAAAAAAGAAGCCATTGAAAAAGGTTTAGAAGAATTGAAAGCTGCTCACACAGCAAAAGATTTACCTAGAATAGATGCTGCTTTAGAAGCGTTAAATGCTGCTTGGGCTGCTGCTAGCGAAGATATGTATAAGGCAACTCAAAGCGAGCAACCAACAGATGGACAACCAACTGCTGATGCTGGTGCAACTGATAGCAATACACAAGATGCTACTTTTGAAGAAGTAAAATAATTAGTAGTTTTATAAAGTGAATAAAGCCAAGAATGTAATGTTCTTGGCTTTTTTTGTGGCTAACAAAGGAGCATGCTCCTTTGTTGGAACAGGCAGTAGCAAACTGATTAAAACAATTGGTGATTTGAAAATTACTTTTACTATATTTGAATTTTAAAAATATACATGACGATTTCTGCGCTCAAAAAAGAACTTTATAAAACAATAGATGCCATTGAAGACAATGCTATTTTAGAAGCTGTTTACACCATTTTAAAATCAAAAAGTGTAACAAAAAAAGTACTGGTTCCAATGAGCAAATTGGAGTTCCTAAAACGAAATGAAGCTTCTCAAAAAAACATTGAAGAAGGAAATTTGGTAACTCATGCTGCTTTAAAAAAGCAATTTGCTAAATCAAAATAAAAAAATTGCAAATTTTATGGACTGCGTTTGCTTCCAATTGCCTTTTAGAAATTTATGATTATTTACTGGAAGAAACTAAATAAGAATCTATTGCAAACAATTATTTTAATAAATTAATGGAAAGTGTAGAGTTTTTATCTACTCAACATGAAGCGGGTCAAGTTGAAAATTTACTACAAAAATTAGGGCAGCATAGCAGGTATATAACAGAAGGGAATTATAAAATTATTTATGAATACAATGATAATAATATCATAATTACCGACTTGTTTCATACCAAACAAAATCCTCGAAAAATAGTATTTAGAAATAAAAAGTAAACTTTGTTTGATTTTAAAAATAAAGCCAAGAAAATAATGTTCTTGGCTTTTTTTGTGGTCTAAATAAATTTCTTCCCTAACAAAAACCAATCGTAAACTTATCTTTGTTGTTTAATAGCAACAGCAAACATGTCATTCCAATCACTCGGTTTATCTCGCGATTTATTATATGCTTTAGAAAAGCAATTTTATACCCAACCATATCCAATTCAAGCGCAAGCCATTCCCGAAATTTTAAAAGGAAAAGATGTATTGGCTATTGCTCAAACTGGCTCAGGAAAAACTGCCGGTTTTGTAGTGCCTATTTTACAGTTATTGCAAAGCAAACCCATTCCTAAAAACAGGCATATAAACACGCTAGTGCTTGTTCCTACAAGGGAATTGGCCATTCAGGTAGAAAAAGTTTTTAAAGCTTTTAGTAGTTTAATGGAACAAAAAATAAAATCATTAGCGGTTTATGGTGGCGTGTCTATTAATCCTCAAATGATACAATTACAAGGTGTAGAAATATTGGTGGCCACACCAGGCAGATTATTAGAGTTAGTAGCTAACAATTCCGTATTTTTAACTGATGTTTCAGTTTTGGTTTTAGATGAAGCCGATAAAATGTTAAATTTAGGCTTTAAAGAAGAAATGGGAAATATTTTAAAATTGCTTCCCAAAAAGCGCCAAAACTTATTATTTTCTGCTACTTTAGGAAGTGATATTACTTCATTTACCGAAATACTTTTAAATAATCCTGTAAAAATTGTAATAGAACAAGAAACTCAAAACTTAAATTTAATTACTCAACTAGCTTATTCAGTAGAAGAAAACAGAAAAGGTCCATTATTGCGATATTTAATAAACACGCATGAAATGAAACAAGTGTTGGTTTTTACATCATCAGTATTTAGGTCAGATGCGGTGGTAAACAAACTAATTGATAACGGCTACACTGCAACTGCTATGCACAGTAAAAAAAGCCAAGGTGGAAGAGAATACGCTTTGCGTAAATTCAAAAATGGTGAAGTACAAATATTAGTAGCTACCGATTTAATGAGCCGAGGCATTGATATTCCCTTTTTACCATTTGTAGTAAACTACGAATTACCCCGATCGCCAAAAGATTATATTCATAGAATAGGAAGGACTGGAAGAGCTGAAAACGCTGGAACAGCTATTAGTTTAGTGAATGAAGAAGAAAAGCATCATTTTGGAGTGATTCAAAAAAAGATGAAGAAACAAGTAGCATTGATTCCCTCAGATGAAATTGACCTGAAAGGTTATTAAACAAAAAAAAGGGCAAGTAAAATAAATTACTTGCCGTTTTTTTTATAATGTTATTGAATAAAAACTAAGAACTTAAAGCCGCTGCACCACC
>JBMOGB010000430.1:0-3093 GCA_049318585.1 Bacteroidia bacterium | reverse complement strand
CTTTACAGCCATTTATACAATGGAAAACTAAAAAAGGATTTAAAGTAATAGAAGCCTACACCAATAATGCAGCAGTTGGAACCACTACAACATCTATAAAATCATATCTTCAATCATTATACAATGCAGGTACTACAAGTGATCCAGCTCCAACTTATGTCCTTTTTGTTGGTGATGTTGCTCAAGTTCCTTCTTTTTCAGGAACTACTTCTGGAACTCATAAAACCGATTTATTTTATTGTGAATATACTGGTGATTTCTTACCCGAAATGTATTATGGAAGATTTTCGGCTACCAATCTTACTCAATTACAACCACAACTGAGTAAAACCTTAGAATACGAACAATATTTAATGCCTGATAAATCGTTTTTAAACAATGTGGTAATGGTTGCCGGTGTAGATGCTACTTGGGCACCTGTTCATGGAAATGGGCAAGTAAATTATGCTACTTCTACATATTTTAGCACTACTAATGGCTTCAATTGTACCAGTTATTTATATCCTGCTTCAGCAAGTAATGCTGCACAAATTATTCAAAAAGTGAGTGATGGCGTTGGGTTTGCTAATTATACTGCACATGGTGCAAGTTCTGGTTGGGCTGATCCAAGTTTTAGTGTTTCTGATGTAGCTAATTTAAAAAATCAAAGCAAATATCCATTAATGGTTGGCAATTGTTGCGTAACCAATAAGTTTGACGAACCTGAATGTTTTGGTGAAGCATTGTTAAGAGCTAACAATAAAGGTGCTATTGGATATATTGGTGCATCTGATAATTCTACTTGGGATGAAGATTACTGGTGGGCATGTGGTGTTGGAACCGTGGTAGCAAATCCTACCTATGCTACAACAGGCTTAGGTGCTTTAGATAGAATTATGCATACCAACGGGGAACCATTCTCACAATGGTATGTGAGCCAAGGACAAATGGTTAATGCTGGAAATTTAGCTGTAACACAGGGTGCTTCTACATCACAGTCTCATTACTATTGGGAAATTTACCATTTAATGGGCGATCCTTCATTGATGCCCTATTTTAAAATACCTCAAGTACTTACGGCTACTTATATGCCTTTACTTCCATTGGGGAATAACACTTTTACTGTAAATACTGAAGCTTATGCTTATGTTGGTATTTCAATGGGAGGCGTTTTACATGGTGCTGCTTTAGCAGACTCATTGGGCGTAGCTGTTGTAAATATTGTACCTTTTATATCAGCTGGAACCGTTGACATTGTAATTACCAAACAAAACCGTCAGCCTATAATAACTTCAATTCCTGCAGCTTCTCCTACCGGTCCTTATATTTCACTAAATAATTATCAAATAACTGACATTTCTGGAAATAATAATTCTTTAGCAGATTATGGTGAAACTATAAAACTAAATATAAACTTAAAAAATATTGGTATCGCAGATGATAACAATGTTAATGCAGTACTATCATCAAATAATCAATATATTACAATTTTAGATAGTACCGAAACTTATGGAATTATTACTGCGGGAAATACAAAAAATATTAATAATGCTTTCACTTTTAAGGTTGCAAATATAATTCCCGATCAAAACGTGGCAAGTTTTACGCTTAAAATAACAGATGCGTCAAGCAATACTTGGAATTACTTAATTAATATTGCTTTAAATGCACCTGTTCTGAATATTGTAAGTATGAGTATCGAAGATAACGCAACAGGAAATAATAATGGTAGGCTTGACCCAAATGAAACAGCAAATATTAGATTTAAAGTTCAAAATGCTGGTCATAGCAATGCAAATAATGCTATTATCAACCTTACTTCAACCAATAATTTTATTAGCATCTCAAATCCTAATGTGAATTTACCATCTTTAGCAAAAGGAGCTACCATAGATGTAGTTTATTCTGTAACAGCAAACTCATCTGCTCTTAATGGAGCTAATTTTGGTCTTACTATGAGTGTAAATGCCAATCCTTATATAGCACAGGAAACTTTCAATAGCATGATTGGTTTAATGATAGAAGATTTTGAAACAGCCAACTTTACAAAATATGCTTGGGACACTGCATCTTTAAATGCTTGGACTATAGTGAATGCTGGAGCTTATGAAGGTAGTTATTGTGCAAAATCAGCTTCCATTGGAGATAGTCAATCTTCTGTTTTTTCAATTACACTTGACGTTTTAGGAAATGATAGCATTTCTTTTTATAGGAAAGTTTCATCTGAATCTGGATATGATTTTTTAATTTTTTCTATCGATGGTAATACTATTGAGAAATGGTCAGGCATAAAATCATGGGAAAAAGTTAGCTACCCTATTACGACAGGTACACACATATTGTCATGGACTTACGAGAAAGATAATTATTCGATTTCTGGAAGCGATTGTGCATGGGTTGATTTTATTGCTTTACCTGCTATACATACAAATATAGGCGTTAACATTGAAGACCTTTCAACAGAAAACACTGCTCATTTATCCATTTCCCCAAATCCTGCAAATGACATAATAAATATTTCATACAAACTACAAACAAATACTGATGTTAGTTTAAAAATATTTAGTGCTAACGGGCAAATGGTTTATAGTAATGGTAATGAATATAAGGCTGCTGGAAATTATTCTATTGGATTAAATGCTTCATTATTAAGCAGAGGTATCTATTTTATAAGTTTAAAAACCAACAATCAAGTTGTAACACAAAAATTAATCATAACAAAATAAAAATATGAAAAGAATCGCTATTTCAACTTGTTTGTTAATTAGTTTTTTCTATCTGAATGCTAGTGCAACTATAAATAATAACCATGTAAATAACCCAACTTCAAAAGTTGAGCTTATTTCATCAGATATTCAAACTTCTGTAGTTCGTTTTTCATTTGATAATTATGCATCCTCCAATGTTCAAACACCAAAAGGTATAGCCAAAACATTGAGCCTTGGCGGTGCTTTTCCAATTCAAATTGCAGGAGCTCCTGATTTGTTGAAAATTTCAACTTCAATTATTATACCTGATGATGCAGAAATGAAAGTAGAAGTAATTAGTCAATCTTTTAATGATTATCAAAATATTCTGATTGCTCCTTCAAAAGGAAACTTATATAGAGATATT
>JBMOGB010000429.1:0-3096 GCA_049318585.1 Bacteroidia bacterium | reverse complement strand
TTAAAAGAATTATAAATTGTACTTGGTATGCGGAAGGAATTAGAAAATGGAAAGATGAGATAATTGTTTTAGATGATAATTTAAAATTCATTGATATCGGTATTTATAATAAGGCGAATGATATGCTTAAAGAAAATCAGCATGGAGGACAAAAAAGGATATATACATATTTAATTAAACACCTATTGTATTGTAACTGTGGAGAAAAAATGAATCCAAGAAATTCGCAAAATCGAATTCATTATAAATGTAATAGACAATCTGTTGGGGATTATGATAAATCAATAAAATGTGAAACAGCTAAAAGTATTGAAATTGAGCAAATTGAGAATGCAATATGGCTATTGATTAAAAATAAATTACCAGAATTTAAAGTAACAGTTCAAAATAAAGTCAACAAAGAAACTAAAGTAAAGTCTAAAGTTGAGTATAATAATGAATTAATTAGAGTTATTGATAATATTACAATAAATGACTTAAGGGAACAAAGAAAAAGAAATCTATATTCATATTCACGTTTTGGAGGAGATATCGATGATTTTGAGAAGATTATAAACGAACTTGATAAAAAAATAAAGGAACAAATTATCATTAAGAGTGAACTTGAGGCAGAAAACAAAAGGCTATTACATTCACTTCAGGAACAAGACATTGTTGCTGAAATTGAATATAAAATTAATCACATTGAACAAGATAAAGAACAAATAAGATTTTACGTAAAAAAATTAATTAAAAAGATAACTTCTTGTGGTGGATTAAGAAACTCAAGCAAAAATCTTGTTGAAATTCAATGGAATGAGGGAATTAACAACGACAGATCAACATTTTTATTTTATAAATCAAAACAAATTAATCCATTTTATTATTTCATAAATTCGATGAATGATGACCTAGATTTGAAATGGAGTATGGAGAAGAAATTATTTATTATTTCTGATTCTAATTATTTCGTCGAATTTGATTTTGATCAAATGCAAAACAAAATTGATGATACTTATGAAATGAGAAATCGAATTTTAAAAGCCAAAAAAACACATTTTGTAAATGTATTTATGAAAGATAATAATGCTTTGCCAATAAATATGGGTCGAGATAAATTAATTATAGTTTCACCATTTGTAAAAATAATCAATTAAAACTATCATTGTTCTGTCATAAAATACAGATTATAAGATTGTTATTGAAAGAGCAAAAAATTAAAAGTTAAATATTTAAATATTTTTCTTTTTTCATCAACTTCTTTAGAATTATTGAATATATGATTTAGGTGTCAATAAAGACACTTTAATTTTAAAAATAATATAAAGATGAAAACAAAAGAACAAAACAAAATGAATGAAGAAAAAAGAAATGAAGAATCAAAAGATTTATTGGAAACATTATTCCCAAATTATCTTGAGTTCGTAAGATTGACAAAAAGTTATTTGTACTTAACTTACTATGATAAACACCTAATGTTGATCGATTATGTTAATTTCTATAATTTTGAAGAAGAGTATGATGTACAAAATGAAAATGTACTTTCTGTACTTTCTGAAACTGTGAATCATATATTTGGTTTATTATGTAGGATTTATAATTTGAAAATGATCAAAAATAAAAGAAAAGAGACAAAAGAATGGGATTCAATATACCAAGAACTAAAGAAACTTGGTATGACTGTTATTTTAGGATTACCAATCGATAATTGGTTAAATGAATATGTAATTACAGAAGAATCGAAATTTATAAATTCACTTATCAATTCAATGGGTTATAAAATACCAACAACAGGAAAACTGATTGAATATAAGAATTGTAATCCGGGATTATCTGAAGAAAAATTAGAATATTTGAATAAACAAATAATCAGGTAATTTGAAAAAAAGAATATTCATTATTGTGAAATAACGATTAAAAGGTAAATCCGTTTAATCGTTATTTTTTTCTTAATGAATTAATGGCGTGTGAACTGGAATGATTATTTCGATAAAAGTGAGCCACATGTTAAAGCTGATTTAGTTTGTTTCAGTAAATATGTCAATAGTTTAATCAAATCTTTTATATAGAGGAGTTATAACTATTACAACAATACTCTTTAAAAGAATCCACAATATACTGGTCGTTAATATCAAAACCTTTTTTAAGGAACATGTCAGACATGTTCATATTACCAAACTCTAAAGACTCAATAAAAAGAGACGGGAAATCAATATCACTCAATTCGAAATCTTTAATAATACCTTCAAGATGAAGGATATATTCCTTTGGACAATCTCCTTGATAGTCTCAACAGGTCTCTACCAAATTGATATAATTTATTTCATTTTCCGTTAAATCTTCGTAGTCTTGTTCATAATAGTAATCTAAATTTATCATATTTTTATTTTATTTTGTTCTGATTTTTTTTTCAGATATTTTTCTTTCATCATATATCGCCATTGTTCAAAAAAGTTTATTTATATTTAAAATTATTCTCATTTCCTCAAACTTTTTTCTTTAATCAGAATATATGATGATATAAATTAAAATAAAAAACAATATAAAATTATGACAACAACATTTAAACTTACAAAGAAAAGACTGGATAAACTTGAATTAATAGATTATATATATCAGGTTAAAGTAACCGATTTATGGTGTCTAAGAAAATTTGAAGATAAATTATTCGAATTATCCAGAAAGAAGTTCAGGAAGAATCTGAACCAAGAAAACGAGATAAAGAAACTATTAAAAAGTCAAAACCTATTACCTAAACAGATTTATTACTACAATGACCTGAAAATTACAGATATGATAGAATCTGGTGAAGCCTCAGTGATATTTACAGGTATTAAACAGGTAAGTTTTGATCAGGGTGGATTAATTGTTTTACAACATTTTAACAACGATGTTTATACACTTCGTAATAAAAATGGTAAAGTCTTACTTAAGAATTATTGTTCAGAACTGAACATTGGGACAAATGGATTGATTGAATTTAGGATAGAAGGTAATACAGTAGAAACTGAATCATTAAATGAATTAGGCCCCTTACGTTATGGACTTATTCAAAATGGTGAATTTATTGAGATTTCAGACCAAAATAAGTTCAATTATGAAACTTTTCCAAACATA
>JBMOGB010000428.1:0-3100 GCA_049318585.1 Bacteroidia bacterium | reverse complement strand
GTTCTCATTGAATGATAGCATTTTTCTCAAATGCAAAAATATAAATAATATTGGTAAAAAGACAATCAGAAGAATGAAGTTGAAGGTATAATTTAATGGCCTAATCCTAAATTTTAGAAAAAGGTAAAAAGTATTTAAAAATTGGGAATATTGATGAGGATTTTTGCTGCTTAAAAAAGCCAGCTCAATTAAATTTTCTCTGCTGAATTTTTAAGGATATTGTATAAAAACTCTCTTGCACGAAACAATTGAGCCTTGACCGTTCCCAAAGGAAGCTCTAATTCTTCGGCAATTTCTTCATAAGAATATTCTTCGAAATATCTTAAAATGACAAGTTTACGATAATGAGGTTTGAGGCGATCTACAATTTCACGCATCAATTTGATTTTTTGTTTTTCGATATACTTTTCTTCAGGGTCGAGGGTTTCAGAAGGAATATTATGGGATACTTCGTTTGCATCATCGTAATTATCAAACCCTTTGTTCATCGAAAAACACATTTTCTTTTTCTTGCGGATAAAATCTATGCAGTTATTGGTGGCAATTTTAAACAACCAGGTGCTGAAAGCATAATCCGGAGTATATTGATTAAGGTTTTTAAAGGCTTTCCCAAAGGCTTCTATCGTTAAATCATCGGCATCAGTAGAATCGTTGGTCATTTTAAGCAACATAAAATAAAGCGAATCCCTGTAATTATTCATCAAATCAGCATACGCTTTCTGATCGCTTTTCCCTAGGGCAAGCTGAACCAAATCGTAATCGCGTTGTGCTTTTTCGGTGAGTTTAAGATTTACTTCCATTTATCTGGTTTTGAGATCATATTTATTAAAACGATCATAGGATTGAAAACAACAAAAAATAATTCAAAAAAAGGCACGAGTAATAAGAAATTCTTCTCGTTCAACTTTTTCATACAGCTTTTATAAATTATTAGCTGACTTATTAATCGCAGAACAAATAACGCAGGAATTATTAATAAAGTATAATTCAACGAAAACAGGCTAAGCATACTTACAAAAAACAAGAATTGAGAAACAGTATACAAACCTAGGCTAAATTTAGTGGATGGTTTATAATATTTACCGGATGTTAAATGCCTTCGTTTTTGAGTGAACCATGATGCCAATGTTTTTTTTGCATCAGAAACAGTATGGCTTTCGTAAGAAATCATTATTTTTGTATTCAGTTTAGAAGCGGCTGCATTCACAAATAAATCATCATCGCCAGATTTTATTTTATAATGATTAATGAAGCCATTTTGCCTGTAAAACAGATTCTTACGGTAAACAAGATTACGACCAACTCCCATATAAGGCAAACCCATTAAAGCAAAGGATAAATATTGTATCCCAATTTGCAGGGTATCGAAACGAATGATTTTGTTAAGCAAACCAGGTTCTTGTTTGTACTTTCCATATCCCAATACAATTTCAGTTCCGCTGTAAAATTGCGACTGCATCTCTTCTAACCACTTCATACTATGAGGTCTACAATCAGCGTCTGTCAATAATATAATATCGTTTTTTGCCGATTTAATACCTATGGTTAAAGGAAATTTCTTGCCACTAAAAAAATTGACGTTATCTTTGAAATTTACAATTTTAAGATGTGCATATTTTTCGGATAATATTTTTAACAAATAGTAAGTCTCGTCGTCGGAAACATCATTTACTACTATCACTTCAAAATCAGAAAAATCTTGTTCAAGAATCAGAGGGAGGTTTTCTTTTAGATTATGGTATTCGTTTTTAGCACAAATAACCACAGAAACAGCCTGATGAGTTCGCGACTGAATCTTGGGTTTATGAAAAGACAGTCTGCTGAAAACGGCCCAATAATAAAAAAGTTGAATGAAAACCGCTCCGTAAAAAATATAAAGGAATATATTAACAGTAGGATTATCAGTAATTAAATCAAAATGCATAGTTGGAATAATTGATATGCAAAAATATTTATTAAAAATGAATATGTATTGTGTTTGAAAATTATTTATAAACATTCTACTGGTTTTATAAACAATATCAATTTATTCTATGGATATTTTATCTACTAAGAAATCTTTTTTTAGCAAAAAGGCCCTTTTAATATTATTCCAAAAATTCTGCTTGACTTTTTATTGAATAATAAAATGAAGAATGCTTCAACAGATTTTCAATTGCTATAAGGGTAGCGACAATGTCCATTTCAATGATAAATTATCTTTAAATCGGCCCAATGAATAAGCACCGTATCTATAATATACGCCAAATCCAAAACTGCTCAATCCACTTTTTATCAGATTATTAAGACATAAACCCGATTCAAAATAGCCCTTATCTGGCGCTCTTAAAATAATATTTCTATGATTGCTGATATTATCCATACTTCCAATTAAAACATTGCTTAATACAACTATTTCGGGTTTGAAATTTTTAAGGCTAAAAAGCAGATTGCCGAAACTATGCCTGAACATCAAAGACACAAACCTATTTGTTGCAAATTCATTGTAACGCATGGTGTTGAATGTGTTCGGAATGTCAATGTAGGCATCGTTATATCCAGCTTTAGCAGCAAACTGAATCATATAGGGTAAATTATCATCAGCAATTCCGGCATTGGCTGTCAAAGTAGTTTTTCCCAAATAATTGGTATAAAAACTTTTTTCAATTTTTACTTCAAGTTTCTGGTAATTGTATTCTCCCATAAAAACACCTTTGAGACCATGCGTATAATTAAGCCATACGATTGGATATTTTGTCGGTAAAGGCATCAGTTTGTTACGGACCTTCATATACTTTTCATTGTAAGCATAACGAATCCCAACTTGAATATCGGTAAAATTAAAGATGTCGGGTAAAAGCGTGGTATTTCCATTCTTAATAGCAAATTCATAATTGTAAAGGCTGGACTTCTGCATTTTATCTATAGTCAGTTTCACCTGCATATATTTCAATGTTCTGAAACATACTGCAAAAGAAGTCCTTTCCGTTTTATCAAAATCTCTGGCAAAAAATTCCCTATAATTGCCTTCTAAGAATGATTTCTTTTCGTTATAAAAACTTGAATTTCCGCTTTCGCTGATATCATTTGAATAGACTAACATACATTTTAAATCCCAGGG
>JBMOGB010000427.1:0-3109 GCA_049318585.1 Bacteroidia bacterium | reverse complement strand
AATATTCTGATAGCGTATTGCAACCGGAAGTATATGATTGATAGCTAAATCACCGATAGTTCTTGATTCGATCTGAATTTTTTTGGTATAATTTTCGAGCTTTATTTCCATACGGGCTTCGAGTTCACGATGCGACAATACTTTTGATTTTTCATACATACTTACAACATCCTGATCTACAAAAGTTTTAAGTGCTTCGGGTGTTGAAGTTATATTCGACAAACCTCTTTCTTTGGCTTCAGTTAACCATTCCTGACTATAATTATTACCATCAAATCTGACACTACGGGTTTCTGTTATATATTTTTTAAGAACTCTTGAAATGGATTCATCTTTTTTAACTTTTCGGACAAGCATTTTGTCAAAATCATTTTTAAAACTTTCCAATTGAGCACCTACCATGGTTAATAATGCTATCATTGGTGCTGCCGAATTGGCTGAAGAACCAACAGCTCTGAATTCGAATTTATTACCGGTAAATGCAAATGGTGAAGTACGGTTTCTGTCAGTATTATCGAGCAATATTTCAGGAATATGCGAAATATCAAGGCTTGAGCGCTTTTTGCTCTTTTTATCACTTACAATAGAATCTTTACTTTTTTCAATGGCATTAAGAATGGCTGTTAGCTGTTCGCCTATAAATACCGACATAATAGCCGGTGGTGCTTCGTTGCCGCCCAATCGCAAATCGTTACTGGCTGAAGCTATAGATGCCCGGAGCAAATCATTTTTGGCTTGTACGGCTTTGATAATTGTTAAAAAGAAGGTCAGAAATTTTAAATTAGATTCTGGTGTTTTGCCGGGCGACAATAAATTATCACCGGTATCGGTCATTAATGAGAAATTATTATGTTTACCCGAACCATTAATCCCTGAATAAGGTTTTTCGTGCAGCAATACTCTGAAATGGTGTCTTCTGGCAATTTTACTCATAATATCCATTAACAACACATTGTGATCAATTGCAATATTTATATCCTCAAACAAAGGTGCACATTCAAACTGATTGGGAGCTACTTCGTTATGGCGGGTTCTTAACGGAATTCCCAACAAAAATGCATTGTATTCGAAATCCTTCATAAAATTAACTACTCTTTCGGGTATGCTGCCAAAGTAATTATCTTCCAACTGTTGATCTTTTGCTGAAGCATGACCAAAAAGGGTTCTGCCTGTAAGTGCTAAATCAGGGCGTGCATTGTACAAAGCTTCATCTACCAGAAAATATTCCTGCTCGATACCCAGGGTTGCTTTTACACTTTTTACTGAAGGATTAAATAGCTGAGCTACTTTTGTAGCCGTATAGTCGAGATAATGCAGTGCTTTTAACAGTGGCGCTTTATAATCGAGAGCTTCGCCGGTATAAGATACAAATATGGTAGGAATACAAAGTGTTTTCTCAATAATAAAAGCAGGAGAAGTAGGATCCCAGGCGGTATATCCGCGGGCTTCGAATGTATTACGTATGCCACCGCTCGGAAAGCTGGAAGCATCGGGTTCCTGCTGTATCAGACTGCTGCCATCAAAAAATTCAACAGCTTTTCCATTATCCATGGTAAAGAATGAATCGTGTTTTTCGGCTGAACTGCCGGTTAATGGCTGAAACCAATGGGTGTAATGGGTGGCACCTTTCGAAATTGACCATATTTTCATGGCCGATGCTATTTCATCTGCACTCTTACGGTCAATTTTTTCACCATTTTCAATGGCGTTTAATACTCTTTTATAGGTTTCGCTACTCAAATATTGTTGCATTCTTTCGTTATTGAATGTCATTTCGCCAAATATTGCCGAAACTTTATCATAATTTGGCATAATTACAGAATTTCCGTTCCTGTTGGTTGCAATATTGATTGCTTTTGTCCGAATATTTCCCATATATTTAATAATTTAAAAATATATTAACATATTATATTAAATAAAGTTGCAAAAATAGAAAAATATATCATTAATGTACATAATAATTTCATTTATTGTTATATATTATGTAAAAACATAAGGATAAATTCACGCCTTTTCAACTTCCGTATCAAAGTCCGATTAAAAAATAATTAAAGTGCGAAATTTTCGCCACTTATATTAGTGGTATTCCTTTTGCGGATTCTCCAATATTCTCGATATTGATGGAAATTAATTACACCAGAGCAGGAAACTATAGTGAATGCAATTGCTTATCTATCTCCTTTTTCAGGCGGCGATGGGTATTACTTTTATATAATCAAAGCCAAGAGTATGCGGAATAGGAGAGAGCAAATTATAAGGGAAGCCTTACGGTTAATAAATGCGTAAATGTGTATATGAATAACTGAATAAATGATTAACTGAGAAAGACAGAAGACAGAAGTTGAGCAGAGCGAAATCTTGAGAGCAGAACGATTCGGGAACGGAAGATCGAGGTTGAAGATTGTGCTTCGAAAATGGAAAATTGAATAAAATTAATTAGGGAAACACTTTTTATATTCCAGACTTCTGACAAATAGTGAGATATTAAATTCCAATGAATTATAAGTTATGCCATAAGACTTTTAATAATTTCATTTGCTAGTGAGCTATATTGAAAAATCTCTTTTGTATGTTTATTTTGAATATGGGATTCTGTGATATTCCAAATTAAAAAAACCAATTTCTCTAAGTGACAGATGTGTATTTAAATAAATACTTCTCTAACATTAATGCAACTAGGCATATTAGGACATGTAAGCGTATAGGATTTTCTTTATTATGATAAATTGGTTTTGCTTGTAAATCATTTTTACTCATACTAAAAGATTGCCTACATGCCAAAGTTGATGATATCTTTATATTACTTGCATTGGTCAATTCATGCTTAGATAAATCGGTACAAAAGCCCTTTATGCCCAATTTTTGCTCTATGTCCATAATATTGAACAACTTGTATTACAATTAATCCTGAGACTTTGTCTTTACTTTTCTGACGGGAAACATATCACAAAAATAGACGATAGTGTAGTAAAACCCTAATTTTTTTAAAAAATGCTTGTTTTCAGTGAACAGGAATTCAAATTTCTAGCAAAAATTGTAAGAGTCAGAAGTCAGGAAAATTGGAACTAAAAAACCATGAATGAATTAACTTTTTACAAGAGAATGGCTT
>JBMOGB010000426.1:0-3112 GCA_049318585.1 Bacteroidia bacterium | reverse complement strand
AAATACCATTTTGTGTTAATAGTTTTTGTACTTTTTGAGGTTGCCCACAATCATTAAGTTGTCTTACTAACAATCTGTAATATTGGTTAATGCTATAAACACCAAAACTATATTGTTTTGCAAATATTAATGGTGCAAATATTTGAGCTGGTGTAAGCTCTAAATCGTCTGTTAAAGGACTGTCAAAACCCGTTCTAATTAAGTTTGTAGTGTGAGTTGAATTTGGAGAATCATCATAGCTTAATGATGGTTCTGTATTTGCAAATTTACTTGGACCATCATACAAATCGTATAAAAATGTACCAATATGGTATTCACTTTTCATTCCATTTCTTGCTGTACCACTTTCAAGTCTCAATCTGCTTCTTGCTTCTGTGTTAATACGGTTAATAAAAATTGTACCTCCGATATTTTGCTGACCGCTTTCCGTAAAAGCATACCAACCATATTCAGCATCTAAATTTCTGTAATACTGATCAACCATATTCATAAAACCAGTTGCCCATCCTTCGTTCCATGCTAATGTAAAAATACTTTCATGCTCAAACATATGATTTCCATTTGCTGAAATATGTGCGCCCGACAAGTTATCCATTAAATAATGACCCATTTCATGCCAAATAACTGTTTCATGGCTCACATCTTCGTCTTCAAGTCGTAACCGTTGACAAGGAAAATTTATAAAATCGGAACCAGCTCCATAACAAAAAATTCTCAAATAATCTCTCGGAACTGAACCTACCTGTGTATTTACAAACTCTTGTGCCCTTGTAGCCCAATTTAATATTTTAAATGGCTCTCTAGCAGGTGTTGGTAAGTTCCAAGCTCCAATATCAGTAACATGATGTCCTTCTGTTACATTTACATTACTTGTTGAAAGTACATAAACATCATTTAATAAACAAGGATTATTATCATCTTGATAAACACCAGTGCCACTATTAGATGTTAAAATCCTTACAAAAAGTTCTATATGTTCCTCCCATTGGTAGGTGTCATAATTTATAGTAAAATTTCCGTTTTCATCAGTTATTGCTGAACCTAAAAAATCATTCCATAGGTTATCCTCATCATAAGCTGCAACAGTTATTCCTTTTAAGTTGAATGTTTGAGTTGAATTTAAATCGTTGGTATAACCAGCCCTTATAGTGCCTGTTACTGAACCATACATATTTCTTTGATACCAAGTAAACCCGCCTTTTCCAAGTCCTCTAGTTCCGCTTTCTATACTATCTTTTAACTTCATAGCTGCAATTGTATCAGGGTGTAATGGTCTCATTTTAATTTTATAAGGTAAACCAGTTACGCTTTTTAACCAGTAATTGCGCTGCCATTCTGCTGTAATTAAAGCTTCGGGAAATAAATTGGAAACGGGTATGTTTTCCTTTGAAATGTATGTTCTATCTGGTTCTGGGCTTTTTTCCATCGTCCATACACGAGGCTGCCTATGAAAATCATTTATACTCCAAATTTCCAAAGTATTATACAGTGTAAAATAAACAACTCCAGTAATTTTAAAACTACCACTTATTCCAGCCAGGTTATGGGTTTTACCATAAAAAGCCAATTGTTTAGGGTAATAAGGTAATTGTTGGGCATTAGTAGAAACGGTTATACTGCAATATAAGGTGTCTCCAGGTAATACATAACCAGTATCAAAACTAAAAATAGTTACACCTTGCAAATTGTTAACTGAACTTAAAGTTAATATAGCAGGAAGTTCTACATTTAGTGAATCAACATAAGTGGTATCTTTGGCTATAATATAAGCATCTACAACAAAAGAACCATAATTACTAGCATGTTCTTTGCTAATAATACCGCCATAAGCTGTATTGGATTTAGCATTACATTTTGTATTGTTTTTAGATACAACATTTTGGGCATTAATAGCCATAGTTGTAAAAATAAATATTGCAGTTATGGCAATTTTTTAAAGGTTGGTTTTGTTCTCATATTTTTTATTGATTAATTTTGTATCTTATTAATTCCCATGTACTATTATCATTGCTTCTTACAAATTTTACCAAGCCTATGTTTTTTACATAATACATATTGCTATATATATCACTTGAAGTTCCATTGGGATAGTAAATGTTCAGTACGTTTTTAAATATTTTTTTTTCATCGTTTACGATAGAATCGAGATAATTAATATCTGCACCTTGTTGATTAGAATAGTTTACCCCTTCAACATATATATGGTAACTTCCTTTATAATTATTTAAAGGTGACAGTTGTTGTATTTCAAAAAGTTCATTATTAAGGTTATTTCCATCTTTTGGGTATAGTGAGATACCATAATTAATATAATAATTATTTACACTGTAAGTCTTATTATGCATTTCATATGAAAATGATTCATAACATTTATTCCATCCAAAAGCATGAACCTTTTTACTTATAGGTCCTATTCCATTATTTGAAATATAAACCCACATACTATCAATTTCACCATTATCAATATTTTTGTAAATCCAGTAAGTTCCTTGTTTAAAGTAAAAACGGGCTTTCATATCTTCTGGTATCAGAACAGTATTAGTACTGTCGCAGGCAATAGTAGGTGTGTTATTACTACCAGGCGGTGTTTTACTACACTGAATGTTTACAGTAGTAATTAGTGTAAGTAAAAAAATGATTTGTTTTAGTTTCATAATTTGCTTTTATTAGTTATGCAAACTAAACGTAAAGTTTTTGTTAAAAACAAATAATGTGGGGGGGGGTGTTTTTAATGGTTTGAAAAATAGACCATTAAAATTTATTCTTTTTCGAATTATTGTTTAAATTGTTGTTTTTACACAACAAAAGAAACAAAAAAAGGTATAGTTAGTTGTTTAATTTATTAAAAAAATTCAATGAATTGTAATTTTAAAAAATAAATCTTAGAAATTTTATTTTATTTATACTAATAAAACATTTCAATTTAACTCAACAGTGTTTTTTTGCATAAAAAAAGCGACTGTTTGCACAGTCGCTTTCTTGTTGTTTTATAGGAGCTAATTGCCCAGGTCAGGTGTCGTCACCAACCTATATTCTTATTTTTTAGTTTGAAAATTGTTATAAATTGAAAAAAGGATGTATAAAATAATGCTGATGTTTATTCCCAAATATC
>JBMOGB010000425.1:0-3117 GCA_049318585.1 Bacteroidia bacterium | reverse complement strand
TTGCCAGATATGAAAACATGGAACAACTTTTAAATGGTTTAAAAGAGTTCAGTGTAGATGACAGTGTGGACGATGATGGCGTTCAAAAATATGGCATTTTGGAAGAATACATGGCCGATATTGCTTTACTTACCGATGCCGATAATGATAATCCTGCCGATAACGACCGAGTTACCATGATGACTATCCATGCTTCAAAAGGATTGGAATTTAAGCATGTATTTATAGTTGGATTGGAAGAAAATTTATTCCCTTCACAAATGTCGTTGAATAGCCGACAAGAACTGGAAGAAGAGCGCAGGTTATTTTATGTGGCCATTACTAGAGCCATGAATAAATTAACACTTTCGTTTGCTACCAGTAGGTTTAAATTTGGTACAATAAATAATGCGGAACCAAGTAGATTTTTAAGTGAATTGGATCCACAATATTTGCAAATGGATGCGGTTTTTAGCAAAGGAAATCAGGAAATGACTGCTCAAAGCAGAACCACAGTTCAAACTTCACGATTTGGAAAACCATTGTCGCCAACAGCTAAATCAACACCTTCAACAGTTGGCCAACGGTTTAACACACCAACAAAACCGGCTGCTGTAGCTCCGCCACCAGTTGATCCAAATTTTATAGGTGACGATACCAAAAACATTCAGCTCAACCAAAAAATTGAACATCAACGATTTGGTTTTGGAACAGTAATACTTTTAGATGGAGTTGGCGACAATAAAAAAGCTGAAATAGAATTTGAAGAGTTTGGTAAAAAAATGATTGTTTTAAAATTCGCTAAATTGAAATTACTGTAATAATTTTCCACCTATTTTATAAACGATTACCTCTATTTATATTGTACTTTTTTACTTTTTGAAAAAATTTGTTGATAGCTTTGTTGTAAAAGTTTAGATTGCGACATTATATTTGAAAGAGAAATAAAAAAGAATGCATTCAGAAGTTAATATATGGACTTTAGTAAAAAACTTATTGCACAAATACAATTGTGTAATAGTTCCAGGCTTAGGCGGATTTATTGCACATCAAGAAAGTGCATTAATTGATCCTGTTTCAGGAATTGTAAATCCACCATTTAAGCACATTACTTTCAATGCTCAACTTACTTTAAACGATGGATTACTAGTTACACAAGTAGCTGATTACTTAAAAATTGATTATATAGATGCTATAAAAATTGTTGATATTGAAATTTTAAATTTCAATCAATTATTGAAAAATAATAGCCAATTAAATATTGTAGGATTAGGAAATTTTATACTTAATAATTCAGGAAAATTATTATTTACACCTGAAAAATCTGCTAATTTTTTGATTCAATCTTTTGGTTTAGAATCAGTAAAATTAAACCAAGCCAGTACTTATAAAACCACTAAAATTATTTCAAGTGGAAATTTACTTAACTCAGAAAAAAAATCAGAAAAACAATTCATAACTTCAGATTCAAGTAATGAAAATACAAATGATTCTAACATTGATTCTGAAATAGTAAAAACTAAAAAAACCAGAAATAGAAGAAAAGGCTTAACTTTTACTGCTATTGGAACTTTTTTGATATTGGTTTTAGGCTTAAACGCTTACATTTTTTTACAAGAAGGAAATTTAACGCCTATCAGAAATAAATTTGAGCAATTGAATTTAGGTTCGAAAATAAAATCGTTGGTAAATTTTGAACCAAAAATAACAACTGAAACAAATAGCAAACCATTAAATACGGCTGATTTATTATCCATTTATAATCCTGAAAACACTAAAAAAGAAGCCACTTTCAATAATATTATGTTTCCTGAATTTGAGTTTTCAAAATCTTTGGTAATTACAGAAAATTCTTTGACAAAAGTTTCGGATATTGAAGTGCAAAACGAAGCAATAGTGGTAGAAACTAAACCAGTTGAAAATATTGAAATTACATCAAATAAGCATACTCAAACTGGCGTACAAGCAAATTTGTATTATATCATTGCAGGCGCATTTAAAAGTGAACAAAAAGCTGATAAATTTGTGAATGAACTTAATAAAGATGGTTTTAAAAACGCAGCTGTACTAATCAATCCAGATGCAAAGGGTAAAGGTTTAAAATATTACGTAACTTATTCAAAACATACCGATTTAGCTGAAACCATTTCAGAACTAAATAACATCAATGAAAACGAAAATCCTGATGCTTGGATTTTTGAAAGCCATAATTAATTTATTAAAATCTTCTTGTTTTTAAATATTATCATTGCCAGCTATGAGTGTAATCGAATCAAATGACAATGACAATATAACCTTTAACCTTGCTAGCGATTTAGTAAAAAACACCAATATAAGTTTGTTTTTAACTGGGAAAGCTGGAACTGGAAAAACTACCTTTTTAAAACATATTCAAAATACTTGTAATAAACGTTTGGTTGTAGTTGCGCCAACTGGAGTAGCAGCCATCAATGCAGGTGGAGTCACCATGCATTCGTTTTTTCAATTGCCATTTTTGCCATTTATAAAAGAAGCAAATCATGGTTTTGGACAAGTAGAATGTGTAAATAAATACACTCATTTTAAAAACGTAAAGTTTAACAAAGAAAAGATAGAGTTATTACAAGAACTCGACATGCTGATTATAGATGAAGTAAGTATGTTAAGGGCTGATATGCTGGATTGTATAGACGAAACTTTAAAATATTATAGGCGCAATCAATTGCCTTTTGGTGGTGTGCAAGTTTTATTGATTGGCGATATGTTTCAGTTGCCTCCAGTTACCAGCGAAAACGAATGGATTTTGATGAGTAGGTACTACAAAAGTCCGTTCTTTTTTAGTTCTGAAGTATACCAACAATTAAATCCTGCGCATTTAGAACTTAATAAAATTTACCGACAAAAAGAAGAGCGTTTTATTAATTTGCTAAATAATATTAGGCATAATAATATGGACGATTACGATTTTGAATTGCTTCAAGAACGTTATGATCCTGAGGCTGCCAAGTATCAAGATGGATTGATTACATTAACTACTCATAACCGAACTGCCGATAACATGAACCAACAAAAGTTGGCCGAAATAGAATCGGAAGCAATGGTTTTTGAAGGTGAAATAAATGGCGATTTTAACGAAAAAGCTTTACCAGCAGAAAAGGC
>JBMOGB010000424.1:0-3132 GCA_049318585.1 Bacteroidia bacterium | reverse complement strand
AGACAATGCCGCTTGGGACTTTTCCCGTTTAAAGGGGGTGCAAATATAATTTTCTTATTTACTTATACAAGTAATATTTTAAAAAAAACTGTTTTTATTTTAAAATAGAATAATACCAAACAGTTACGCAAAAAAAAATCGTTGGAAAAACAACGATTTTGAAGCAAAAACTATAAATAAATTGGCTAATCTAATCCCCAAGCATCGTATAATGCATTGATAAAATTATTTTCTTGTTTTTCCATTTTTTCATCAGCCATACATATTTTCATTGCAAATTGTAGCAATTTATTTCGTTCGGTAGCATTAGATATTTTAAAAAACTGCTCTGCAGTTTCTAAAAAATGATCCATTACACTTTCTATTGGGTAAGCCATCAAAAAAGCTTGTTCTTTTATTAAATCAATTGGTTGTTTAAAGTTTAGTTCTAAAAACTCTAATAATACATGACTTTCAGACTTTTCAATTGTTCCGTCAGCTTTTGATAAAATCATTAATAAATGAAAACCAGCTTCGGTTTTATTCATTTTACTTATAAATTGGGTAGGCATAATAATCGTTTAAATTTGAAGTGAAAGTAAAAGAAAAAAGTAAAAATACAAGTGGTTTTTTGATTTATTTTCAAAAACGAATTTTCTTATTCTTTATTCTTAACTAAATCAATTGTTTGGAATGTGCTTTTGTATCTACTTTTTCAATTATTTTTTCAATTATTCCTTGCTCATTTATTACAAATGTGCTGCGTAAAATGCCAAAATAAGTTCTTCCATACATACTTTTTTCGCCCCAAACTCCAAAAGCTTCGGCTACTTCATGTTCCACATCGGCTAGTAAACTAAAAGGTAGTTCATATTTGGCAATAAATTTCAAATGTGATTTTTCGGTATCAGGACTAACCCCCAATATTTCGTAGCCTTGTGTTTGAAAAGAATGGTAATTATCTCTTAAATCGCAAGCTTCAGCTGTGCATCCAGGTGTTGAATCTTTAGGATAAAAATATAAAACTAATTTCTTTCCTTTATAATCTTCTAGAGAAACTTTTTCGCCTTTCTCGTTTATGCTTGTAAATGCTGGAGCTTTATCTCCTACTTCTATTTTTTTCATATTGGTTGATTAATTTTTGTTGATTTAAAAAGTTATTGGCATTACGAAAGTTTTTTCAGCCATGTTTCCTTTCTTATCAATAACACGAATAAGTACTTCTGGTTTTATTATAGCTGTATTTTTAAGCTTACTATCTTTGTTTTGAGCAACTTGATTTTTCCAAACTTTATCGAAATGATAAGTAAGCATATTGCTTTTAGCATCAAAATCAAGTAATATCCATTCGTTATTTAAGTAACCTTCATATTTCCCGATTCCACTAAAATTATCCTTTATTTCAAAATAATAATGCAAACTATCGTTGATGGCTTCTTCAGTATTTAAAAATACTTGCTTTATAGTTGGTGCTATGGTATCAATGGTAACAAAATAATGTCCAAAATTACTGGCTTTCCCGCGTACAAACCCATTGTCAAAATTACCACCAGCACTTCTAAAATCTTTCTCCTCTTTAAAATAATATCCAAGTAACAATTTACTTTCATATTCTTTCTTTACTTTAATAGGTTTTATTGTGATATCAGCAGCTTTATGAATGGGTGCAGTTGGGTTAAAAATTTTATACGTTTTACTAAATGTATTTTTTTGTTTTGCTAAAACATCAAACTCATAAAAGGTTGTATCATAAAGTGATTTAGTTTCAAATTCAAACAAAAAATCTTTGGTTTTTAAAATATTCTTTTTTAGTGGAAAGAACACTTTTTTCCCTTTTAAACTTTTTAAATAATTTACTCTTTCAATATCAGCTATTTTACCAATAACTTTAATTGGAACATATAAAACAAATGAATTTTTATTATTGTCCAACACTTGAAAAGTGAGCGTATCTAGCATTTTTGTTTTCAAAAAAATCTTACCTTTTCCAGCATTCGATTGATAAGTGGAAAATTCATTTCCGTCATCAACAAAACATTTTTGAATACGTGTTTTTTCTGTTTTATAAAATGGATAATCAATATGTGCATTGATGTATTTACTTTCATCAAAAGCAAATTGATTTAAAGTGTGTTTGAATACTAGTTTTTCTTTCCATTTTAAATTGTATTCATAAATCCCTTTTTCGTCTTCTTGGTTATGTATAAAATCAATTGCTTCAATTCCAAAACCATATTGATCCTCATCTAATTCAATTTGTGTTTTATAAATATATTCATTAGCAAATTCGTTGAGTTTAATAGTTTGGGAACGGTCTATTTTCAACTCTTTTTTTAACAATAAACCATCGCTTACAAATTTATAAATAAATACTTTTTTGATTGTTGGATTAAAAGTATCAAAGGGAATTATTCCAAAAAATGTTGGATTGATAATTTCCTCTGTTTTAGAGTTTCTTATTTCAAAGTGAACGTGTGGACCCGAACTACCACCACTATTACCGCTTAAGCCAATACTATCACCTTTATTTACCAATAACAAAGGTTTTTCAAATACATAATCAAACTCAAATGTTTGGTGTTTGTATTGGTAATTTTGAATCCATTCGGCTATTTTTCCTGTATATTTTTGTAAATGACCATACACCGTTGTGTAGCCATTTGGATGATTAATATAAATGGCTTTTCCGTATCCAATGCTTTGAATTTTTATACGAGAAATATATCCATCGGCACTGGCAAATACTGGCAATCCTTCACGCTGATTCGTGCGCAAATCCATGCCGCTATGAAAATGATTATCGCGTAAGCCACCAAAAGGAGAAACTAAGCTAGGCAAGGAATCTAGGGGATAACGAAAATAATTTTTTGGGTAATTTTGTGCATTTGTTTCAAACAAAAAAACGCTAAAGACAAACATTAAACCTAATTTCCATTTTACCATATAAAAAAAATTGAACCACATAGATACATAGAAAACATAGTATTTAAAACACAAATATAAACTCTATTTTATCTAATAAAATTTTGAACCACATAGATACATAGAAAACATAGCATTTAAAACACAAATATAAACTCTATTTTATCTAATAAAATTTTGAACCACATAGATACATAGAAAACATAGCATTTAAAACACAAATATAAACTC
>JBMOGB010000423.1:0-3135 GCA_049318585.1 Bacteroidia bacterium | reverse complement strand
AAAACAAACTCATGTCGTAAGGAAAACCAACCAATGTTTCGGTGCTGTGGGTACTATCAAAACATAATGTGTCGCTATATCCAGCATTTGCATATCGGTTATATTTTATGTGTGCTGTATCTCGCGCTGTACAGCCATCTTTATAGGCAGTTAGTATATAAGTAATGCTATCATTTGGAATACTAATTGGTGTTAAACTTGTTGTTGAATCAAGCCAAGTGGTAGGGTTCCAAGTAAAACTATCAGCATTACTCAAATAACCGTTTAATTGTACTGCTGTATTTCCAATTATAGGTTGACCAAAAACTGTTGGTCGACTTAATTTAATAAAAGCACCTGGAATAATAACTATGGAATCCCAAGAAGTAGTATCACCACAATAATGGGTACTTACAGTATGAGATACAGCATACTTATAACCACCAAACCATCTAAAATTAGGAAAAGTAAAAGTATCAGGAAAAGCCAAATTATCATATTCCCAATCGCCACCATATTGAATTTGTGGTGCAAAAAGATTGGTATTTGTAGTATCAATTAAATGTACATGCCAAATTGTTTTTTCTCTGTATTTTCGGCTAATAGAATCACTATTTTCATAAGCTTGTATATTATTAGGACAACCAGTTTGTGCTAAACTAAAACTTGGGTCTAAAACATGTTGATTATAATAATACAAATTTATAGAATCCATTTGACCACAATCATTGTAACTTATCAATGTAATTCGATACCACTTTCCAGGGTCGTCTATTTGTGTATTACAAATAGTTACAGGTCCTATATATTGAAGCGTATCACATAAATCACCACCTCCAATAGTTCCACCATTTCCACCTTTAATATCAGGATAAATGCAAGTATTGAAAATTGCTTCTGGAGGAGATACTGTATAATTGGTGTCTATTCTACAAAACTTAATACTTCGTTTGGTATCGTTTAACATTCTATCAAAATCAATGGTTGGACATTGACCAGGGCAAAAAGTATCTTGACTAATAGATGCCCAAGCTTTAGGTAAAGCAAAATTTGCAAAACCCCAATCACGGTTATTGATACCATAACCTGCTCTAATTTGTGCAACATTACAAATAGGTGCAGGAGTACCTACTGGTATAGCATCTACGTTAGTTAACATAGTGGCCATACTTGGTTCAATACCAGCATGAGTAGCAGTTAGTGATGGAAGTACAGAAATATAGAAAACATGTATGTCATTGGTGTCATTTTCTTTTTTCCAAAACTTAATATTTGCTGAATCTTCAAATTGAACATAACTATTAGGATGACAAATAATTTCAGCATAACCGCAACCCTTTTCATCACCAATATCTACAATGGCATTTTTACGAATAATTAAACTTCCATATGGCATAACAACCAATCTGGTGTTATTACCAAAGCGGGTATAAGAACCGCTATCTAATATCAAAGCAGCATAATCGCTGACAGTAATTTCCGACTTATCATTATAGTCCAACATTTCAATATTAGGACCAACACCTCCTGCTGAAACATCAGGACATATTATATAACTTGGTCGTGTTGGAATTCTAGGACAAGGACCTTCCATAATTAAGCTGTCATTATTCCTGAGCCACTTTTGAGGGCAAATTTGCATTTTACTTGCATTCCTTATTTTTAATAAGCCATTAGGAGGTGTAATGGTTAATTTATAAGGCAACGATTGTGGAATACCAATTGCAAAATCGAAAGTGTTTTTTATACTATCGGTAGCAGTTGGGAAATAACAATTCATTACACAAGGGTCTGCCAATTGAATTAAAAACTGAGTGTAACCAACAGGTGCTATTAAGGTAATAATATGAGTGGAAGTATCATATACATAAGTAAGCCCTTTTCCATTTGCACCCATTGCATAGTTACTATCCAAATCAGGCAAGTAAAAACTTACTGAATCTATGCTATCGCATTGAATATAGCCTTGGTATTGATATTTGCCTACTAGTTTATAAAATGCTTCGCAAGTTTTGTTTGATTTTATAAAAGCTGTATCGTTATACATTAACTTTTTACCATTTTCAATTCTTGCACTTCTAAAAAAAGTATAAGCATTACAATAACCTGTAACAAAAGTTGTATTTTCTGAAATGCTTAAAAAAGCCCTATCTGCATTAGTTATAAAGTTGTGATTATTATTTACTAGAAAAGGATCGTTTATTGTTATACTGTCTATATTTGGCTCTTTTACAACATGCAAATTTATATGATTATCAGGTTGCAGGCTGTCCAAAACTGTAGCGGCATATTCGTTGGTCACAAAATTTCTTATTCCTATTATTCCTTCACCAGTTAGGGTATCTAAACACCTATAAGGCATAAGTACAGATTGAAATATGGTAGAAGGAATAGTTCGTGTGGCTTTTGCCTTAAAGGTACTATGTACACCATAATAATTAGTATTGCTTATTGAAGAATTATTTATTGGATCACAGATAAAACCATTACTTCTATTTGTATTTTTATATGTTGTTATTTTATCATAATTAATACTACCATTAGTGGTAAGTGCAACGGTAGATACTTTAAGTCCCCATTTTCTTCCGTTTTTACAAGGATGATAGAAACGTACTTTACCAGTATTTATTCCAGTGGTATCAAATGAACCTTCGCTAAAATTTCCATTTCCATTTAAATTATACTCAAATTCATAATTACTTAACGTTTCCTTCGATTCGCAATTATCAATCATTAAGTAATATAAACTACCTCCAGCTTCCTGTGTGCTTATTTCTCGTTCTATGGATGCTTGTTCTGGTTTAGTTGAACCTACAGCCAAGCCTACAGCATTTGATAGTTTATCTATTGCGTTAAGCGTTGAATTTATTCCGCCAAAAACAGCATTCCTAACTGGATTGATATACATAATTGGCATAAACCAAAAAAGGTAAGGATTAGGATCTAGTTGGAAGGGTTGACCAAATGGTTCTGAGTAGTGCATTTTCACTTTTACACTTTTTTTTACTTGGTCTCCTTCTAGCACGCTGGGGTTATCCCATAATAATGGATATTTTCCATTTATTTTAATCAAGCTATGGTGTTCCGCCTTATTAGTTTCAACTCGGTTAGTATAACCAAGATACGGTGGATCGATGGCTAAGTGTTCAAAAATAG
>JBMOGB010000422.1:0-3138 GCA_049318585.1 Bacteroidia bacterium | reverse complement strand
CAGGCTAATGGTATTATATTGACATATTTTTAACCGTTTGTTCGGACAGCTATGAGTACAAATATATGATTTTTGTGTTAAGACAAAAGTGTTGCAAAAGGAATCCTTTTCTAATGTGGATTTTATCAATGCAATTAATAACGCAAATTTCACAGAATTATATGAGCACTCGAAACAAATAAAAAGTAAATCCAAGTTGAAATATATAATTTATATTTTAAGTAAATTTATTACAGTAGATGGTTGGTACTTGAATACTGCTCATAGTATAAATACAGAGCCAAGCAAATGTAGTGGAATTAACGCACCTTCTAATTGGAAAAACAAAGCAAATGCAATAAAATAGTATGAATATATAGGTCTACCCAAGTATTACCCAAAAATATTTTTTCAAAGATAGTATAACACGCAGATATTAAATTATTTGTGTGTTATTTTTTTTGTATTATTTCAATTGTTGCCCTACGCCCACCCAAGCAACTCATTAGTATTTTTGAAAAGTCATAAAACGAAAGGAATGTACTTAGCCTTTCGAGGCGAGCGGGATTAGTACCCCCTGAACGCTGACGAAATTTCAAAACTTATTAAAATGAACTTACAAGAATTATTAAACAGCGGACAAACAATTAATATCACAGTTGGATTGTCAGATTTGCAAATTTTCGCCAATGAATTAATACAGACGACAAGAAGGGAATTAGAAGAAGCAATAATTTCGGATAAGGCAGAAACCTACCCGACAAGGGAGCAAGTATGTGAAATATTGTCGGTGAACCAGAGCACGTTGTGGAGATGGGCTCAACGAAATTACCTTGTACCTGTAGAAGTCGGTGGCAAAAGACGATACAAAATGAGTGAGGTAAAAGCAATTCTAAACGGAGGAGGTAAAAATGTTTGACAAAATTACCATACGTGTTAAGTTATCAAATGAAGAGTGTCTGTGGTTATCACACCTTCATTTATTGCACGTGTGGACAAATACAGATTGTACTCAGGTAGAATATAGAAGTAGTGAGTATTCAAAAATTAGTGGTATAGAAATAACTATTAAAAGGAATTTTCTTACATTGAAAACCAGTCTTCATAAATATTGGAATTATAAAAATTACGACAAGTTGCGAAACGATAACTTATTTACTGTGTCTGAAGCAAAATCTGCTTTTGAGATGCTATTATATGAAAATAGACTTCAGTCCAGTAAAGTTAGGATAACTCAGTTTGAAATAGGGCTTAATCTAAATGTGAGTTATGATCCATTGACTTTTATTGAACAAGTAAAGCATTTACCAACCTCTTATAATAAACTGATGTTTATTGATGCTAACTATCACATAAATCGTCAACGTACAACCGAAAAGTACAAAGATATTAGAAAGTACTTTAAAATATACGATAAGGGATGGGAAATGATGGAAAAGAAGCGTAAGCCTACAAATCAAAGAGATTATAAGACTAATACTCTACGAATAGAAACCTGCTTTCGAAGACATAATGATAGAGGTGACAAGTTTTTTACTGACTCTAATATCGATAAATTGGTTACTAGGTTTTATTCTGAATGGAGAAACCTGTTTTTTACAAGAGATGTAATTGGTAGAAAAGGCACGCGTAAAAGTGAAATTGAAAGGGCAACTATTTTTATTAATGAAGGCAAAGACTCATTTCTTTCAGCAACAATTAGTGATTTTGTGAATAAAAAAATAACCGAGCAACAATTTAGAACTATTCGTGAATTTATTCGTGATTTTAACAAGTATCAAGGCAAATTTTGTGTCAAAATTTCAAGGCAAGAGATTGAGTATAAAGAGTTGCTATACAAGGTGTTTGATGTTGCAAGAAAATGAATGTGGATATCCACACATTTAAAAGGTTGACAATCAAAATCTATTTAGAATGCATAATTTGATAATCAGATATATAAGAAAAATAATGGCATTTTATAGGTGCCATTTTTTTATATTAAATTAAAAGTAAATTGAATTCTTGGCAGCTTGTCCTATACTTCCCAACAGGAAGCGGATTTGAAAAATCCGCTTTAAATGGAAGAAACTGTTTTTCATTTATTGTTTGTTGAATAGAATATCTGTCTATTTGTTCATATAGCCCTGATTATCTATTATATATAAAATTGGCTACAGAATTAAAAAATGATTATATCTAAAGTAGATAAAAATAGATAAAGATTAGCAACTTTGAAGGTTCAGTACTTCATATCAGTTAACAAACAAGGATCTGATAATTAAAATTAATATATTATTCAACAAACAATTAAAACAAAATCATTATGACAAAAGTAAAACTTCCAGAAACAGCAAATGTACATTTATTAGAAACTCTCGAAGGTAAATTCGTTTCTTTCCAAACGACTCAGCCAACATGTAGCAGTGGAGTAATTCAAGAGTTTGAAATCATCTTAGTAATTGACGATAAATTATCATTCAGGTTGGGAAGTGATCAAGCCAAGAGATTACTTACACATTTGAATTATAGCATTGCAGTATGCGAATACTTTAATTTCAAACTTAAGTTAGACAATGCAGAGTAACTATTATTGAGAATGAATGAACAATCGTAGTTTTTCTGTAAAAACGAATTTTCAATAACTGAAATCATTGGATTCTGTTTTGCATAAGAATATAAACAGGCATTGAATTTGATGGCATTTATTTAATCTATATGGATTTTAAAATAGTTTTTCAATTAGACATAGTAAAACTAAAATAAAATCGTATTTTTGCAATTGGTTATCCCGATTTTAAAGGTTACGAATTCGTAACCTTTAAAAGTCCGACAGTTTTTTCAATTCAATAAAACGAAAATCATAATTAACGCATAAAACAAATGACCAAAAGTAAAACCATAAACATTGAAGACAAGGAAATACTGATTTATTCGAAAAATAATGAAGATTTTATTTCTCTTACTGATATGGCTCACAGTCAGTTGGAAGATGTTGTAATTATCAAATGGCTGAGCTTAAAAAACACCATAGAATATATTGGCGAATGGGAAGCTATGTACAATCCCGATTTTAATTATACCGAATTCGGTACAATTAAAAATGCTTCAGGTGGTAATAACTTTGTGTTGCACTAAAACCCCACACGTGGGGTGAGCTTTAAATTGTTTGTTATCAGT
>JBMOGB010000421.1:0-3155 GCA_049318585.1 Bacteroidia bacterium | reverse complement strand
GTTTTTTCCTGATTGTAAGTAATAATAAATACCGATACATCAGGGTTGGGAATGAGATATTTGGATGAAATAATCATTTGTTTTTTAGAATGATTGTTTTATTATAATATGAATTGTAAACAGAATTTCGCCAATCTGTTTGGTCATTTGAAATATCATCGATAAAAATACTTTTGGGTTTATTTACTATTGGCAAAACATAAACTGTGTCATTTTCTGAATTTAAAATTGTGTCTGCTCTATTTTGCATTTCAGTAGAAAATCTGTCTGCTTTTTTAGAAAGGATATCAGAATATATGGTTCTTAAAACACTCTCCTTTTGTAAAAAATATGTCATTGAAAATAACAAAACAATGATTGTAAGGTATTTATCTGAGTATTTTAGTTGAATTATTCTATTTGTTCGTAAATATATTGATAGATTAACGAAGTTTATGGTAATAATTATCAAGACAAAATAATGTATAACATTTTGAATTCTAAAGGTATATAATGTTTTAGCAATTAAAGAAGGTGTAATAAAAATAATAAGTAAAATAATACTAAAGATCAGTAGATTTAAAGGCTTAATATACTTAAATATATTGAAAGTAAGATGATAATAAAATGGCAAAAGTAATGCATTTATTATCAATACATCAGAAAGAAAAAACAATTTTCGATATAATAATCCATTAGAGATTATTACATTTAGAAATGAAACGGGTTGTTTGTCTGAAATGAATTTTAACCGTTCATAATTGCCTGGTCCAAATAGAACAATTGCAGCACCAATTGCTAATATGAATAATAAAAAAATTATTTGTGGTTTAAAATTCGCTCCTTTTTTATGAAAGTAAAAATATATAAGAATTACTGATATTAGAAACATAAGGAGAAACATTATTTCATTTTGAGATGTCAAAATAAACATGATAAACGACATTAAAATAAAATAAATAGTTTTGTTTTTTTTAGAAGTTAAATACCTTAATGTGAAAATAATTAAAATATTAAAAAACACTATGCTCGAAGACCATACAGCTACTCCAGGATACCAAAAAAAAGCTTCGTTTATACCAGGATTGTAAGCAACAAAAACGAAGGAGAAAATTGTAAAGAGAACAAGAATAATAGTTTTATCAGATTTTATGAATCTCTTGTTTATTTCGGTAAACATAAAATATATTGAAGAGAAAAATATCAAAATAAAGACAATAAATTGAATCCTATGAATAATTAGTGAATCACTATTACAAAATAATAAAGTCAGAAAATTTCCAAATAACCTATTATCCATAGTAAAGTATATACTTTTTGATATGCTCCAAATATCATTTTCTCGTAATGAAGCTGCAAATCCAAAATCATCGGTTGCTGGATAAACATCGAATGATAATATAATGAGTGGAACAATTACTATTAAAAGATAGAAGATGCTTGCAGAGATTTTCATGTACTTTTTCATAAATTGAAATGACAATTAAATTATTTTAGTATTTTGTTTGCAAAGAAAAAATTCCAAGTATAAGTTATTGGCACACACATCAAAGTTAACCAAAATTTCCCAATATGAGGGAAGATAAATTCAAGTGGGATTAATATTAACATACCTATTAGCATACTAATTAAATACACTCCTACGTATTTATAAATCTTCTCAAAATTAATCTTGCCACTTTTAAATACAAATGAATTATTGAGCCATAAAGATAGTAAAATTGAAATTAAATAAGATATAGCGTATCCTATATATAGATTAAACTTAAAAATTTGAATAAATAGAAACAATAAGAGAATTGAAAATAATGTTACAATTATTCCAACAATGGAAAAACCAATTATTTTTTTCCAAAAAGTTTCAATAATTAGAAGAATACTCATTTCTTTTTTACAATAAATCCAGGTCTTGCTTTCACTTCTTCGTAAATACGCCATATATATTCAGCTAAAACTCCAATGGAAAATAAAATTAATCCACTAAAAAACGAAATAAAAACTACTAATGAAGTCCATCCTGGCAAGGTATTTCTCCAAAATGAGCTATTACCAAAAAAATAAATGTAGATATAAAAACAAATCAACATAAAAGAGAAAAAGGAAAAAAACAGCCCTAGATTTAAAATAAGCCTAATTGGAAAAGTTGAAGATGTAAAAAACGTATCTTTGGCTAAGTTTACTTTTTTCTTAAAACTCCATCTCGATTTTCCTTTATTTAAACCTAAAGGTCTTTCATAAGGTAAAAAAATGGGATTAAACCCAAGTCTCAAAACCTCAATTATACTTGATGTTTTTATATGATGTATTCGATTAACTAAAATATCAATCACCTCTCTATCAATAAAATATAAATCTGCACCCCCCAATGGGAAACTTACATCGGATAATGAATTCATAATTTTATAATAAGTTCCAGATAGAAATCTGCTGCTCCATGAATCATCGCGCGTAACTCTATGTGGTATAATTACTTTAGCCCCATTTTCCCAGAGTCGGTACATCTCTACAATAGTTGAATAGGGTTGTTGTTCATCATCAACCATAGGCATAGCGCAAGCTCCATTACAAAGTGTTAGTCCCGCAAATATTGAATAGTGACTTGTATAGTTTTTACTTAGTTGATAGGCTTTTACATTCGATTCATTTTTCTCTAACTCCAACGCAATTTTATACGAATCATCTTTCGAGCCATCGTCCATAACAATAAACTCAAAAGGAATATTTTCTTTATCGAGCAATTCTTTAATCTTGTAAAATGCTGTCAATATTCTTTCACCACTATAATAGGATAATAATATCAAAGATAATAATTTATTTTCCATAATTATATTTATTTTTATTTTCCACTTCTCTCTCACTAACATTTACCCTGGGTAAATAATACTTCCCACTCAACCATTGCTGACTTAAATTTCCGGCTATTGCCGAAAAGGCAAATTTAAAATCGGTTTTTTCTAGTTGTTTAATATTGGTACATGATACTTCAACCAATCGACCATAAGGAAAGGCAAAGCATTCCACTTTTTGTCCTGAAAGTTGCTGAAGATAAGTACGCGATTTTTTAAATTCGTTTTGGGCTTCCTCCTCTGACATATAACGAAACATTTTGTGGTGCAAAGCATGTGAACCAATCGTACATAAAGGGTCTTTTGCCATTGTCATAATTTGTTCGGCTG
>JBMOGB010000420.1:0-3162 GCA_049318585.1 Bacteroidia bacterium | reverse complement strand
GTATTAATTCGTTTATTATAATATTTTGTAAAATTACACAATTTAAACCAAACTTCCGAAAGTATTTGCCTAAATAATTTCACTTGGTAAAATAGTATTTAATTAATTAAGAAATTGCACAGTTAAAACTATCAGATATATCAGTATTCTTGCTGTTTTTAAGAGGAATTAATTTTATCACCCCATTTAAGGATTAAATAAAACGGTCAGATTTTTTAATAAAAGAGTTGTTTATTCCTTCACAAACTTACTTACCATTGTATTTTTATCATTATTTACTTTCACAATATAGATTCCTTTTGCAAAAGCTGAAATATTAATATCAGTTTGAGGTTGTTCTAAAATTTGTTGCAGTATTAATTGTCCTTGTATATCGTAGATTAATATAGTTGTGTTTTGTAGGTCTTTTATTTGCAGTAAGTCTATAATTAGTTTATCAGTGGCTGGATTGGGGTATATTGAAATTGTATTGTTATAATGTATTTCTGATATTACGCCTCCTCCATTTGTAGTTTTAAGTATAGTCCCATTTTTCCCAACAGTATAACCTATATCATTATTAATAAAATGAATTGAATTTAAGTCAAATAAAGTTCCTGAAGTTAAAGTTACCCAATCTAATCCTCCATTTATTGTTTTTAATAAATTGCCTTGAGAACCACATACATATCCTTTATTTGTATTCGTAAAAAAAACAGATTTTAAATGATTGAAAGTGCCAGAATTTTGAATTTTCCAATTTAGACCTCCATCATTGGTCTTTAAAATTGTTCCTAAATCCCCAACAGCATATCCTGTGACTGCATTTGTAAAATAAACCGAATAAAGTATTTCTGATAGAGATGAATATTGAACTTCCCAATTTGTTCCTCCATCTATTGTCTTAAGAATATTATCACCGACTGCATAACCTATATTAGAATCAATAAAATAAACTGATTTTAAATTTGTTGTTCCTATTGTCTGTGATGTCCATGTTGACCCTCCATTTATTGTTTTAAGAATTACATTTCCGCCAACAGCATATCCAATATTATTATTTACAAAGTAAATAGAATATAACCAATTTGATGTTCCTGTATTCTGTTCTTCCCAGCTTGATCCTCCATTTATTGTTTTAATTATTCCACCATTAATACCAGCTGCATATCCTAAATTAGCATCAATAAAAAAAACAGACTGCATATTATCCCACCAATTTGAATAATCCCAATACTCACCACCATTAGTAGTCTTTAGAATGGTTCCAAGATAACCAACAGCATAACCAACATTTTCATTGACAAAAAAAACAGATTTCATTTCATCAGTTTCTCCTGAATTTTCAACATTCCATGTTCCACCTTCATCATTTGTTCTATAGATAAAACCATTCTCTCCAACCACATATCCAATATTCATATTAATAAAACAGACGGATTTAATATCACTCGGAATATTCACTAAATTATATGACCATGTTATTCCTCCATTATAAGTTGTATATTGAACCCAATAAGGACCATTGCTACTTCCAACAACAATTCCAAAATTGACACCTATAAAAAAAATCGAGTGTAAATCAGTATTATTTGGATTAGTGAGCTGAGCTGTCCATGTAATTCCTGCATTGGTAGTTTTAAGTATTTGATCTGCTGCTAGTATATACCCAATATCATTATTGACAAAATAAATATTAGTAAGTATCTTATTATAATTTAAAGTTTGAGATGTCCATGTTACACCTCCATTTGTAGTTTTTAAAACTTCAAAGCCTCCAACTGTATAACCTGTATTTGGATCAGTAAAATAAATAGAATTCAAATTATCTAAAATACCTGAATTCTGTTTTATCCATGTATTTCCTCCATTAATAGTTTTAAGAATAATTCCATAAGGTCCAACGACATAGCCAGTGTTAATATCAGTAAAATTTACAGAATAGAAACAATAAATTGAATCAATAATTTTTGTTGTCCAGGTAACTCCACCATTTATGGTCTTAAGTATTATGCTTTTATTTATTTCTCCACCAACAGCATACCCATTATTCTCATTAATAAAAAAAATAGATTTCAAATTATTTGAAATTCCTGTTTTTAATGTTACCCATGTTATTCCTCTGTCAACAGATTTTATTATTGTTCCAGCTTCTCCAACAGAATATCCTACACTATCATTAACAAATTTTATACATTCTAATTTATTCCCCTGAGGTTTTGGATTTAACCATTTCCAGTCCTGTGCATTTGCAATATTCAACAAGAAAATTAAAATGGATAAAAAGCAAATTTTTTTCATATTTATCTATATTTATCAGTTAAATCTACTTCTTCAATATTTAAAAAAATGAAATAACTTGTCAGTTTTCTATATTTACGCATAGCGCCAAATCGTCTAAAAACCCTCCGTTTATTATTAATTTTTATCAAAAATAATGCTTTTTAGCATACCCTAATGAATAAATTGCTCCAAAGTTTAATAAACCGATGTATCTATCTTTCAGTTTATTACTGCACAGGGCAGTCCACTCGATTATGGCCAGTCTTTATTGATCAGCGATATATTTAGGTATTACAATAATTTTTTGCTTATTCTTCCATTTAATCCAACCTGTTTTTTTAGACCCATTTATTTGAAAACTAATTTTTATCCATTCACTATTTACTTCAATAACTTTGAATTCTTGTTTTTTAATGCTACCAATTGAAAACAATTTATTTGCCTTTTCATAATTTTCTACCCTTATTGGATTTGAAAGTTTATTAAAGGAAATTGAATATACAGAAGTTAATAAATGTTCAGTCCACTTTTTAAAAACCCATTGGGATTCTATTTTAATAAATTTTTCTAGTCCTGTCTTTTCATTTACAACAACTTTATAAAAACCTGACTCAATTCCAGTACATTGAAACATTAATTTCCCACAGCTTATAATTTGTTTATATGGATTAAAATTTTTGTTCCTCCTATAAGTTTCTTCAATATCCCAAAATGAATAACCTGATCTATCCATCAGTTGAGCTTTATGATCATTAACACAAAAATTCATCCATACTGTTCTGTCAGAGTTGTATATTTCAACTTCTTCCTGAAATGTAACAAAATTTAGTTCAAGTATACCAGAATCAGGCTCAAATATATTGGTATTTTGTCCAACTATATAAAATGGAATGATAAATA
>JBMOGB010000419.1:0-3197 GCA_049318585.1 Bacteroidia bacterium | reverse complement strand
ACACTTCTTGCATAATTTCATAACGTGCATCTAATTCTATTTTACTAAAAATATTGTTTCTAATAAATAAATCGGCTGATTGTTTTGAAACGTATGCGTTCAATGCTTCTGGAGTAGTTTTTACATTCGATAAGCCTCGTTTTGCAGCTTCTTTCACCCATTCATCGCTGTATCCATTACCTTCGAATAATATATTTTTTGAAGCTTTGTAATATGCTTTTAGCGTTGCTAAAATTGCTTCATTTTTAGATTTTCCTTTTTTAATTAAAGCATCTACCTCTGTTTTAAACTTGTTCAATTGGTCGGCCATTACTGTGTTTAACACAATCATTGCATTGGCACAATTAGCACTAGAACCAACTGCACGGAATTCAAATTTATTTCCTGTAAATGCAAATGGAGAAGTACGATTTCTATCGGTATTATCCAATAAAATATCTGGAATTTTTATTACGTTTATAGCTTCCTTCGACTTGGTATTTACCTTAGCACTCGACTTATCATTTAAGATAGAATCCAATACATTCGTCATTTGACTTCCAATAAAAATACTCATTATGGCTGGAGGTGCTTCGTTAGCTCCAAGTCTATGGTCGTTACTTGCCGAAGCAATTGATGCACGCAATAAATCTGCATTATCGTTCACTGCTTTCAACACATTTACAAAAAATGTAAGGAACTGAATATTGGTTTCTGGATTGTGAGTTGGTGCTAATAAATTAACGCCAGTATTTGTAATTAAACTCCAATTATTATGTTTTCCACTTCCGTTAACACCAGCAAAAGGTTTTTCGTGTAACAATACTTTTAAACCATGGCGTTGACTAACTTTTTCCATCAAATCCATTAATAATTGATTGTGATCAACTGCTAAATTTGCTTCTTCAAAATTTGGAGCACATTCAAATTGTCCAGGTGCTACTTCATTATGACGGGTTTTTAAAGGAATTCCTAATTTATAAGCTTCGGTTTCGTAATCCACCATAAAATCGTGAACTCTTGGAGGAATTGAACCAAAATAATGATCGTCTAATTGCTGGCCTTTTTCTGGTGCATGACCCAATAAAGTTCTGCCTGTAAGCATTAAATCAGGACGAGCATAATACATGGCTTCGTCTATTAAAAAATACTCTTGTTCAATTCCCAAACTTATAGATGCTTTGGTTACATTTTTATCGAAATAACTTGAACAAACAGCTACAACCGCATTTTCGGCAGCATGCAATGCTTTTAAAAGTGGTGCTTTAAAATCAAGTGCTTCACCAGTATAAGCTACAAAAATGGTTGGAATACACAATGTTTTTCCATTGCTTTCTTCCATTATAAATGCTGGTGATGAAGGATCCCAAGCAGTATAACCGCGGGCTTCAAAAGTATTTCTAATTCCACCATTTGGAAAACTACTAGCATCTGGTTCTTGCTGAACCAAAGCTCCGCCTGAAAACTTTTCCATAGAACGACCTTCTTCGGTTGGTTCAAAAAAGGCATCGTGTTTTTCGGCAGTTGCACCAGTTAATGGTTGAAACCAATGAGTGTAATGAGTAACACCGCGGCTCATTGCCCAGTTTTTCATACCCGAAGCTACAGCATCTGCATGTCCACGGTCAATTTTTTCGCCCATTTTTACAGCTCTTGAAACAGCTTCGTAAGCTTCTTTGCTTAAAAAGTTTTTCATGGCATTGTCGTTAAAAACATTGCTATTGTAAAAATCAGAAACTTTGTCTGAAGGAGCTTTTGTTAATACTGGAGTTCTGCTCAAGGCAGTTTTTAAAGCGTTAAAACGTAAAGTTGGCATTTTGTTAGTTATATTTTATGGTGTAAAAATAATAATTACCAAAAACTTAGCCCTATTTATTTATCATTTTTTTTCAAGATAATTTGTAAGGCCTAATAAATACAAGTGCTAACAACGAATTATTTTTTTGGGCCTTTGGGTTGCAATGGCCTAATTTCTAAATTTACAGTATGGAAATTTTCGGGCATTTGTAAAGCAAAAATCAAATTTTCAGCCACATCTTCAGGCATTAACATATAATCGTGGGGTTTTACTCCCGGACTATTTCTAAAAAAATCGGTTTTGGTAGATCCAGGATAAATACAAGTTACTTTTATTTTAAAATCGCGTACTTCTCTGAACAATGATTCGCTTAATCCTTTAACGGCCCATTTAGTTGCACAATATCCCGAAACTTGCGCCATTCCTTCAAGTGCAGCTGTAGAAGCAATATTGATGATATGTCCACTTTCCTTTTCCTTCATTTTAGGCAAAGCCATTTTACAGCAATAAAAAATTCCGTTTACATTGGTTTCTTGCATTTCGTGAAATTGTTCAATAGGCATGTCTTCTAAAAATCCAAAATAACCCAAACCAGCGTTGTTTATTAATATATCAATGGTTTGGTTGCTTGCAGCAAAAACTTGAGAAAATGCATTTTGAACTGATTCAAAACTTCGAACATCGCAAGGAATAAAAGTGTAATTTGGATTTGAAATGTCATTATTGTTTCTGCCAAAACCAAAAACTTGAGCGCCATTTTCTAATAATTTTTGGCAAACAGCTTTGCCAATTCCTTTGCTTACACCAGTTACTACTGCTATTTTGTTTTGTAAATTCATTTTTTGTGGATTGAAAGATTAGAAGATTGCAAGATTACAAAAATTATTGGCAACTTATATTTGAAATTTGTAGGAATAAAAAGCTAAATATTCATTGATTTACTAAGATGCTTCGTTCCTCAGCAAGACGACTCCCACATTATTGGTTTCTGAATGAATTGTGCGGGAATGTCATCCTGATTCCGCCAAAGCTCATATGCGTCAACTTTATTTATAGTTTTTTCTTGTAAACATTTATAAACATTGAGTTCCAGAGGAACGAAACATTTTGTAACAACGGGTTTTAACCCGTTGAAAAAACGAACACAGACTTTTATACGAAAACCCCTAAATAATTGCGCTAAGCCTCGGGCTTAGCGCAATTATTTAGGGGTTTCGTTGTTTTTACACATACCTTTAACCACCAGTTTCACAGGTGGCTATTAATATTAAACTCCGTTGGAGTTTCTCTTTTTTTACTTCTTAAGTTGACGTCTATGCGCCAAAGCGGAAGAAGGAACTTTATCTATAATTGAACTCACTACCTAATCAAACTTATTTCAAATCTTCCACTTTATTTTGTTTATTATTGCACGCTTAAT
>JBMOGB010000418.1:0-3199 GCA_049318585.1 Bacteroidia bacterium | reverse complement strand
CAGGTTTTATTTCTATTTACGTCGTATGTGAATAGATAGGGACGTATAGACTAGTAGACTTCTTGAAAGAAGACCCAAGACCCAAATTTCAAATTCCAAGTCCCAAGAGGGTTTACCTCAAATTGAAATATTATTTCATTGCAGTTGTGCTTTAGTCAACGGATTCATGATAAAATTTAGTCATTGGCTTTAGCCGAAACGGGAAAACTCAGAGCATTTTTTAATTAGATCACTCATTAATATTAAGCCTCATAAGGCTTGTCAAGCTTGAAAAGAATTAATCTTTTTTCATCTGAATTTAAGCCATTTAGCTCAACTTATAAGTCTTTTGCCAAAAATAAAAAGCCTATTATTGCTAATGAAAGTTTTTTATTAACTACTTATATATCAGCTCATAAACGCAAATTCCGATTTGAATAAACGGAATGTCGATGCGAATAAACGGAATGCCCATTTGAATAAACGGAATGCCAATGCGAATAAACGGAGTGCCAACGCGAATAAACGGAGTGCCGATATGAATAAACGGAAATTCGATGTGAATTAACCGAATATCGCTGAGAGTTAAAGGAAATTCGATGTGAATTAACGGAATACCATTTCGGGTAAACCGAATATCGCTGAGAGTTAAAGGAAAATCGATGTGAATTAACGGAATACCATTTCGGGTAAACCGAATATCGCTGAGAGTTAAAGGAAAATCGATGTGAATTAACGGAATACCACTTCGGGTAAATCGAATATCGCTGAGAGTTAAAGGAAAATCAATTCGAATTAATGGAATACCACTTCGGGTAAATCGAATATCGCAATGAGTTTATGGAAAGTCCTTGCGGGAAAACTGAAAATCGTTATACCATAACAAAAAATCTTTTGTCCAAAAAAATCTACCCATTAATTTCTTCGGAAAATCCATCCATATAAGGAGTAAATTGACTCAGGAAATCGCTTTGCAATTATAAAAAAACAGAATATCTATAATTTTTAAAACTAAACAATAATAATCTCTGAATATATATTGGCTTTTTAATGGCGATACTTATTCTTAAAATAAAATATTTCAATAAATAATGTCCGCGTAATAAAAAATAATAAAAATAATATTTCATAAATATAAAATGCTATAATTCTGATTTTCTATTACTTAAATTATTTCTGTTGAATATAATATACTTCAGATTTTTTTTTATTGTATTTAATTTGCAACTATATGAATTTTTAATGTATATTAGCGCCATGTAATAAATCAAAATACGTTATCATGGACCCAAACTATAGAAGCTCTCAAAAAGACATGTATGCAGGCTTAAGAATCCTATGGAATAATTTTGCCCTGTTTCTAGTTTCCTTCACCAATTTTAAAGGAAAATACATCGCACAGTACGCCACCGATGCTAAAGCAGCCATAACCGCAGCCGAAAACTTACCAGACCATAGTGCCAATGTCGGAGATGCCGAAGCCATTAGAATCGAATTAACTGCCAATGCCGATAATGTGGTCGCCGATTTTGTTAGCACCGAACGCTATATCGATGAAATACACCTTAGCAAGGAAGCCAGAGAAGCACAATATAAAATAGCCGGAAAAGATTATTTTGAAAAAGCCCTTAAAAACGATTGGGAAAGTGTTAAACAATTAGGCTCTAAAAATCTAAGCTATATTACCACCAACGAAACCGCTCTTAAAAATGGAGGTCAGAATATGCCCGACGATTTTCACGATCAGGTCGATACACATTTAAACGATTTTTCACTATCCTTCGAAGATTACGAAGAAGCCCGTCAAACAAGCGTTGAAACAAAAGCAAAAATAACCGCCAACAATGCCTGCATGACCACCGGCAGAGGAATGATGAACGACGCCCAGTCCATTTTCCGCAACGATGCCGAAACACTCAAACTATTCACCTGGGACACCATTCTCCAACTCATCAATCCCAAAGTAGCCGGAATGCAAGGCACCATCACCGAAAAAGACACCAATAAACCCCTCGCAAAAGTTCAGGTCATTTTGCAAAAAGAAAATGCAGAAGCCATCACCATTGAAACCGACGAAAAAGGAAAATATTCTGCAACAGGCATCGCCGCAGGTAAATACACCTATAAAATTATGCTCGACGGTAAAATAACAATTACGGGAGAAATTAAAATTAAAGTCGGCACGGTAAGCAGAAAGAAATTTGTGATGGAGCCTGCAGTATAAAAAATAAAATATGCGATTTGGAAAGGCTTGCCCGGTGGGCGAGCCTTTTTTGATTTAAGATTTGGGGAATTTGGGAACCGACATCAGATATATACAAGAATTGCTTGGACATAGCAGTAGTAAAACAACCGAAATTTATACTCATGTGAGTAGTAAAAAAATAAGTGAAATAAAAAGCCCTTTAGATGATTTGGATATTTAAATAAGATGTATCTTTGTGGAATGATAACCGTAATACAATGGCAAAGAAACTTACAGGTATCCTACCCAAATTGGGAGGCTTGTCGTAAGTTTTGGGCAAAAGTATGCGGACAATAAACAAGTTGGCGGTAATGGTAGCGAAACCCTCAACCGAAAGACAAAGTGCCAAAACAACAAGCATTTCCTGAATTTACCGCAATTTTTTCAGTAAATTTGAACGAAATAATTTAACATATTAAGAATGGGTTATAGACAAGACATACAAGCATATATTTCTAATGAAGATAAAGAACCTTTATTTTTATTAGGTGACTGTGTTAATTCGCTTGCATTAATTCCTGACAATTCCGTTGACTGCATTATTACAAGTCCGCCTTATTGGGGACACAGACAATATAGTGGTGGTGGTATAGGACTTGAAGCAACATATATTGAATACATTGACAACTTAAGCAATGTAACTAAAGAATTGCACAGAATTTTAAAACCATCAGGTTCATTTTGGCTAAATATTGGTGACACATATAGAAACAAAAAATTAATTGGAGTTCCTTGGCGAGTTGCTATCAAATTAATGGACGACCAAAAATGGGTTTTAAGAAATAGTGTAATTTGGAACAAACACAAAGGTGGCTTAGATAGTAGCAAAGATAAATTGAGAAATATTCACGAAAATATTTTTCACTTTGTGAAAGACGAAAAAAAATATTTCTACGATGCTTCAAACATCCGTTCTGAGGCAAGAAAGTCAATTGTGAAAAATGGTTCGGTAATTTCTGCGACTGGAGTTAGCGG
>JBMOGB010000417.1:0-3213 GCA_049318585.1 Bacteroidia bacterium | reverse complement strand
CCATGGGTGCGGGAATAGCACAAGTTACCGCCAATGCTGGCTTTAAAACCATTTTGTTCGATATCAACCAATTGGTTTTAGACAAAGCAAAAACCAGTATTGATAAAGGTTTACAGTTTTTGGTTGATAAAGGAAAATTAGCTACTGAAAAGAAAGAAACCACTTTATCACTCCTGCATTTTACAACCAATATCAATGAAGTTGTTGCCGATTTAATTATTGAAGCAGTGATTGAACGCTTAGATATTAAACACGATTTTTTTAACAAAGTAGCAGCTATCAACGCACCTGATTGTATTTTAGCAAGCAATACTTCATCTATTCCTATTACGCAAATAGCAGCAAAAATTCCGAATCCAGAAAGAGTTATTGGGATTCATTTTTTTAACCCTGCTCCTATTATGAAATTGGTTGAAATAATTATTGGTGCGCAAAGCAATAAAGAAGTGGCGTTGCATTGCAAAACTTTTATAGAAAGCATAGGTAAAACCTGCGTAATGGCTGCCGATGCACCTGGTTTTATAGTAAACCGAGTAGCTAGGCATTATTATGTAGAAGGTTTGAAAATACTAGAAGAGCAAGTTGTCACTTTTGAAGATATAGACGCTTTATTAGAAAGTTCTGGATTTAAAATGGGACCGTTTAAGTTAATGGATTTAATTGGTGTAGACACCAATTTGTCGGTTACTACTTCCATGTATAATTTATTTAACCAAGATAGTAAATTTAGACCCAACCGCATTCAACAACAAAAAGTGGATGCCGGATTATACGGACGAAAAACTGGCAAAGGGTTTTATGAATATTAGCAAGCGTATTTCTTGTTAAATTTTTACTTTTACTTTGCAATAGACTCATATTACCTTTGAAAATTAGCGTATAAAACCTCAAAAAATAAAATATTTGTCTGATTTGCAAATAAAAACAAATTTTTAGTCTACATTTGGCGACCTATATTTTTTTACAAAGTCATAAAGTGTTTATTTTAAGCCTTACTATTGTAAAACAATTTTGGCTTTAAACAATAAACAATAAATAATGGCTAAATCGCAAGAAACATTCAGTAAAAAAGAAAAAGAAAAGCTTAAACTTAAGAAAAGAAAAGAAAAAGATGAAAAGAGAGAGGAGCGTAAAGCCAGTGCTGTAAAAGGCCAAAGTTTAGAAGACATGATGGCTTATGTTGACGAAAACGGTAATATTACTAACACTCCTCCTGATCCTAAAAAACGCAGAGTTGCTATTGCAGAAGACATGGTGATTGGTGTAGTAAAACAAGCAGCGCAGGAACCAGCTGATTTAATTCGTAAAGGTGTTATTACCTTTTTCAACGAATCAAAGGGCTATGGTTTTATAAAAGATTTGAAAAGTCAAGACAGTGTATTTGTTCACGTAAATGGCTTAGTAGATCAAGTTAAAGAAGGCGATAAGGTATCGTTTGAAGTTGAAATGACTCACAAAGGTGCTAATGCTGTTAAAGTAAAAATTGATATAGTTGAGAAAGTAAAACCTGTTGTTGTAGTTGAAGAAGCTCAGCCAATAGTTGTTATTGATGAAGAAAAAACTGTTTAGTTTATTTTTTTATTCCTTATAAGTTAGTAAACAAAAAAGCCGACTCAATTACTTGAGTCGGCATTTTTTATGTTTATTTATTTAGTAATCACAAACGATTTGCTGAATACTCCTTTAGCTGTATTTATTCTTACAAAATACAAGCCGTTACTTTGGTTCGATAAATCAAATGTGTTTTTTGATTGTATTTGATTTTCAAACTTAGCTACTAATTGTCCAGTTACATTATAAATATCAATTGAGGTAAACTCTATTTCGCTTTTCATGTCTATGTTTAGCATCCCTTTACTTGGTGATGGATACATACTAAAGTAGTTTTCAAATAAGTTTTCAGTTACACCCTCAGACGAATTAGTTACGTTTACTTTTCTAGTTACTACTACTGAACGATTTCCAGAAGGATCGGTTACCACATAAGATACTGAATAAATACCTGGAATATCGTTTCTTAAATTACTTTGGTCTACTATAACTTGAGCATTTAAATTAGTATAATAATTGTCTTGTACGTTAAATCCAGGCTCTTGGAATTCTTTAAAACGAGGTAAGTTCAATGGATTTGCTCCCAATAAAGTAATAACAGGTAAGCTACGTTTCGATATTTTTATAAAACGAACTATGCTATCTTTATTACCAACACAATCAGTAACTACAAATTTAACAGGGAATATTCCCAAAGTATCATTGCGTAATGTATTGGGAGTTCTAACAATTACCAATGTATTGGTTGCACAATAATTGTCAGTAGCAGAAACACTTGGAATTGTAAAGTTAGAAAACACTTCAACTTCAGTTGTTAACTCGCCAGTTAAAGTAATTGATGGTTTTATATAATCAGAAACACAAATAGTTAACGTTAATGTATTGGCGACATTACCTGATGAATCAGTTATATTATAAACCACAAAGTATTGTCCAATAACATTAGGATTTACGCCACTACTAAACATTATACTTAAAGTTTTATCATAATTATCAGTTGCAGTAATAATTGCTAGCGGATTAAAAGCAGTATTTATTTGATGATTGTAACACAATGTTGTAAACCTTTTAGCTAAAACTGGCTTTGTTGTATCTCTTACTCTTATTTGGCGAACTGCAGTTTTGTTAAAGTTAAACGCATCGGTAATACTGTATGTTCTGGTATAATCTCCTACTTTATTAATATTCAAATTAGTGGTAGTAATTACGTTTTGATTTATATTATTACCATTATTATCTAAAGCAGTAAAGCCTGGTTCTATTGGGTTTATTCCAACTTCTACTGTGTAAATTAGTGGAGGAGTTAAAACCAAAACTGGACCTGTACTGTTCAATTCTACAATTACTGTTCTGTATAAAGTATCTGACGTATTTCCAGAATAATCTGTTACAAAATATTTGATACTATAAATACCAATATTTGCTGTATCTAAAGTTGAAATAGTTTGAACTCTACTACTAATATCACCTTCAATATTATCGGTAGCAGTTACCCAAGGATCTACAAATAATTTGTTTATTTCTGTTCTAACTATATTAGGTAAATTTCCAGACACATTTGCAATAAAACTAATTACTGGTTTTACATCGTCTTTTTGGATAGAAATATTGAAATCTTTGAACATTCCAATTACTGAATAAACAGAGTTAAACTGAGTAGAA
>JBMOGB010000416.1:0-3217 GCA_049318585.1 Bacteroidia bacterium | reverse complement strand
ATTGTACATACTTCTAATTTCAGAAAAGTAAAAAGAGTAGAAGATGTGATAAAAATATTTGGTAAAATTAGAGAAAAAATACCTTCAAAATTACTGTTAGTTGGCGATGGTCCAGAACGTCATCATGCCGAAATGCTGAGCAGAGAACTAAATTTATGCGAAAGCACTATGTTTTTGGGTAAACAAAATCCGGTTGAAGAAATATTGAGTGTTTGCGATTTATTTCTAATGCCAAGTGAAACCGAAAGTTTTGGATTGGCTGCTTTGGAAGCAATGGCTTGCCAGGTTCCAGTAATTGCAAGTAATGCAGGTGGAATACCAGAGTTAGTTCAAAACGGAATTTCAGGTTTTATGGCTGCTGTTGGCGATGTAAATGAAATGGCTGCCAAAGGAATTTATATTTTAGAAAACGAAGAACGATTGCATCAATTTAAAGCCAATGCTTTGGCTAGGGCTTTGGAATTTGATATCAATAATATTGTTCCTATTTACGAAAGTTTTTATATGAAAGTTTTAAGTCAACAAAAAGCCTAATTATTTACAGAAATGAATTTATTGAAACAAAAAATTGGAATTTTAGGTGGCGGTCAACTTGGACGAATGTTAATTGAAGAAGCATTGCGATTGAATGTAAATGTTAATATTTTAGAAAATTCAAAAGATTGCCCTTGTTATCATTTAGCACATGAATTTGTAGAAGGTTCATTAACCGATGAAGCTAAAATAAATGAATTAGCAAAAATTAGCGATGTACTTACATTTGAAATTGAACATGTAAATACCGAAGCTTTAATAAAACTGGAAGACGATGGAAAAACAATTATTCCATCGCCACGCATGTTGCAAATTATACAGGATAAAGGATTGCAAAAACAATATTATACCGAACACCATGTTCCAACAGCACCTTATTTTTTGGTAAATAATAAAAGCGAATGGAACGAAGCCATAATAAAATTAGAGACTGAAAAATTTGTTGCCAAAACGCGCACAGATGGATATGATGGAAGAGGTGTAACCATTTTAAACAGTCAAGCAATATTGAATGATAATTCGTTAATTCCTTTTGATTTGCCTTGTTTATTAGAAGCATTCATTCCTTGCGAAAAAGAAATTTCAATCATTGTTGCCAAAGATATTTTTGGCAAAACAGTGGCTTACGATGCAGTAGAAATGGAGTTTGAGCCAGAAGCAAATTTGGTAACTTACTTATTTAGCCCAGCCGATATAAGCAAACAAACAGCCGAAAAAGCCAAAATTGTAGCCATTCAAACTATCAATCAATTTAAAAGTCCGGGCGTGTTTGCCGTTGAAATGTTCATTACTTTAAATGGCGATATTTTGGTGAATGAAATTGCTCCTCGACCACATAATTCTGGTCATCATACCATTGAAGCATGTTACACTTCGCAATACGAACAGTTAACCAGAATAGTATTGGGTTTGCCAGTTGGTTGTGTAGGATTAATAAAGCCTGCGGCAATGATAAATTTGTTAGGCGATAAAAGTTTTTCGGGTGCATATGCAATAAAAAACCTAGATCAATTACATCAAATTGAAGGAGCTTACTTACATTTATACGATAAAAAAGAAAGTAAACCTATGCGAAAAATGGGACATGTAACTGTTCTGGCAAACTCTATAGAAGAAGTAAAAGCTAAAGCTACAAAAGTGATGAATTTGGTAGGTTTTGAGCCTTTAAAATAAAATTACACCTTTCAAAATATTTTATTTTCTACCAAATATCTTCCAATAAATCATCTTCTGTTATTGAATCTTTAGGTTCAATAATTGAATTTTTTGTGACAATAACTTTTGAAACATTTTTGGTTTTTTTACTTAAAAACCAAATAAATGAAACATTTGCATAAACAGAATTACTTCCATTAAAACTAAAATTATTTACAACACTATTATTGTTTTCATTGGTAAATAACACTTTTTGATTTCCAACAAATCCTGCTTGAAACAATATCAAATTGGTTTTATTTACAATCCTAATATCGCCTAAAAACTGATAACTTCTTTGCCTTAGTATTAACGTAACATTTGTTGTATCAATGCTTAACTTATTTTGATAACGATTTATTCCACCGTTGGGCCTCAAAGTAAACCCATAAAATAGTTTTTGAACTTTAGTTTGTTTTCGCCAATTTACAACAAATGGAAGCGTAACATTTAACATTGATTTTTCGCTGGTTTTGTATTTAAAACCTACAATTGGCAAAGCCAAAGGTTCGCCAAACAAATAAGTAAAAGTTATTCCAGTTCTGTATGAAAACTTTGGGTTTACTTTTCTTATGTACATGAACATTCCAGAATACCTAAATGAAGCTTCGGGTAAAGTATATTCATCTTCGTTTGCAAAGGCATTGGCAGCTACTAAAAAGGTATTTATATTTGAAGTATGGAATATTCCTGAAAGTCCGAGTTTTAAATTTACTAGCGTTCTATTTAAATTGTCATTTTCAAAATTTACTTTTCCAATTTGTAAAGCAGGAGAAAGGCTAATTTGAGTAAATTTCAATATGCCGTCTTTTTGTATAAAGTTTGAATAAAGTGAGTGTTTATAACCAATTACAAACTTACTGTTCCTGAAATTATATTTACTATCAGTAGTTGAATCGTTAAACTTTAACCTACTTATTGACTGAGAATTGATGAAAAAAGTTAAGTTATTTCCCAAATAATTTTTTGATTGCGCATTTATTTTACCAAACCTAAATAATAAAAATGTAGCAATAAAAAGTAACACTTTAAAATGCAAAAATGCCTTATTTAACCAATAGTTAAATAAGGCATTCGTTGAATTTTTTAAAATATTAGGCATTAATTAATTGTTTGTATGCAGTAGCATCCATTAGTTCCGAAATTTCAGCTTCGTTACTAACTGTACATTTAATCATCCAACCGTTTCCGTAACAATCATTATTTACGTTTTCTGGAGCTGCATCTAAGTCTGCATTTAACTCTAACACTTCGCCCGACAAAGGCATAAATAAATCAGAAACAGTTTTAACAGCTTCTACAGTGCCAAAAACTTCGTCTTTAGCAATCGTTTTTCCTTTACTTGGAATATCAACATAAACGATATCGCCTAATTCATGTTGTGCAAAATCAGTGATACCAATGAATGCTACATTGCCTTCAATTCTAACCCATTCGTGGTCTTTGGTGTATTTTAAGTTTTCTGGAAAGTTCATTTTCTTTTCTAAAT
>JBMOGB010000415.1:0-3242 GCA_049318585.1 Bacteroidia bacterium | reverse complement strand
AAAATTTTAAATAGCTATTTAAGTTGAAAAACACAAAAGTAAAAAGTGTACTTGTATGTCAGCCAAAGCCAGAAACGGAACGTTCTCCGTATTTTGATCTTGCAAAAAAATACAGTTTAAAAATTGATTTTAGACCATTCATTGAAGTACAACCTTTAAGCCCTAAAGAGTTTAGAGCGCAAAAAATTAATATTCTTGATTATACTGCAATTATTTTAAACTCAAGAAATGCAGTTGATAATTTTTTTAGAGTATGTACCGATTTGAAATTGGAAATGCCAATTGAAATGAAATATTTTTGTGTAAACGAAAGTATTGCAAATTATTTATCAAAATATATTCAAGTTCGTAAACGGAAAGTATTTATTGGTAAAGGAACAGAAATTCAATTGTTCCCACTCTTTAAAACACACTCAAAAGACAAATTTTTATTTGCTTGTAGTGACTGGCGGAAACAAGACATTGAGAAATTCATGAAAAAAAGTAAGATTGCTTTTAAGGAAGCTTATTTTTATAGAATAGTTTCAGCAAACTTGCAAGATTTAAGTAATGTAAATTACGATATTATAGCTTTTTTTAGTCCTGCAGATATTCGTTCTTTATTTGAAAACTTTCCTGATTTTTTACAAAACAATACAGTAATAGCTGCTTGGGGTGCTACCACAATTAAGGCAATTAAAGATGAAAAATTAATTGCAAATATTCAAGCACCAATTCCCGAAACGCCATCAATGGTAGGGGCAATTGATAAATTTATTGTCGAAATCAACAAAGAAAAATAAAAAATAATTTGTCTTTTTTTTCGTTGATTTTTTTTGAAACTTTTTAATTATTAGGCATTTATTATTTTTTTGTTATTTAAAATATACTTTAGTTAAATAAATTTCGTTTATCTATCATTCAAAACCTTTGTTTATATCATTTTATTATTTACTATTGAAAACTGTAATGTTTAAATATATATCGCTTGATGAAAATAAAATTTACTATATTGATATTGATTTTTGGTTTTATAACCAATCAAACTAAAGCACAACAAGATCCACAGTTTACCCAATTTATGAATAATAAATTGTTTTATAATCCAGGTTTTGCTGGCTCTACTGCTGATAAAATTTGTGTAAACGGAACATTTAGAACTCAGTGGGTTGGTTATGGTGGCGGAACTGCTTTTACTAATAAAGATGACCCAAGTAAACCTATTGCTGTTGGACAAGGTAATGCTCCTGTTAGTCAAAATTTTGGAATACATGGTAATATTGGTCGTTTTGGTATTGGTTTGAATATTTGGCAAGATCAGCTAGGATTTAACAGAACTTTAGCTCCTACTTTAAGTTTGGCTTATATTCATCCTTTTGGAAATGGTGCAAAACTAGCGAGTGGAATTGGTGTTGGTATTATTCAAGATGGAATTGATGGTTCAAAATTAGTTCCTTTAAAAGATGGTGATCCTCTTGTTCCAACTGGAGATGTTACTGGAAATGGTTTGAATTTAGATTTTGGATTGTATTATACTTTACCTCAATTAAGCATTTTCAATGATTTTTATTTTGGTTTATCAAATACTCATATAAATGCACCAAAAATACAATTGGTAAAAGATGCTTTTACCATGAATTTACAACATGTTAGACATTATTATGCAATGACTGGTGCAACTTACCAAATGGGAAGAATTGATGTTAACCCAAATATTATATATAAAACCGATGGTACAAAACATAATTTTGATTTTAACTGCTTAGCTATTTATGATCAAAAATTGATTGGTGGACTTACTTATAGAACTCCTCAAGAGTTTTGTGTACTTGCTGGATATAATTTTCCTTTAGGTGCAAACTCTGTGAATTTGATGTATAGTTACGATTTAATTACTAGTGATATTATTTCATATAGCCAAGGTTCACATGAAATAACTTTAAAATATTGTTTTGGTATAAAGTTTAAAACACCTCCACCAAAAATAATATTTCCAATAAGAAACACTAGAATTTTATAATAAAATTATATTGTTTACGTTTAAATAATATACATTTTACATTTTATTGTTAATAAACTTGTATTTTTCAATAGAAATTATATTTTTGCCTTTCTGTATTTAAAAATTTTTGATAAAAAAATGAATAAAATAAACTCAATATTGTTAATTATTGTAGCTGTAACATTGGTAGGTTGCAGCTCTAATAATGGTGAACTTACTGGCGTTCAAGGACGCAGACAGTGGTTCCACCCACAACCTCAAGGAACTGTTTATATTCCTACTGGTTCTATTCATATTGGTGCAACTGAACAAGATGTACCAATGGCAATGTTAGCTCCCAATAAACAAATTTCGGTTTCAGCTTTTTATATGGACGAAACTGAAATTACAAATAATGAATATCGTCAATTTGTTTATGCAGTTGTTGATTCATTTATGAGAACTAAGCTGGAGTTTACTCAAGAAGTAGATGATGGATTTGGTAATACATACCAAGCTTTAGATTATAATAAAAGAATTGATAAAAATGCTGATATTTCTGCATTGCAAGACATGTATTATAACGAAGCTGAAAGCTATTATCGCCAAAAGCAGTTAGATGTTCGTAAATTAGAATATAAATACAATTATATTGATTTAAAAGCAGCAGCTGCGTTAAAACGCCAAGATGCTTATAAACGTTCTAGAGCTGATTTTAAAAAGGAAAAAATTGTAAAAATATATCCTGATACTTTAGTTTTTATTCGTGATTTCACCTATTCATATAATGAGCCATTAGCTCAAGTTTATTTTTGGCATCCAAAATATGATGATTATCCTGCAGTTGGTATTAGTTGGCATCAAGCACGCGCATTCTGCTATTGGAGAACAAATCATTTGAATAGTTTTTATACCGATGTAGATGAACCAACAGTAACTGAATTTAGATTACCAACAGAATACGAATGGGAATATGCTGCACGTGGTGGAAGAGATCAGAATCATTATCCTTGGGGTAATTATTATGTAAAAAATGCTAAAGGTTGCTCATTGGCAAATTACAAACCAGGTAGAGGCGAGTACGTTTCCGATGGTGGTCATTATCCAATTAGAGTAAGTTCTTATTTTCCTAACGATTTTGGTTTATATGACATGAGTGGAAATGTTGCAGAATGGACTGCAACTGCTTATGAAACTAATACAAATTTATTCTCACATGATAACAATCCTGATTATCAATTTGAAGTTGTTGAAGACGATCCAGATGTAGCTGAAACTTTAA
>JBMOGB010000414.1:0-3246 GCA_049318585.1 Bacteroidia bacterium | reverse complement strand
ACCTTCAAGCCGAGAAGTCAATTAGTAACAAAGCTTCCTTAAACTTAATATATGTATTGGGTTTTAAAACTACAGATGGAGGTGGACAAGGTTACAGCATTGGTTTAGAGTATCGTTATTATTTTAAAGGTAATCCATTAGCTAAAGGTTTATATTTAGCTCCATTTATTAGATATAGAGATATATCCTTTTTTCAAATAGAAGAGTATTATGATGGCAACACTGGTAATACTATTAAAAAACATCAACCAATTCCTTATACCAATTATGGTGGTGGAGTGGTATTAGGAAAACAATGGGCTTTTGTAAAAAACAAATTATTGTTTGATTTTTATGGAGGCCTAGATTATAACACCCAAAGCACAAAGAACAATCCTGCACTTGGCACTAATATATTTTTTGATGCTAAAAAAATGTATGATAGTGTAATGGAAGGATTTGGAATAAGAATGGGTGCAACTATTGGATATAGACTTTAATAGTAAGATTCTAAACAAAAAAAGCTGCCCATTTGAGCAGCTTTTTAAATATTAAATAGAATGGTCGTTGAGCTTGTCTAAACTTTACGATTCTCTATTAACGTCCCATTGCTCCATATAATCGGCAACTCTGCGTAAAAAACTTCCACCTAAAGAACCATCTACAACTCTGTGATCGTAACTTAACGATAAAAACATCATGTGTCGAATAGCGATAACATCACCAAATTCGGTTTCCATTACCGCAGGTTTTTTCTTTACCACACCAGTTGCCATAATAGCTACTTGCGGTTGGTTAATAATTGGAGTTCCCATTACATTTCCAAATCCACCAACATTGGTTAAAGTAAATGTTCCACCCGAAATATCGTCTGGTTTTAACTGATTTGCTCTTGCTCTGTTAGCCAAATCATTTACTTGTTTGGTAATTCCAATTAAGTTCATGGTATCGGCATTTTTAATTACAGGAACTATTAAGTTGCCACTTGGCAATGCTGCTGCCATTCCAATATTGATGTTCTTTTTCTTAATAATATTGGTGCCACTTACACTGCAATTTATCATTGGGTAATCTTTTATTGCCCTGGCAACACATTCTATAAATAAAGGCGTAAAAGTAATTTTCTCGCCTTCACGTTTTTCAAATGCTTTTTTGTTTTTTTCGCGCCATAAAACCATGTTAGTTACATCGGCTTCTACAAAGCTAGTAACATGCGGACTTGTATGTTTACTCATTACCATATGGTCGGCAATTAGTTTACGCATTCTATCCATTTCTATAATTTCATCGCCACCACTTACACTTGGAGCAGCCACTGGTGCTGCAGATGTAGCAGGTTTTGGTGCTTCTGCAATTGGAGTTGGAATAGCAGCTGGTACATTAACTGGAGCGGCTACTGGAGTTGCAACTGGTTGAGGGGTTCCAGCAGTTCTGTTGCTTACAAACGTCAAAATATCACGCTTAGTCACTCTGCCTTCATTTCCACTTCCAGCTATGGTTTCTAGTTCACTCATGCTCACGTTTTCTTCACGAGCAATGTTTAACACCAATGGACTATAAAATTTATTGCTTCCAGCAACACCAGTAAAAGGCGCAGCTGCATTGATGGCATGGCTTACAGTAGCTTCAATTTGGGTTACAACCTTAGGCGCTTCAACAACGGCTGGTGCAATTGGTGCGGCTGCAGGAACACTTGCACTTCCCGACAATTCGATTATGGCAATTGGCATATTTACTGCTATTACATCACCATCTTTGTATAATTTTTTTACTAAAATTCCTGCTTTAGGACTTGGTACTTCACTATCTACTTTATCGGTTGCAATTTCTAATACAGTTTCGTCAATAGCAATAGAATCACCTTCGTTTTTAAGCCATTTTATAATGGTTGCTTCAGCAATACTTTCGCCCATTTTAGGCATTACAAGTTGAAATTCGGCCATAGGTTTTTGGTTGTTATTTTGTTTTATAGTTATAAAAAATCGAACAAAAATAAGTTATTGTTGGAGTTTTGCTAATGTAAAATTGTATTGCCTTTAAAATGTTAAGATTACAAATATTACAAAGTTTGTAAGATTGACAAAATTACATGTATTACTTGTAGAGTGCAGCTCTACTGTTTGCCCAATAACAACAAACCTATAACAAAGAGCGGGAAAGTTATTTTGGGTTAAAAGACTAATAACAATACCAAAAAAAACAGCCTGTCATTCCGTAGTCCCGTTTAGCGGGATTCCTTGATAACTTAAACCATTGAATTAAATAATAATTGCAGGCAAGGATACCTGCAATGACAAATAAAACAATTAGTCAGTTCGAGCGAAGTCGAGAACATTTTACCTGTTCTCGACTTCGCTCGAACTGACCAAGCCTCGCTCGCAATGACGAGACCAAAAAAGGTGAATGGATAAACCCTGCATTTTTAAAATTTCCATAATCCTAAAAATTTCCTATTTTCGTTTTTACATATATGCGTTTATACGAACAAAAAAAATGGTGGAAACGGGCATTGGCAGTCATTGCACTTTGCATAGGAATATTCTCAATTTGGTACACCACTAAATTAGTAAAACAGCTTTCGTTTGAGGAAGAAAAAAAAATAAAACTGTGGGCCAATGCTACGCAATCAATGGCTAAAGCCGAAGGCAATATTGAATTTATGTTGGATATAGTTACTGGTAATGAAACCATTCCTATTATTCTTACCGATGGCAATAACAAAATTATTGGATACCGTAATTTAGATTCAATTCAAGCACTCGATACTACTTATTTAAATGATGAACTGCTTGAAATGAAAAGTCAGCATGAACCCATAAAAATTGTTTATGATGCTGAAAACAATTTTTACAATTTAGTATATTATAAAAACTCTATTGTTCTAACCCAATTAAAGGCTTATCCTGCCATTCAATTAGCATTGATTGGCTTCTTTGCCATTATGAGTTATTTGGCGTTAAGCAGCAGCCGCAGAGCCGAGCAAAACCAAGTTTGGGTAGGAATGAGCAAGGAAACTGCACATCAATTAGGAACGCCCATTTCATCGCTGAATGAATGGATAAATTTATTGAGAGAAACACCTAAAGAAGAACAAGGATATTTACTAGATGAACTTCAAAACGATACCAAAAGATTAGAGTTAATTACCGAACGATTTAGTAAAATAGGCTCTGAACCAGTTTTAAAAGAAGAAAACATGGACTTGGTAATTGAAAAATCAATGCAATACATGAAAACGCGTGTTTCTAGTTTGGTAAATATTCATAT
>JBMOGB010000413.1:0-3253 GCA_049318585.1 Bacteroidia bacterium | reverse complement strand
GCAATTGGCAATAAGCAATAAGAACTTGTCATCCTGAGCTTGTCGAAGGAGATAATTGGCAATAAGCAAATCTTTCAATCTTGTAATCTTTCAATCTTTCAATCTTTGTGATTTTAAAAACCTTAAAACCAAAGCCATAACAAAAACTTGTTTGCTGCTTGAAACTTTTTAGCTTAGTTAAGCAACCTACTATACCAAAGCAATATAGTTTTTTGAAGAATTTGGCGTGATTATTTTTGATTGTATCAAAGCAAAATTTTTTAGCATAGTTTTATCTATGGTTGAAAATTTAAATGAAGATACAGTCAAAAAGAAGCCGACAAAAATTTGAAAATCTGTGTTGTTTTGGTATAAAGTAACCAATAAAAATAATTTGCAACAAAATATTTCCAAACAAGATCGTTTTATGAGTTTGTATCAGCCGTTGCATGCGCGGTTGAGCAAGTTTGTGCAAACACTGGTTTGGGATAATGAAGAGGCAAAAGATGTAGTAAGTGAAACGGTTTTGGTGGCATTTGAAAGTTTTGAAAAACTACAAAATGAAACTGCTTTTTTAAGTTATTTATTCAGTATTGCTAGCAATTTGGTAAATAAAAAACTAAGGCGGAAAAAGTTTTGGGGTTTGTTTGAATCCAACAAAATTGAAAACACAGCTAGCAATTCAAACAGCGAAAGTTCATTAATGAAATTTGAACTAAACAAAGCATTGCAACGCTTACCCATTAAGCAAAGCGAAGCCATAGTTTGGTACGAAATAAGTGGATTAAGCATGGAGGAAATAGCTGACATTCAAAACATAAGTGTAAATGGTGTAAAAACCAATATTCACCGAGCGCGAAAAACACTGGCATTACTACTTGAAAATGATGAAAAGAAAACCGTAAAAATTAGGAAAGGAATTTTGTATGAGCAATAGATTAGAAACATTATTGAACAATGCAAAACAGCAAAATCCTTTACTAACCGAAAGCGATGTATCTGTCATTATTAGCAACAAAAATTTATTGGTTAAAAAACAATCATTTTTCACCTTAAAAAACATTTTGATTATGTCTGTAGTAAGCGCAGTAATAGCAGGTTTGTGGTTAGGATTTTATCCTAGTCCAACACAAAATAATAACAGTATTTTAGAGCCATTGCAGGCGTCATCGCCTGCAATAAAAGATTCGTTGGCGGAAAAGTCTCCAACAGAAAAGTTGTTGGCGAGTGCCGATAACTATCGGCAGCCAACAACGGCTATAATCACAGAAGTGCCATTGCAGGCGTCCTCGCCTGCAATAAATATGTTGTTGGCGAGTGCCGATAACTATCGGCAGCCAACAACGGCCAGTAAACAAGATGCACCATTGTTTGAACCATTTAATTCTACTCCAAGATTTTCAGAAACAAATATGGAGGATAACCGGACTTATTTTGATGAAAATGGCTACTTAATTTTAACCAATGAAGAGTTGGCTAAATTGGGTATTATTACTGATGGAAATGTGCTGAAATATGAAAATGTAACGGATACTTTTTTTAACTTTAAAAACGATGGAATTATACAAACACACAAAACTTTTTTTTCTTTAAAAGTAGAAAAACATGGGAGTAGAACTACAAATCATGGTTATACAAAAGATACAATATCAATAAAAAATTCTGTCAGTTTTTGGGCTTCTTCACTTTCAATTATTAATTTTCCAATTGCAATAAATACAACAAATAAAAAAGATAGCAGCCACCAAATTATTGAATTTTTGAATGGATTCGGATATGAAAAAGATTTCTTAAAAGAAATGGAATCAAAGTTGGTTCCAATTGTGGTTCATTTAAAGTCTGTTCCAGGCAAATATAGCAGTGATTTGAAATTGATATTTTGGTTCAAAACTGAGGCTAAATTTTATGAAGCTTTAAGTAATGATGTAGCAAATGCAGTAGTATATAAATACGGCACTTCTTCAGAAAGTGAGTACAAGAAAATTTTATATAAATACAGAAGTTTTACTAGAAAATCTATTCAAAAAGGTTTTGATTCTTTAACAGTGGCAAGACTTCAAAGAAATTATATTCAATTAAATGATAAACAATTGAAAGATTTAAATATTACAAAAAAGAGATATGGGTTTAAATTAAAAAGCTACCAAAACATCGATAATAAAACTAAAATTTTAAGACTTAAAGTAAAAAATGGTAATTCATATTTGTATGATAATGTAAATATTTGGAATTTGATAAAGTCAAAAAATTCTCAATACATTGTAGTTGCAAAAACAGATATTCATATAAAACAGATTCATTACCTAATGCAGTTTTCTGACAGTGTTCCTAATTCCAAACAAAATGAAATAGCAAGCAAATATTTCAGAGAAAACGTCAATAAACTAATTCCAATAAAAGTAGATTCTAATTATATTATTTGGTTTGAACCAACAGAAAAGTTGAAGGAAATTATTAACCCAAATGTGAATGTTTTTACAAATAGTAAAGTAAATTTATTGGAACTAAATGAGGAGTCTTTAGCAAAGTTGAATATTTATAGTTTGCTTGGTAAAATAAGTTTTCCAATGCATTCAAAAGGTAAAAACTTTACTCAAACAGAAATTGGAAAAAAGGGCAGCAGTATGAACTTTGATGCCATATCAAAAGAAGAATATTATAATCTTCCAATTACAGAACGTGGAGATAGTATGGAGTTTTTGCTAGGTGGCGAAACGTTTAATTCATTGATGGTTTATTTTAAAAACCAATCACAAATTAAAGTTGCTCCAACTTTAGTAACAAGCGAAAATGGTTTAAATTGGCATTCTCATAATCTTGATTCTACTGATAAAAAACTAAGTAAAGAAGAATTAGCATATTTAAGAAAAAATGATTTAAACTTTAGAAATTTTCCTGTTTCTGTAAGTAATGACATTCAAAACAAAACAGCTTTAATGAACATAATAAAGTATTATATTCCAATTCAAGTGAAAGCTAAAACCAACGATACCATTGAACCATTTAATTTAATTATGTGGTACGAACCCACTGAAGATTTTTTTAGTATGCTTCCAACTGAAATTGCCAATCAAATTAGGCAAGAATACAAAGCCATTTCAACCAATCAACCTACTTTAAGTTGTAAGTATTTTGAAGCTTGCCAAAATGTTTCAGGGAAAATAAATTCGTATTTGGTTTATCCAAATCCTGCTGAACAAACCCTAAATATTGAAATTAATTTAGCCGAAGAACGCAACTTGGAATTTATAATTACTGATATTACTGGAAAAAT
>JBMOGB010000412.1:0-3260 GCA_049318585.1 Bacteroidia bacterium | reverse complement strand
CGTTAAATTTAAGCAAGCCGGCATTTTACCGGCTCGCTGTTTTTCAAAAAATTAGTATGGTAAATCATCGCTAAGCTCCTGGTTATCGATGGCAGGTTCCGGCCTTGCTTCGCTGCCTTGCTCTGCTGGTTTACTGCTCAATAATTCAACACGGCGCACTCTACAATTAACGGCGGCTTTATTTACGCCTTCGCTGTCTTTATATACTTTTACGCTTAAATCGCCGCTTACATAAACTTTGGTTCCTTTTACCAGGTAATCTAATATTTTACTGTCTTTGCTTAAAATACAGCTTACCCAGGTAGTTTTTTCAACGCTTTCGCCTTCTGCATTTTTAAATTTTTCGTTGGTACCCACTGAAAAACTGATAAACTTTGCGCCGTTGGCTTCTACAATTTTAGCGTTCTGGCCTACATTTCCGATTAAATTTAATTCTAACATAATTTTAAAAATTTGATGGTTTGTAATTGATTGTTAATTGATATTTAATTGATTATAATTTATATTTAAGTGGTCAAATATATCGGGGCTTAATTCTGCGAAAGTTGGCAAATAATCGTTTGGATCCCTTAAATTGTGCTTAAGGCCTTTGTTTACTTTCGATTTTACGCGGCTTTCTTCTATCTGAATACTGGATTTATTGTATATTGTATTAAAATGATTTTTTAAAATAACTTTAATACCCTGGCCCAGGTCTAAAAAAGTATAAGGTTTTTTATCTTTAAAATTTATAAGTTCGTAAGCAAAGGGCGAAGTTTTCGGCTGGCGGATCTGTCGTTCGGGATAAAACATTACTATTTGCGTATTTTCAACCGGGACGGCTTCCATCAGAAAAGGATTGATGGCGGTTTCTGCTGCGGCGGCCATGGGTTCGCCTTCTTCGGGGCTGGCTGTTGGCTTTGATATTTTGTTGAAGTTTAATTCTTCTACCTTGTAAAAATTACCAAAGCGGCTGTACAGCCTTTTTTTCTTGGTGTTTTTTAAAATTTCGTTCATCAAAAAAACATTGTAATTGTTTTTATCGGTTTTGACGGCTTCAAATTTAAAATGATACTTTATTGTTTCCAAAATTGCCTGGAGGTAAAAGCCTAAAATTTCGTTTTCTTTTTCTTCGGGTGTAAGGTCTTGGCGTTTTTCTATTTCACGGGCTTCGCGATCTACATAAAATTTCTTTTTAACGGCGGCGCCTTCGCTGGTATAACTGCCGTCTTCTTGTTCGTAGGTGGTAAGCTTGGCATTGTTGCGGATTTCTTTAATGTAATGGCCGGCGCTGTCTTTCTTGTGGAAGTACAAAGTTTCAACCCATATCTGGCTGGCTCCGGTTTCGGTTAACCAGGCTTTTTTTAATGCAGCTCTAAAGCGGTTTACATTTTTTTCTTTTAAAAAACAAAGGCTGTGGATGTGGATGTGTAAGCCGTTGGCCTTGTTGGCGCTTTCTTTGATTTCGACGCCGTATTCGCCGCCGTAGGTCATTTTTTTCCAAAAGCTTTTTTTACGGACCAGGTTAAACTTTTCGATCAGTTCGGCGGCGTAAAATTCTTTGCCTTCGTATAAGCCGCCGGCATGTGGCAATGTTAGTGTAATATGAACAGGATGATAATTTTTATAAACTTTGGTTTCTTTTAAGTAATTGCGATAAATGGATCTGATAAGATTTGATTTTCTCATATTCCAAACCGGATCGAAGCGGTGTTTAGAATAAGTATGCGCCAGTGTGTAAGTTTCATGTTTGCCGCTTCCGCCTGGATCTTCAAAAAAACTGGCGAAGGATTGTCCGCAGTAATTGAACTGATAAAATAATTTTATCAGTTCCTGGGCTTCTTCACGTAAATAGGTGTAAGATTCAGTATTATACCCATGGGCGGCCATTTGTTTAAACTTGGGCGCCTGGGCCGGAAGATCAATGTTAAAATTATCGGATACAAAGCATTTAATATTTTCTTTAATATTCATTGCTTCTTTGCGTTTCCATGATAATTTTCCTTGAAACTTTTGATTATTTTTAAATCGTTCGGCGATGGTATATTCCATGTTTTAAAAACCTGTTTTTTTGGGGGTAAAATCTTCCAGTTATTGCTTATATTATCAAGAGAGGGTTAATGAATTGATTTTCAACCCTCTAAAATTTACGCTGCGATTATTTCCGGACGCTCAGGATCATAAAAATATTTTTGACGTAACTCGCTGGCATTCTGATTGAAACTTAAATTAAAGCACAAAGACAATAACCAGTTGTAACGATCATTAAAAAGCTTGTAATGTGAAGCGGTTTTATGTGGTTGTAAATCGTTTAAAATTGGTAAAATATAGCTTCTGATATAAGAAAGGCTTAGTTCATTGTTTAAAGCTTCTTTGAGTGCCTGGAAGGCCAACAACTGTGTAGTGTTATAACGGCCATTTGCAAAAAAGAAAACTTTTTGTTCGTACATTTTGCGCACTGTATCAGCTGCAATTCTTGTTAATTTGGTTTTTATGTATTCCAGGGCTTCTTGTTCGCTGTAAACTTCGGCCGAATAATACAAACCTTTTTTGGAAATGGTAACGATAATCTGTCCGAATAAATCTGATTTGGTGTTAACTTCTACTTTCATCTTGTTTCTGTTTTTCAATGATTAATGAATTTATTAAACTACCGGCGGTGTCGATCATGAAAAAAGTTTCACGTTGTAAGGCTTTTAAATCGAAATCGTTGTTAATTTCACGATCCAACATTATTTTGTAAGGCTTATTTTTGGGATCTTCGAAACTGATCAGTATATTTACTTTTGTCATGCTGCTGAAGAATTTAAATATTCCCAAACTGAAAGGCCGCTGATTTTGCCATCTGCCGTTTGCTTTATGTCGCCATTTTCTAACAATGTTTTGATGCGATGGTATTTTCCAACGATGCCCAGTTCGGCCAGCTGATTGATGGAAAGGACTTTGTTTTTAAGATCGTTGTTGTATTGAGCCGATAAGGCCATCTTAATACTTACTTCTGTAATTTCTTTGATGATTTCGGCCAGTTGTAAAACTGTAAGATCAATTATTCTTTTTTGTGGATCCATGGCTTAAATGTTTATATTGGTTAAAATATCAGAATTTCTTTTTAAAGTTTTGGTAAGTTGGCGTGCTTTTACCAACTGATCAACCCGGGATTTAGATTTAAAATACTTTTTTGATAATTGCAATAATATTAAATTCGTGTCGTAGCCCTTCCTCCAAAGTTCCGAAAATTCCTCAATTAGCTTAATTTGGACGTCTTTTGTATAAGTGCGGTA
>JBMOGB010000411.1:0-3263 GCA_049318585.1 Bacteroidia bacterium | reverse complement strand
GTATCGGGTTGCCAAGTATGGAAAGGTATTAAAGGAATTTTGATTGCATAAGCAATAAAAAACATCCAAAAAATGAAACCTTGTTTACACGAACAAATATGATTTACTGTTAAATCGAACCAGCTTAATGAATGAGAATTGGTGTTCCAATATAAAAACAAGAAACCAAATAACATCAATAAACTTCCAGCAAGTGTATAAATAAAGAATTTTAAAGTTACAGTACTTCTGTTTACACCGCCCCAATTTAGCGATATAAAATAGATAGGAATTAACGCTAATTCCCAAAATATATAATATAAAAAACCATCGAATGAAACGAAAACACCAATCAATGCAAAGTGCATCAATAGCATTAACGAATAAAATATATGGCTACGTTCTTGTGTTCTGTTGAAACCAGCTAACACAATCAACGGCATGAGTAAATTGGTTAAGAAAACCATTAACAAACTCATACCATCTAAGGCAATATTGAAGTTTATGTTTGGGGAACTTATCCAATCAATATTGATGGCTAAAAGACTTTTGGCAGCTTCTTTATTTTGAAAAACTGAATATACATAAAATGTAAAAATTAGTTGAATAATGGAAGCAAAAAAGCTAAACCATTTAACCGATTCGCCTTTTAAAAATAGTACAAGCAAACTTGCTACTAAAGGTATGAGTAATAATATAAGTGTTAACATTAAGTTTGAGTATTTGAATTAAATGACAACAAAAATTTGAACTGCTAATAAAATAATCATGCTAATAACCATAGCAAACATATAGAAACCAACATGTCCAGTTTGTAATAAGCGCAACGCCCTTCCAATTTGTTGGGTGATAAATGCAATGGCATGAACCAATAAATCAACAATCAATTTATCGACAACAACCAAAAACAAATCACTTAACAACATAATTGGTTTAACAAAAACGGTGTTGTAAATTTCGTCAACATAAAACTTGTTTGCCACCACTTTGCTTATTCCTTTCACATCTTCATCGGCAGCAGGTACATGTTTTTGCATCATATATTTTTGGTAAGCAAAAGCAATACTAACCAATGCTAAAGTAACCGCAGTTCCAATTAATATCCATTCCATTGAATGACTTATTTCGTGACCAGCTGGCATAATAATTTTTGATTGAGCAAATACACTTCCTAAATAATTTTTGAACAAATGTGTGTGACTCAAAACAGTTGGTAATCCAATAAAACCAGCAATGATAGAACAAGCAGCTAAAATAATTAACGGCAAAGTCATGGTTGAAGGGCTTTCGTGTAAATGGTGTTTTACTTCTTCTGTTCCTCTAAATGAAGTAGAGAAAGTTAAGTAAACTAACCTAAACATGTAAAATGCTGTAAGCATTGAACTGAATGAAAGTAAGCCCCAAATAACTTTATTGTGTTCAAAGGCAGTTGCTAATATTTCGTCTTTACTAAAGAAACCTGCAAATGGTGGAATACCTGAAATTGCAACTGTTCCAATTAAGAAGGTAGCAAAAGTAATTTTTATGTATTTACCCAAACCACCCATTCTGCGCATGTCTTGTTCTCCACTCATGGCATGAATTACAGAACCTGCTCCTAAGAATAATAATGCTTTAAAAAATGCGTGAGTTACAACATGGAACATTCCACTTTCATAAGCGCCCATTCCCAAAGCAGCAAACATTAAACCTAATTGTGAAACTGTAGAATAAGCCAATACTTTCTTGATATCGTTTTGTTTTAAACCAATAACTGCGGCAAATAATGAAGTAGCAGTTCCTACAATTAATATCACATCTAAAGTATGTGGTGCTAATGAAAATAATACGTTAGAACGAGCAATCATATAAATACCTGCTGTTACCATGGTAGCAGCGTGAATTAATGCTGAAACTGGTGTTGGACCTGCCATTGCATCTGGAAGCCAAGTATATAAAGGTAATTGAGCCGATTTACCCATGGCTCCAATAAATAAAAATAGGGTAATATAAACAATGGTCATGTTGCCCATTCCTAATTTTAAAGCGCCAATTGTTACTACATCAAAGTTCAATGAATTGAAATAAAACAACATCATGAACATTCCAATGATGAAACCTAAGTCGCCAATGCGGTTCATGATAAATGCTTTTTTAGCTGCATCGTTAAAAGCTTGATTTTTAAACCAAAATCCGATTAGTAAATAACTACAAAGTCCAACACCTTCCCAACCAATAAACATAATGAGGTAATTATTTCCCATTACCAATAAAAGCATGAAGAAAATGAAAAGATTTAGGTAAGAAAAGAACCTTGAAAATCCCTCATCTTGGAGCATGTAGCCAATAGAATATAAATGTATTAAACTTCCAATTCCTGTTACAACCAATAACATAGTAATTGATAAAGGATCGATAAGGAAAGCAAATGGAACAAAAATATTTTTAAAGTAAAACCAATTACTGATAGTAATGGTTTCGGAACCACCAACCGGAAGATTTAAAAACAAATACAAGGAACAAGCAAAAGCTCCAAATAAAACTGCGGTTGCAATCCAACCTGAGGCATGTCCTAATTTTTTACCAAATAAAGCATTTATAAAAAATCCTAATAATGGCAACAATGGTATCAATAAAGTTGGCAAGTATAGATTTGATGTTTGTATAATTGTCTGTGTCATTTTTTAAGTTCTTAGTTTTAAGTTCGAAGTACTTAGTGTTATTTATTTATTTGTTTGATAAAATATTTCTTTTCGAATTTATTATTTAGCATTTCGATTTTTCTGTGCTAGCTTCTGGCATTTTTATTAAATATTTAACTTAATAATTCAATTTTTTTTCGAATTTATTTATTTGAATTTCGAATTTATACTACCATTTCATTTTACTTAGAATATCAATATCGGTTGAAGCAATGTTTCTATATATGCTTACTAATAAAGCCAAGCCTACTGCTACTTCGGCAGCTGCTACCACCATAATAAAAAATACAAATACTTGTCCTTCGGCATTGCCAGCATAACTGCTAAAACTTACCAAAAGTAAATTTACAGCATTTAGCATAAGTTCAATACACATGAGGATAATAATTGCATTTCTGCGTAATAAAACGCCCATTACACCTATGCAAAACATAAATGTACTTAATAATAAATACCAGTTTTGAGGAACTGCTTGTATTGAATTTTCCATATAATTTACGAACGTTCTTTTTTAGCTAAAACTACTGAACCAACCATGGCCGATAAAAATAAAATAGATGCTACTTCAAATGGTAAAGTATAATCTTTATAAAGTTTCATTCC
>JBMOGB010000410.1:0-3274 GCA_049318585.1 Bacteroidia bacterium | reverse complement strand
CCAATGGGTGGTGGTGAAGGTAGAGCTTCTGGTGGACATCCTCGTTCTCGTAACGGTATTAAATCAAAAGGTTACAAAACCCGTACACCTAAAAAATATTCAAATAGATTTATCATCGAAAAGCGTAAGAAGTAATAGAATATGGCTCGTTCACTAAAAAAAGGTCCTTTCATTGATTTCAAACTTGAAAAAAAGGTTGATGTTATGAATGAGGCTAAGAAAAAATCTGTAATTAAAACTTGGAGTCGCAGATCAATGATATCTCCAGAATTTGTAGGACATACTTTTGCTGTTCATAATGGCAATAAATTTATACCTGTTTATGTAACTGAAAATATGGTTGGTCATAAATTAGGTGAATTTTCTCCTACACGTACATTTAAATCACATCCTGTTAAGAAAGATTAGTAATGGAAGCAGTAGCAAAATTAAATAATTGTCCTACCTCTCCTCGTAAAATGAGATTAGTTGTGGATTTGATACGTGGTAAGAAAGTGGAAGAAGCTTTTAACACTTTACGTTTCAATAATAAAAAAGAAAGTGCACATCGCGTTGAGAAATTACTTCGTAGTGCAATAGCAAATTGGGAACAAAAAAATGAAGGTTCACGTGCTGAAAGCAATGAATTATTTGTAAAAACAATTTTTGTTGATTGTGGTACAATGATGAAACGTGTTTTACCAGCTCCTCAAGGACGTGCACACAGAATACGTAAACGTTCAAACCATGTTACTTTAATAGTTGACAGTATGGTTATTAGTAATTCAGTAGAAACAACAAACGATAAAGAAAACTCTAAAGTATAATGGGACAAAAGGTAAATCCAATAGCATTACGTTTAGGAATCATTAGAGGCTGGGAAAGCAATTGGTTTGGAGGCAAGAATTTTGCTGAAAAATTGATAGAAGATGAGAAAATTAGAAAATACTTACGTGCTCGTATAGTAAAAGCGGGTATGTCAAAAATAGTTATTGAACGTACTATTAAACGTATTATCATTACTATACATACATCTCGTCCAGGAATTATAATTGGTAAAGGCGGAACAGAAGTTGACAAAATAAAAGAAGAAATAAAAAAGTTAACTAAAAAAGATGTTGCAATCAATATATTTGAAATTAAACGTCCTGAGTTAGATGCAGTTTTAGTTGGCGAGCAAATTGCTAGTCAAATTGAAGCTCGTGTTTCATACAAAAGAGCCCTTAAAGGTGCTATTCAAAACACCATGAAAATGGGTGCTGAAGGTATTAAGGTAATGATTAGTGGTCGTTTAGGTGGAGCTGAAATGGCTCGTTCTGAATCTTACAAAGAAGGAAGAACACCTTTGCACACATTACGTGCCGACATTGATTATACAATTGCTGAAGCATTAACTGTATATGGCAAAATTGGTATTAAAGTTTGGATCTGTAAAGGCGAAATTTATGGTAAAAGAGATTTATCTCCTAACCAAGGTGTTGCTGAAGTAAAAGGTCAAAACCAACGTCCAGATAGAAGAGGTGATAGAAGAGACGACAGAAGAGATAGTCGTGGTGGTGCTGGAAAACCTGGCGATAGAAAACCAAGAAAATAAATAAATTAGTTTTATCAATATTAATAAATAACTGTAAAAATGTTACAGCCTAAAAAAACAAAATTTAGAAAACAACAAAAAGGTAAAGTTAAGGGTAATGCCTCTAGAGGGTTTACTGTAGCCTTTGGATCATTTGGTTTAAAAGCACTTGATACTTGTTTTTTAACATCTAAACAGATTGAAGCTGCTCGTGTTGCTTTAAATCGTTTCATGAAAAGAGAAGGTCAAGTTTGGATTAGAGTTTTCCCTGATAAGCCAATGACTAGAAAACCTGCAGAGGTTCGTATGGGAAAAGGAAAAGGAGCACCTGAGTTTTGGGTTGCAGTTTGTAAACCTGGTACAATTATTTTTGAAGCAGAAGGAGTTCCTTTGGAAACAGCAAAAGAAGCTATGCGTTTAGCATCTCAAAAATTACCTGTTGTTACTAAATTTATTGTTAAACCAGATTATAACGGAAACTAGTTATGAATAATAAAGAAATTAAAGAATTATCGGAAAAAGAATTGAATATTGCTTTTAAAGATGAAAAGTTAAATTTAACAAAAATGACTCTTCAAAATGCAGTTTCTCCAATTGAAAATCCAAAATTAATAAACGAAAGCAAAAAAACTATTGCACGTATTCTTACTGAAAAGAGAGCACGTCAAATAGCACAAACTGCTTAATATAACTGTAATAAAATGGAAATAACAGCAGATAACAGAAATTCACGTAAAGTTATAGTTGGGAAAGTAGTAAGCAACAAAATGCAAAAAACAATTGTTGTATCTGTAGAACGTAAAGTTATGCACCCAAAATACGGTAAATTTATAAAAATGACGTCTACTTTTAAAGCTCATGATGAGAATAATGAAAGTAGTATAAACGATATCGTTAAATTAATGGAAACTAGACCATTAAGTAAAGATAAACGTTGGAGATTAGTAGAAATAGTAGAAAAAGCTAAATAAAATGATACAACAGGAATCAAGACTAAAAGTAGCCGATAATAGTGGAGCACGTGAGGTATTATGTATCCGAGTTCTTGGAGGTACTGGAAGAAGATATGCTTCTGTAGGCGATAAAATTGTCGTAACAGTAAAATCAGCTTTACCTTCTGGTGGAGTTAAAAAAAGTGCAGTTTCAAAAGCTGTTGTTGTTAGAACTAAAAAAGAAATTCGCAGAGCCGATGGTTCTTATATTCGTTTTGACGATAATGCTTGTGTTTTATTAAATGCACAAGATGAACCTCGTGCTACTCGCATTTTCGGGCCAGTTGCTCGTGAATTAAGAGAAAAACAATTTATGAAAATCGTTTCACTAGCACCGGAGGTATTATAATCATGGAAAAGAAACAAAAAGTAAAAATAAAATTACGTGTAAAAAAAGATGATCGCGTTAAAATTATTGCTGGAGACGATAAAGGTAAAACTGGAAAAGTTTTAGAAATAATTACTGATACAAACAAAGCTTTAGTTGAAGGCATCAATATTGTTAGCCGTCATACTAAACCTAATGCTCAAAATCAACAAGGTGGTATCATTAAAAAAGAAGCTCCAATTCATATTAGTAATTTAGCTGTTTTAGATAAAAATAGTGTACCTACTAAAGTTGGTCGTATGAAAAACGAAGAAGGTAAAACAGTTAGATTTTCAAAAAAATCGGATAATAAAGATATAATTAATTAAGAACATGACTACAACATACGTTCCTAGATTAAAA
>JBMOGB010000409.1:0-3274 GCA_049318585.1 Bacteroidia bacterium | reverse complement strand
AACACATAACCCACAAAAAAGATATTGAAGCCAAAGCCGGCGAAAAACTAAACATTGAATTAAACCCAACGCCACAATACGGAAAATTAAATATTGTAACTGAACCTCCTATGGCTATTATAACTATAAATGGCAAAAACTACGGAACTACACCCACTACCATTAAAGATTTATTGATAGGTAATTATAATGTTGAGCTTTCATTAAAAGGGTTTGCAACTATTAATGAAAAAACTACTATTTCAGAAGGAAAAACAAGTAATATAAATACAAAACTTACTAATGGAAAAGAGGTTACAATTTCTAGTAATCCATCAAATTCTAAACTTTATATTAATAATAAATATATTGGAATGACTCCATATACATGCAATCTTTCTTATGGCAATTATAATTTGCAAATTGAAAAAAATAAGCAAATTGAAAAAAAGGTTATGCTTCTTTCACAAACTAGTGAAAGTAACATCAATCTTGTTATCGGAAAAGAAGTAATTATTAATAGCACTCCTTTAAATGCTTATCTTTTTATTGATAATGAATATGTAGGCAAAACTCCATATTCAAATAAATTAAGTTATGGGAATCATGAACTTCGAATTGAAAACGAAGGGAAAAAGAATGAAAAGAACATTACAATTACTCAGAATATGAGAAAAAATATTTTCACTTTAAGTATTCCAACAACACCCCAATTAGGTCAAAAATATCAAGGTGGTATTGTTTCATATATATTGAAATGGAGAGATATAGGTTACGATCCAAATATCCCACATGGTATAATCGTTGCTCCATATGATCAAAGTATAGGTGTAAAATGGGATAATGACGATTTAACTACAGGAGCTATTGATACAAATATTGGATCTGGGAAAGCTAATACTGATAAAATTGTTTCTTGTCAAGGATTAGGAAACTATGCTGCTAAATTATGCTTTGATTTAAAATTAAATGGATATAATGATTGGTATTTACCAAGTAAAGGCGAATTAAATCAATTATACATAAACAGATCATTAATCAATGGATTTTCTCAAAATAGTTATTGGTCTTCCAGTAATTATAATAGTAATTACGCATGGTTACAATCTTTTGAAAACGGATATCAATATACTAATTATAAAACAAGCCTGAGTTCAGTTCGTGCGATTAGGCGGTTTTAAATTAAGAGCTATGAAAGAAAGATTAAATTTAAGTTCAAATTGCTTTTTACATTTTACTCCACGTTTAGATATTTTAGTAAGTATTATTAAAAATGGATTTTATCCAAGATATTGTATAGAAAAAACTAGTTATTTGCCAATTGAAAAAGTAAATAATTTGGAAATGGCATATCCAATTGTTTCGTTTTGTGATATACCGTTTTCTAAAAAAAAGTCACATATCTCAAAATATGGTGATTATGGATTTGCAAAAAAGAATGGGGTTTTAAAAAGCATTTAAGACCCATTAATTTATATCAATAAAGAAAGTTTAACATCAAATATATAATGTGGGTTAATAAACTATAATTCAAGATTAAAGCATATATTGCTGTAAGTTAGCAAATTTTACATAAGAAAAATAAACAAATTTTAAATGAAAGAATTGTCACCTTTACAAACAAGTTTAAATACACTTTATACCTCATTTGAAAATAGTCCTGTTATCAAAGCATTAATTCAAATAATTATTACTTTCGAACTTCCAGTTTTATCAGTAGTTGATTCATATCTTAATAGATATCTTAATAATATTAAAACCGAAAGACTTTATACCTTCTTTGAAGAATTAAATTCATATGAAGCTATAATATCTGAAGATACAATTTGTTCCAATGATTTTCTACATGCAAATTTCTCAACTATTAATTATGTAATAAGAACTAAAAGCAATGAAAAAATAATCAATTTTGCAAGAATTCTAAACGCTTTGTCTTGTGGCAAAATAGATATTGATGAATTTGAAGATTATACAAGTATATTTAATGAATTATCAGAAAGAGAGTTTGGTATTTTAGTTATTAAATTTCAATTTGAAAATAAAAAAAAATCAAATTTAATTAATTTAAATCCTTTGCAAATAACTAGCAATTATTGGCATGACTTTAAAAAAGAGGTTTGTTTAAAATTAAATATCAATTATGAAGAATTAAATCCAATGATAGTTAGATTGCAAAGAACTGGTTGTTATACAAAGTATAAAGGATATTGGGATGAATCATCTGAAGAAATTGGTTATACAACAGAATTGTTTAATAGAATTTATCAAATAATTGAAAATGAATAAATAAAATTGATATTATGACAGCAATAGAAATTATTATAGATATAGAAAAAGCATATAATACCTCAAATTTGATTTATGAGAAAATGTTTGCTCTTTTTATAACGTTATCAGGAATTGGTTTTCATAAAGTTCCTGTTAAAAAAGGAAGTAGTATTGTTAGAGCAAGATATTGTAATGAAAAAGAATCATTTAATTATTTATCTGAAATGTCATATCCTCAAAAGCAATATGTTAAAAACTTTTCCAGATTAAACAGACCTTATCAAAACCTATTTTATGGAAGTGAAACAGAGGCTACATGTATTTCCGAAATGTTACCAAACTGGTTAGATGAATTTAAGATCGGAGATATTATAACAGTAACTATTGGAAATTGGATAGTACAAAAGGACTTCGTTTTAGCGATAATTCCAGATTTATCAAACACAAACGTTTTCAACAAAATGATTTTACATGATTTAAATCCAGAGGAAATAATTATTTGGGAATATATATCAAATAAATTCAAAACAAATACTAAAGAAGATAAAAATATTTATGAATTTACAGCAGCATTTGGTAATGCACTGAGATTAAAATCTGAATTTCAAAAAATTCAAATAAATGGTTTTATTTATAGTAGTGTCCAATCAAAAGAAAACATAAATATTGCAATAAATACTAATTTAATTGATTCAAAGTATTTTATACCCGTTGATTTCACCGAAATTAAATTTCAGAAAATAGGCATTAATGAAAAAGGACTACCAATTTACATACAAATCGGTAATTCCAAAATGAGTAAAATTAACTTTGAGAATAATCAAATCGAATGGTTTAAATAATATAATTTTAAGATTTTCTCCTATTAATTCAAAAGCAGGTTAAGCAGTTAACGAATAGAATTCTATTGTATACTACGTAACTGTTGTAGCTATTTTTATTTACCATTAATTGATTATTTTTAATTTTCATAATGTCAATTAATTTTTATTTCTTACATTTACACATTGAAAATTTAATTTATTTT
>JBMOGB010000408.1:0-3288 GCA_049318585.1 Bacteroidia bacterium | reverse complement strand
GGACAGAGACTGCAAGTAAGGCCCCGTCTTCGCAAGCCCTCAAAACGTTAGCGGCTATAATATGACAACATTTCAAACACAAACAGACAACAAAAAATGAACAAACGAATACCATTTATTTTCATCATTGCTGGGACACTTCTGTTTCTTGTAGGACTCCTTTTCAAGACACTAAAGTGGCCAGACATGTTTTATGGAATTTATAGCGGACCTGTTTTATTAGCAGTTGGACTTTTAGCATTCTTAATTAAAAAACAAAATGGGTAATCCGACAACTCATAAAGTTTTAGTAACAACTGGTTGCTTAATGTGGTGTGCAGCATTCTTTGGTGAGGCATTTCAGGGACAACCATATTCAACAATTGGGGTTATTGTTTCACCTATTTTGACAATAATTGGTATATTCTTCTGGTTCAATTATTATTATTCGACAAGGGGACACCTTCCAAAATTTAAAACGGTTTGGGACAACACCGCTTATATCGGAGGAACATTTACTTTAGGCTTTGATTTTTTACTAAAGCATGCGTTAGAATTCTGGACTTTTTGCATTCTGTTTTGGATGGGACTTGTTTTAATAATGGTTTTAACTTTTAGAAGTTCGGACGCATTTGAGGCGACTAAAAACTATTGTCAGAACAATCAGGAAATTCTTTCGCAGACAGGAGAGATAGAATATTATGGTGTTTTGGTAGGTGGTAACATGTCAACTGGCGAACAAGGTGGCAAAGCAGACCTTTCATTTACAATTATTGGGACAAAAGGAAACTTTAGTGCTAACTCAAAACTGACAAAACAAAGCGGTGTTTGGACAGTTGAAAATTTAAATCTTAGATGAAAAGAATTACAGCCGCTAACAGCACCTACCCAAAAGTGGCGGTTCAGTGCTCCGCAGACACATTTGTGGTTAATCAAAGTTTGGTTCTCCGCATCAACATTTGTGGTGAAAATCGCCAACATCTTAAACCCGAAAACGTTATAAATAAGCAGAGACAGACCGAATAACTCTAAAACGACACGAATTAAAAACAAAAGAAACATTCAAAAATGACAAATTTCGACTGGACAACATTTACAAGAAAAACAGCAGTTAAAGCAAGACTATCTGACATTTATAATGCTTGGACAAAATCTTCAGAAATTGAAAAGTGGTTTTTAAGCAAGGCTATTTTTATTGACAATAACAAAATGCCAATAAGTAAAGAAGAACAAATTCAAAAAGGATTTACTTACGAGTGGAATTGGTATTTATATGCCACTACAGAATGTGGCAAAATAACAGAAGCGAATGGAAAGGATTTTATACAGTTTACTTTTGCTGGTGAATGTTTAGTTGACATTAAACTTTCTATTCAAGACGATTATGTAATAGTTGAATTAACGCAAAAGAATATTCCGACAGATGATAATTCAAAACAAGGAATCCGACTGGGGTGTGACTCTGGTTGGTCATTCTTTCTTGTAAACTTAAAATCTGTTTATGAAGGCGGACTTGACTTAAGAAACAAAGATACTAAACTTAAAGGATTGGTGAATAGTTAAAAATGAATGCCGGCAGTTAACATATAAGAATTAAACACAGCTCCTCCCCTTCCGGATGTTCAATTTTTTACATATATGCTAAAAAAAACTACTATCGAGATTTTAGCACAAACCAAAATTATTACTAAAGGCAATGTAATATTTACACCAAAAACATGGGCAAACTAAATTGAAAAAACATGGAAAAAATTTGCATGAATTGTAACGAACCATTTGAATGTAATATGGAAAACATTACTGATTGCCATTGTTATTCAGTTAAATTAAGTGACGAGAACAAGCTATTAATTGCTTCAAAATTTGAAGATTGTTTATGCAATAAATGTTTATATTTGATAATAGAAAAAAAAGAAAAAATATGAACTTAAACTCTACTTTACTTGTAATTTTTTCCTGCTTTGTGTTTTCTGGAATCAATAAAATTAAAGGACAAGAATTAATAAAAGAGACGAAAAAAAACAAAAACTTTGAAATAAGTTTTGGGCAATCTGTTTTATTTATTTCAAATAGTGACCAAATAGATTTATTGACAAATTCGGCTGTTGTTTTACCCACAACTTCTATCTTATTTTTTGTAGAATTAAGAACACTTAGAAAAGTCAGAATTCCATTTTTCTATAATTTACCAACTGGTGCTAAGCAATTTATAATTAACAATTCAATAGTACACGAAGAAGCATCGTCATCATTTGGAACGGGATTACAATTTAAATTATTCAAAATAAATTTTGATGCTAAATCGACATTAGAAATGGAAATAGGACCCATGGCAAGTTTTGGTATTGATAAAAAAAGTAATATGTGGTTTGCTCCAATTTTAGCAACAAGAATGCGGGTAATGAAGAGTGAAAATTTTGTAATGTACATAGGCGGAACTTACGCAGTTGGAATAAATTCATTGGGTTTACTGTATGGAACAGGTACCGTTTTCTAAAATTATAATCAAATATCCTTATTCACAATTGAATGTATAATTTATTCAAATCGTAAAAACAAAAGTTCAATTTTAAATTTAAATTGCCAATGAATTATTGTTTCAAACATGCCTAATACCTCCCTTATTCAAGAAAAAGAAAACGAAGAAATAGTAAAAGCTTATAGGCATTTATTGCGCTCATGCAAAGTTACTTTAAGTAAAATAGATAGATCATTGATTCGTGAAGCATTTAACATTAGTTTAGATGCACACAAAAACATGAGGCGCAAAAGTGGCGAACCTTATATTTTACATCCTATTGCGGTAGCACAAATTTGTGCCGAAGAAATTGGTTTAGGAACTACATCTATTATATGTGCATTGCTTCACGATACTGTTGAAGATACCGATATAACGCTTGACTTAATTGACATGAAGTTTGGTAAAAAAGTATCGAGAATAATTGATGGATTAACAAAAATTTCTGATGCATTTGACCAGCAAGACAAATCGATGCAGGCAGAAAATTTTAAAAAAATGCTCCTTACTTTAAGCGAAGATGTGAGGGTTATTTTGATAAAACTAGCTGATAGAATGCATAACATGCGAACATTAGAAAGCATGAGTGCAAAAAGCCAGTTAAAAATAGCCAGTGAAACCGCTTATGTTTATGCTCCTTTGGCACATAGATTAGGTCTTTATGCCATGAAAACTGAGTTGGAAGATTTAGCAACAAAGTTTTTAGATCCGGATAGTTATAATGTTGTAAAAAACAAACTTCAAGAAACTAAAGCTGAAAGAAATAAATACATCAAAAAATTTATTGAACC
>JBMOGB010000407.1:0-3296 GCA_049318585.1 Bacteroidia bacterium | reverse complement strand
AAGCCCAAAATGTGTATGTTATTCCAAGTGAATTTGGATGGAGTGATTTAGGTACCTGGACTTCCTTGTTTGAAATTTCGCCTAAAGATGAAAACTACAATGCCGTAAAAGGTAAAAATGTTTTTTTATACAATGTTGAAGGTTGTTTAGTTAATAAAGCCGAAAGCTTAAATGGTAAAATTATTGCTTTAAAATCGGTAAAAGATTTGATTATTGTCGATACTCCTGACGTGCTTTTGATTTGCGATATCAATCAAGAACAAGAAGTAAAACAAATGGCTACTGATATAAAAATAAAATTCAACGAAAAATATACTTAATCGTTGTTTTGATTACATTTTAAACCCGCTTGATTCCTAGTAAAAATTACAAACAGCAAAAATATTTATTTAAATAGTTGTTTTTGTGGTTTGAATGTGTTAATCTTGTTTATGGATTTAATTCTCTATCTCACAAAAACAATTGTTTGTTGTGTGTTTTTGCTTTCAATATTTGCATTAATTGGCCTATTGGTAGTTATCAATAAAAAGAAAAAAACAGGTCGAATGTTTAGTGTTGAAAACCAAGAATGGCATTGAAAAAAAATACTTTTATTGTATTTAAAACATTTATAGGCATCGTTGCTTTATTATGTTACAAATGATTGAAAGTAATTTACCAGAAGAAAGCTATAGCGGTCCCGCTAATTTATCGCCCATTCCTTTAAGCATAGGTTCGCCAGTAATTAGGCCTGAAGATAAAAATAAAATAAAGGCAAACGCTGTGGAAGCCATGAACCACTATGCCAATCAAGAAATATTATTGCTTAAAAGACAGGCTGATTTAATTATGACTCAAGTACGAGAAATTGAATCTCGACTAAAAATTTCAGAACATATTTATCAAAGTGATTTTAGGTTTACACCAGTTGTAAATCAAGTATATCATTTATACGAAAAATATGATCATTACAAACTTTCTATTATTGGTAAACACGAATGGGGTCGTAGCAAACCATTAGGAAAATACATAGCCACAGTTAAACTTTTGGGCGACCACAGTTGGGATGTAATTGAACGGGCTGAAAAAGGTTCGTTTGAGTAGAGATTTTTAGCTATTTCTATAACTTTCTATTATTTCGGTTAGTGCGGTTGCTTGCTGCAATTTTGGTGCTATTTCATAAATCAAAAAGTAATCGTCAAAGCAAAGCAAAAGGCCAATTTCTAAATGCTTTTTTGCTTCTTCTATTTGTCCATTTTCGTACAAATAACAAACCAATCGGTAATGATATTGATGGCAATCATAATTAATTTTTAGCGCTTCCATTATCATATCTAACGCTTCTTGAATTTCGCCTTTCGAGAATTTTACAAAACTCCAATCAAGCCAAGCTTCTTGCATGGTGGCGTCTAATTCAACTAATTTAGCATAGGTTTCTTCACAACTTTCTATTTGATTTAATCGGTATTGTGTTTCGCCAAGCACCAACAAATATTCGGCATTATCTTCCTCTAAAATACAAGCTCTGTGGTAAAAAGTAAGTGCTTCTTTGTTCTTGTTTTCCTTTTCGTAAGTTAAGCCAATTCCAAACCAAGCTTCAGCTATATTTGGATTTAAATCGGTAGCATGTTTATAGTTAATCCTGGCTTCTTCGTTTAAGTTCATTCTTTCGTAACAACCGCCCAAATTACAATAAACTATGCCATCGGCACCATCTTCTTCTATGGCACTTTTATAAGCAGAAATTGCTTCTTCGTAACGCTCCAGTTCTACCAAAACATTGGCTTTGTTAAACTTTGCTGAAGTAAAGTCTTCATCTATTGCTAAGCAAAATTCATACGCATCTAAAGCTTCTTCAAAACTTTCTTGCTTGTAATAAATTATACCTAAATTATACCAAGCTGTGGTGCTATAAGGATCGTTATCAATGAGTTTTTTATAGAAAAATACTGCTTTTTCATAATCGCCTAATTGGTTATAACAATGCCCTATTTCGTAATACGTTTGGTCAATGTCTTCAAATTCGCTTATTATTATTTTAAAATATTCAATGGCTTGAATATACAAGTCGGAATCTTCGTAAATATAAGCTATTTCAAAAAGCATGTCCAAACGTTCATCGGTATGTTGAAGTGCTTTTTCAAAACATTCGTTTGCATCTAAAAATTGTTTTAAATGTAAATAGGTTTCGCCTTTTAGCAAATGCAAATCTGAGTTAAATGGTTCTATTTTTTCTACCATTTCAAGCGCATCTAACGCGTTTTCAAATTGCTCTGTTAAAATATAAATTTCCGATTTTTGTAATAAAAACTCGCTATGAAGCGAATATAAATTTAAAGAATAGTTTACCGCATCAAATGCTTTTTTTACTTTATTGGTTTGAATATAAAAGTCAATTATTCCTTCAAGTGATTCTGTGTCAAAGTATTCGTTGGTTTTATTGCGCAGCATTTTTTCATACCGCTGCACATCGTTACTTACATCTTCACTTAAAAAATCATCACCTTCCATCATTGGCTTATCCAAAATTAGTGCTGCAAATATAAGTTCATAAATTAATTAAATGGTCTTTTTCAAGTCAGTTATTTTACAAATATTTGGACTCTTGTTAAAAACAAAAAATAATGTCAATTATGAACAAACTATTTTCTCTCATTTTCCTTCTTTTTATTACAACAATTGCAATTGCACAAAACGAAAATAAAAAGTTAAATCAAGCAAATTGGCAGCAACATGTTTCGTATAAAATAGATGTGAAACTTGATGATGAACAGAACTTACTTGTTGGAAATATTAGCATGGTTTACACCAATAATTCGCCCAATGAATTGAAGGAAATATACATGCACTTGTGGCCAAATGCTTACAGCAATAGAAATACAGCGTTTGCAAAGCAACATTTAGAAAACGGTAAAACCGATTTTTATTTTGCTAAACCTAATGAACAAGGAAGTATAGACAGTTTAAATTTTATGGTAAATAACACCAAAGTAACTTGGAATTTAACCAACGATATTGACATAGCTTTACTTACTTTAAACCAACCAATAAAACCACAACAAAGTATTACCATTAGCACTCCTTTTTATGTTTATTTACCAACCGTTTTTAGCAGAATGGGACACGAAAAACAATTGTATTGTATTACTCAATGGTTTCCAAAACCTGCAGTGTATGATGTAAACGGATGGAACCCAATTCCGTATTTAGATCAAGGTGAATTTTATAGTGAATTTGGTAGTTTTGATGTAAGTATTTCGGTTCCTAAAAACTACGTGGTGGCTGCCACTGGCAATTTACAAAACGAAAATGAAAAG
>JBMOGB010000406.1:0-3303 GCA_049318585.1 Bacteroidia bacterium | reverse complement strand
TTTTTGAGTAACACTTCCGTTTTCGTTACTAATATTTACAAAGTAAATTCCGGCTTGTAAATGAGTAAGATTTAAATTGGTAAATGCTTTATTTGATTGAATGGTTTCAATTGTTTTTCCACTTAAATCCATCAAAGTTATTACATTTTTGGTTCCATTATTTACTTCTATTGTAACCATTTCTTTAGCCGGATTTGGATATAATTTTACATCGGTTTTAGCTAAAATATTATTAACACTAACACCTGGAGTTTTTAAATCATCAAACAAAAAGTCTCTTAACATGCTTTCTGTAGTATCCATATAAGCAGTGCTTCTTTCCACAGTTCCCACTCCTGGTGAAAATGGTACGTGTGGCGCATCTTTAAATGTATAAAATACCGATTTCATTCCTAATACTTTAGCCATTGAATCTACCACAAAACTGCCACTAAGTTTGGCAACTGTATTTCCAAGTGCATAAAAATAATCTGTTTTATAAGGAACGGTTGCATCGTTAGTTCCATGCACACTAAAAATAGATACATTTTTATTATTGCTCATCCAACTAACATTGCCCAAGGCACCACATAAATTAATCACACCTTTTACTCTCCAATTTTGTCCTGGAGTTCCGGAAGCACCTTCAATTCCACCTATGGAAATTGTATCAATTTTAGGATCAGCTGCACCAACTTCACTAGGTAAATCTAAAAAGGCTTCATGTAAACCTAACACTCCTCCAGCAGAAACACCACCCAAATATACTTGACCAGTACTAATTTTATATTTACTAGCATTTGCTTTTAGAAAACGAATGGCGCCTCTTCCATCTTGAGTTCCTCGCCATACAGCTTTGGCAAATTCTTGCCCAATAAATCCTTGAGTTACTTCAATGTAATCAACTCCTAAACGGTATTGTATTGAAACACAAACGTAACCACGTTTAGCAAATTCATTGCATAAATAAACTACATCGGCTGCATACCTACTTCCTCCTACAAATGAACCACCATGTGCTAAAACCAATAATGGTCTGTTGGTTGCAGTGTCATTTACAGGCTGGTAAATATTCATTTTTAAATCTAGAGGAGTATTATTAAACATATTTGCATTGCCATAAACCACACTATCAACCGATACACTTGTAAAAACTTTGTCTTTGTATCGTTGTGCTTGCACATTAGTAAACACTGCTAAAGCAGCAATAATTGTAAAAACTTTTTTCATATTTTTTTCTGTTTTAAGTATGGCAAGTTTAAATAAATAATTGTTACAATACCAATTTTTAAAAAAAGTTACCAAAAAATGCAAAACAGATTCCCAATTCTATAGCTACAAAACTTTTAAAATATGTCATTGACAATAAACTATAGTTCATTTAACCATAATTATTTAAATATCAGTCAATAATTATTATACTTGCAATCAATAATTTTATTAAAAATGGAAGCAGGTATACCTTCAATTGATTTAAACGACTTTATTAGTGGAGACAATAAGCGCAAAGAAAAGTTTGTACAAGAACTTGGTAGGGCTTACGAGGAAATTGGATTTGTGGCAGTAAAAGGTCATTTGTTAAGTGAAGAAACTGCCAATAATTTGTACCAGCAAGTTGAAACTTTTTTCAATTTGCCATTGGCAAAAAAAGTAAGTTTTGAAAATCCTGAAATAGCCGGACAGCGAGGTTATATAGGCTTTGGCAAAGAACATGCAAAGGGTAGAAGTGTAGGGGATTTAAAAGAATTTTGGCATTTTGGACAAGAAGTAGAAGGTAATGATCCAATAAAAAGTGAATATCCCGAAAATATATTTGTTCCTGAATTGCCTTTGTTTAATCACTATGGAATTAAGGCTTACAAAGAATTAGAAGAAACTGGCAAACACATGTTACGTGCCATTGCTTTGTACTTAGGTTTAGATGAATTTTATTTTGATGCGAAAATAAAAAATGGTAATTCCATTTTACGACCTATTCATTATCCGCCTATTTTGGGTGAACCTGAAAGTGCAGTTCGTGCCGCAGAACATGAAGACATAAACTTAATTACTTTGTTAATGGGCGCTAGTGCCGAGGGTTTGGAAGTGCTGAACAAGCAGGGCGAATGGGTTGGAATTACGGCATTGCCAGAGCAATTGGTAGTAAATGTAGGCGATATGCTTCAACGATTAACTAATAATAAATTGAAATCTACTACCCACAGAGTTGTAAATCCACCTAGAGAAAAGTGGGGGAGTAGCCGTTTTAGTATTCCATTTTTTTTACATCCAAGAAGTGAAATGCGATTAGATTGTTTAGAAAGTTGCGTTACTTCTAGTTATCAATTGCATTATGAACCTATTTCGGCAGGCGAATATTTAAATGAACGTTTGAAAGAAATTGGTTTGAAGAAATAAATTTATTTAATAAAAATTACAAAAATGCAAGCTTTTACAAAGCCAAATATTACATTTCATGCTGCTAAAAATAGCCATAACGAAGCTAAATTTAGCATAGTTATTCCTACCTGGAATAACTTAGCCATGCTGCAATTTTGTTTAGAATCTATTCATAAAAACTCAAAATATAAGCACCAAATAATTATTCATGTAAACGAAGGAACAGACGGAACACATGAATGGATTAAAACACAAGAATTTGATTATACGTTTTCAACTGAAAATGCAGGTGTTTGTTATGCATTAAATGCAATGGTAACGCTGGCTCAAACCGATTATATCTTATTTTTAAATGACGATATGTATGTTTGTCCTAATTGGGATGTGGCTTTAAATAACGAAGTACACAAACAAATTAATCAATTATGGTATTTTAGCGGAACCATGATAGAACCAAAATATAGTGCTAATAAATGTGCCATTGCACCGTTTGATTTTGGTAGCTCACCCGAAAATTTCAAGGAAATGGAGTTGTTAAGTTTTATACCTAAAATTAAACCACCAGATTGGTTTGGTGCTAGTTGGCCTCCTAGTTTGGTTCACAAAGAAATGTTTTTAAAAGTGGGAGGATTTAGTGAAGAATTTAGTCCGGGAATGTACAGCGATCCTGATTTTTCTATGAAATTATGGAACGAAGGTGTTAGAAATTTTAAGGGTTTAGGCAATAGTTTGGTTTACCATTTTCAAAGTAAAAGTACTGGTAGAGTTCAACGCAATGATGGACGAAAACAATTTGCTGCTAAATGGAAAACACCAGCATCTTATTTTTATAAAAATATGTTGCTTTTAGGCGATGTTTTTGATTATGAAATACCTTTAGTTGCAAAAAAAGACATTGCATTTTATTGGGCAAAATTAAGAGCTTGGTGGATTGCTAAATGAAAC
>JBMOGB010000405.1:0-3308 GCA_049318585.1 Bacteroidia bacterium | reverse complement strand
GCATTTTATGTTTATCAGTTCCATTAATATAAAATGCTTCTGATGAAAACTCATACTCACCATTGCTTGAAACCAAGTTCCATGCGCCATTGCAGGCGCCATTGCAGGCGTCCTCGCCTGCAATTAAAAATTCCTCGCCAGCAATCAACATTTATCACCCAAAATATTCCAAATAATGTGTAAGCATTTTATGTTTATCAGTTCCATTAATATAAAATGCTTCTGATGAAAACTCATATTCACCATTGCTTGAAACCAAGTTCCATTTTTCTTGACGAGGGTTGTTATGGATATACCTTAATTTTTGTTCTGCAACTTCCTTAGAATATATTTCAACACTCAACGGATTTCGCTCCCAAAACTGATAAGTTCTATCCGAATCATTTACCTCAAATTTTAGTAGTTCTTTTTCATTATTTTCCTTCAAAAACTTTTTAAATTGATGTGCTGTGTAACTTAACAAGCTATGTTGCAGGTTTTCAGTTTTAGTTTGAGGGTTCAATACCTCTATTAACAAATGAATATGATTTGGCATTATTACATAACCATAAAGTTTTATTTTATTGTTTTTAACTAAAAATTGGAGGGAATTGATGACTATTTGTTTCGTTTCATTGTACATTAACAAATTTTGCCAATACAAAATTGTAGAAGTATAAAATAACATTACATTATTGTTCATTTTCAATGATAAAGAATTTTTTATAATTTTCAAATTAAGTAAAATAGGTTGCAGGCGAGGACGCCTGCAACGGCTGGAAATAATGAAGTTTTATGAAAAAGGGTGCGGTATAAAACGATGAATTGCCCCCCAGATTTATCTGAGGGAAATGAGGAAATACACATCAAACAATTTTTGGCTAAAGCCAATTCCGTAATTGCCATTTTTATTAAATGGGTTGAAACCCATTTCTAATCATCGTTTGTTGATGGAAGATTGTGTTTATGAAAATGATACGGTATCAAACGATGAATTGCCTCCAGATTTATTTGGTGTTTCCGCTATTGCAGGCGACCTCATGCTGGAATTTTATATTTGAAAAAAGCGTGTATGTTTTCATAAAACAAAACTATGAAATTTTAGCGTTTCTATTTGTTTTATTTTTTATGAATTTCAATGGATTATTGTGATTTTTTTAGACCTGTTTTTTCTAAAAACTTACAACCAGACTAATTTGTGGCAACCATCAACTAATCCTTTGTCTAACAGTTTCGTAAACTGCTATTCCTGCAGCTACACTTACGTTCAATGATTGAACACCTAATTCCAAAGGAATTTTGGCCATTTCTTCGCATTTTTTCAATATTTCTGGGCTAATTCCTGTTTCTTCATTTCCCATAATAATGGCAACTGGAACAGTTAAATCTATTTCATGAAAATTCTTCTTTGCTTTTTCAGTACAAGCAATGGTTAGCACACCACTTTGATTCAATAATTCTAAAACAGTTTTATAGTTTTTTTCACGGCAAATAGGAATATGCATCAATGCTCCAGCAGAAGTTTTTACCGCATCTTCATTGATTGGTGCATTATCGGCTGCTGGAATTACGATGGCGTGAACGCCCGCGCAATAAGCCGAACGAGCAATTGCTCCTAAGTTTCTCACATCGGTAATTCTATCTAAAATAAGTATAAAAGGAGTTTTACCTTCATCAAATAATTGGGGAATAATGTCTTCAATTTTTTGAAAAGCAATTGGCGATAAATACGCCATTACTCCTTGGTGATTTTTTTGTTGAAGAAAAGCAAATTTTTCCTTTGGCGCATACTGAATTGGAATATCCTGCTGCTTACATTTTTTAAGGATTTCGTTAATTATTTCGCTCTTTGCTGTTTGCTGAACAATTACTTTATTAATATCTTTTGCTGCCAATAATGCTTCTAAAATTGCATGTTGACCATATATTAATTGAGTAGTATCAATAGGTTTTGGATTGCTTTTTGGGTAAAATGCCATAACTGCAAAGTAAAGCATTTTAGTACTAAATCTACTTTTTAAAATTCAACTAAATTTCTATCTTTGTAAAAGTAATTCTAATGCTTTAATTGAATTAGCTCCTTGTAACTACATCAATAACAGATTATGAAAAATTTAGCCATCATATTTAGCATCATATTTGCTCAATTTAGTTGTTCAAAAGACAATAAAATTAGTAATAGCAATGGAGAATACCATGAACTTAAAAATGGTGAGACTTGTTTAATTTATCAATTTACTTATCTAACATACACTTTCGATAATACAAATAATAGTTATCTTTTTAAAAAAATTAAGGACAACTTGTATAGAATTGATGGGCTCTTCTTTCATATTGATAGCATACAAACAATTCCAAATTCTAATTTGGTTTTTATGACTCCTTTTATTTATAACAGATACAGTTCTAAATATGATTTATCATGCATAAGAAATGCTAAAAGTTTAAGTAATGACAGCATAGTTGGCGAATATTACAATGCATGGGTTTACAATACAAGCCAAAGAGTATATGTGCCAGATTCTGGAATTTTTATAATAAAAATAAAATAAACCAAATCAGTATATTGCATATATCAATAACAATTATGGTTTCAAATATTGTCATCTGTTCATTAAAACACCGAGCAGTATTAGCTCAAATTGGTGCAAGTACTTTTTACGATTCGTATAAAGACGAAAATTCGGAGTCGGATATGCAAGCCTATATTGCAAATACTTATACCATTGAAAAACTAGCCACCAATTTAAAAGATAAAAATATGGTATATTTTTTGGCTTATAATGAAACTGGAGACATTGGTTATGTAAAACTTTTGTTGAACCAAACCAACTCAAAATTGGAAGAAAAAAGTGTTGAAATTGAAAAAATATATGTTCGAAAACAGTTTCATGGAAAAGGAATTGCGCAGCAGTTAATGCAGTTTACCATTGATTATTGTAAACAACAACGTTATCAAAATTTGTATTTAGGAGTTTGGCAAGAAAACCACAAAGCCTTGAAATTTTATAATAAAATGGGCTTTAAAACCTACGATATTCGCACTTTTCAGCTTGGTGAAAGACTTTGCGATGATTATATGTTGAGTTTGAGTTTGTAAATAATTGTCCTTTATTTAAGGAAGAAACATTTCGACAAGCTCAATGTCCGCGGTCGTTGAGCGAAGTCGAAACGAATATCAATTAGAATAAAAAAGCTAAAGTAATCGAAATTGGTTTAAAAGAAAGTATTGATTGATAAAAAATGTTGAACTATCTTTGATTAAATATTAAAAACAGGGGTAATAGACAAAAAGTAGGCTAAAAACGCTTGAGAGTATTAATATCATT
>JBMOGB010000404.1:0-3315 GCA_049318585.1 Bacteroidia bacterium | reverse complement strand
GACATTATTTATTTCTCCCTTTTTCTTTAGCACTATGATAGTTGTCATTTAGCAGCTTTTCAATGTCGCTTTTACGATAGAAAATTTTGTCAGATATTTGACTGTAGCCAATTTTCTCTTCGTCCCTCCAAATTTGAGCTGTGCGTGGGCTAATTCCCATTAGTTTCTGAAATTGTTTGTTAGGGACAAATGGATCTTCAATTTTTAAATTGGAGTCTTCAATTACATTTGTGAGCTTATCTATTTTATTGAAAGCTTTTTCGTATTTGGTAGTAAGAACCTTGATTGATTCATTATTTACCTCTGCTTCTTCTAATGTTTTGTAAAGTGAAGCAACGAAATTATTGAAATGTTTTTCGTAGTCCATTTTGTTCTATTTAGCATAAATGTAATGTGATTCCATAAAATTTTCAAGGTCTGCTCTTTTAACAAATATTTTAGACCCAACCTGCGAGAAGGGTATTAATCTTTTGTCCCTATATGTTTGCCAGGTCTTTAGACTTATACCAAGGATTTTAGGAATTTTGATAGATTCAATCCATTGTGAATTGATCTCCTGTTCAGTTTTATCCTGAAGAATTTTTTCTAAACTTTCAAGTTTTTGTTCCATTTTGTTGAGAAAACTTTGTGGAACGACTGCCATTTGGAGGCTGATTTCATTTGATTGCATAAGCGTTGAATTATTTATTGATTTAAATTAGTTTCAAATAACTTATGCAAAGGTAAATGACAGTATATAAATGATTAAGGTCAAAAAAAAAGGTTTTTTTAGTAGAAAAAACCTACTAAAAAAACCTAAATTAAAAAGGTGGAATTATTTATAAGAAACGCCTTTTTATATACTGAAATTTTTCCTGATTATTGAAATATGGGTCTGGTTCTAAAATGCCTGTTAAAGCTAAAATATCATACAGAAAACAAGCTTCTTTTGTGCCAATAGTCTTTAATGATTTGTTAAAAACGTCAATTTCTCTTAATTTGTAGATTATTTTATTTATTGTTTTTATAAGGTCTTTCCGTTTTATTTTTGAGTGTTTGTCAATATCTACTTGTCCGTATTTTCGCCTTGCGAAATTTAACACATGTTCAAGCTCTTGTTTTGTAAGTAATTCAGCGGAAAGATTTATGATTTTAGAATTATAATTAGATTGAACTGTTTGATCTGTATTTAAAACAACATTTTGCTCTTTTAATTCTTTGTTAAATCTATAAAATTTAACTAAGTTAACAGGAAAATCTAATGTAAAATCATCTCTGATCTCTTCGACCAAAAGAGTATTTATTAAATATGATATGCGTTGTTTGGTAATTTCAGATTGAATTCTAATTTTTTTTGAACCATACTTTAATTCAATACTTTCATCAGAGCTAGTTGACCGTAATAAAAGGTTTAGGAATTCTGCTATTTCAAGAAGGTAACTGTCATTAGTAGGAAATAGCTCTTTATATTCCCATATAAGATTAACTACTATAGAAGTTGTGAGATTATGGTCTTTGAATTTATATTTTGTTATAAGAGGATTAATTTCATCTTTCAAATTGTCATAGTAAGTATTTATGATTTCATTGTTGAAAACATTGTACTCATCAGTTTGGAAATTAGTTTCTGTTGCGATTTTTTTATCATCCATTATTTTGTAGATTTACGTAAAGTGAGGTTAGATTTATTTTATAATTATTTTTAGTAATGCTTCAATTTGATCATTAGTCATATTGCTTATTAACTTTTGAGCCTTCTCTTTTGGGTCTTCTTTTTTCTTGAAAATCGAAGCCATTACAGTATCAGTTTCGGCTGTATCAAAGTTTCCCATGTATGCTTCAGTTATCTTTATATTAGAGTGGCCTAATAGGTTTTTGAGGTGGTTATTATCTACTTTGTTATCCTTAGCAATTTTAGCGAAGCTGTGCCGGGCTATGTGCATGGAAATGTGCTTTGCAATCTTAGCTTCTCCAGCAATTTTATTCAGATATTTATTTAGTAGTGCGTTTTTAGCTCCTACTATATCATTGAGCTTAATAATCATTTCCGGTGGAAGAGTTGCCTTTTGTTCAGGTGTAATAGCTTTGGCATACTCTGCATTACTATCCAACAAGGGAAAAATATAATGGTTTGGCTTGCAATTTTCATTATAATAATGTTGCAAAATATTCATTGCCTTATCATGTAAAAATATGCTGCGATCTTTTTTAGTTTTTGCCATGCGATATTCCAACCTACCTTCTGAAGTTATATTGCACCAACGTAGTTGAATAAGGTCACCTGCTCTAATACCTGCTAAATAAAACGAAAACAAGAAGTAATTCCGACAATTCCAAATCAGACTATTTTCTTTCAATTCAAGTTCTTCAATGATCTTTATTTCGGCTTCGTTTAATTTCTCCTTGGTGGTGCTAACTTCTCTGTCGTATTTATACCCTAAAAACGGATTTTGTTCGGGCTTTAAAAATTTGTCTATTTCAATGGCTCTATTGACAATTGATTTGAATATGTTCAAATTAATTGCAATAGTATTGGGATGTAACATGGCTTCCGAATTTCTTTCGTTTTTGAGCGTGTGAAGGAATGCTTCAAACTTTGATAAAAATGAGGTGGTAACTTCAACAAATAGCAAATCTTTCTTTCTATTGGATTTCAGGAAGCCTTCTAACTTATTACAAAAGCCATTGTATTTTTTGTAATTGCGGTGTCCGCCTTCGTTTAATATATCCGAAGTTCTTTGCTTAGCATAAGCCAGGAACGAAGGAGATATTTCAACCTCCCTGATTGTGTTTTTGATATTTTCAGTTGTAGCCATGCCCTGTTCTCTTAAATCACGATAAGTGATTTTAGCGTTTTCAATTTCGGCAGCTAACACTTCATTCCATAATTTGTGATTGGGTTCGGAGGTTCTAATCCAATTACCATGCTTGGCCTTTGGATTATAGTCTTTAGGGCTTTTTATTTCGATTGTGGATTTAATTCTTCTATGTTTTCTATCCTGAGTAATGCGAAGTAAAATATTATACGTATTTTTGCGGGTGGGTTTGTTATTTAACTCCAGATTGAATGTTGTTGCCATAATTGTAGTCATTAGAATTGAATACAAATATACAAAATAACTTTGGTTTACTGAAACATTACTGAAACATTTTCTACTTTTGATTGCATTTAATTACTTTCTAATACTGTTTGAAAAACATAACTAACTGATATACATATAATATAAAAGATAATGAAAGTAAACAAATACCATGTATGTAGTTCGGCTCTGGGTACTTTAAAGGCGAAACCCTAATTGATTTTCAATCAGTTAGGGTTTTTTAATTCTATTTTTG
>JBMOGB010000403.1:0-3333 GCA_049318585.1 Bacteroidia bacterium | reverse complement strand
TTAAATCATCATAAATTCAGGTTCATTATTATTCCTATCAATTTTGATTTTGAAAATTGGCATCAAAGTGAAACAATAGTTGAAGGAAATCACCATTTAATTTTTCAATACAATGGAACTACCAAACCAGATTTGGTGTTTGAAAAGTTGGAAATGGTAAGGATTTAGCGTTTTAAAATTGTGAAAACCGAAGTATATATTTTTAGTGGATTAGGTGCAGATGAACGAATTTTTCAAAACCTAGATTTTAGTACAAATAATGTAACTCATATCAAATGGATTGAACCTTCGAAAAATGAACTAATTGAAGATTATGCCTTTCGAATTACAAAGCAAATAAATGAAAAAAATCCAATTTTATTAGGAGTTTCATTTGGGGGAATTATTGCAACAGAAGTTGCAAAACATATTAGTTGCTCCAAAATTGTTATTATTTCTTCTGTTAAAACTAGGTGGGAAGTTCCATTTTATTTTAGATGGGCAGTAGCACTAAAACTTCATTTATTGATTCCAACTAACTTTTTAAAGCATGCTAATTTTATTTCGTATTGGTTATTTGGAGTAAAAAACCAAAATGAAAAGGATTTATTGAAAAACATATTAGCCGATACAAATGATATATTTTTAAAGTGGGCATTAGGTAAAATTGGCAAATGGAAAAACATCATTATCCATAGCAATTTAATTCATATTCATGGAGATAACGATAGGATTTTACCAATAAGTTTTAGTAAACCAAACTATCAAATAAAAGGTGGCGGTCATTTTATGACTTTAAACAATGCCAGTGAAATAACAGAAATATTGAAGAAGGAAATTAACAATTAACAATTAATCATTAAATATAATAGAACTACAAAACCAGAAATGGTATTTGAAAAGTTTAAAATGGTAAGGATTTAAAATAGGAAAATTGATGCTTGAAATTAATCAAGAATCACTAAATTTGTTTTTCAAAAACTGCAACAAAACAATGAAATACATCTTGGAAATAGCAGAAAATAAATCTGACTTTGCGGAAGAGTTTTTTAAAACAATTTCTTTTATAAAAAATGTAAAAGCAATTCCATCAAATGAAATTACCAATCCAACCATTTTACAAAATATTGAAGCATACGAAAAGGGAAAAATTAAAGTTATCAATTTAAAATAACACCTGTTGAAGATAAGAGAAAAACAAAAAATTAGGGGATTACGAAGAAGGAAAGTAGAATTTGATAAATTAATAAAGAGCTCACTTTTTTTAGATTTAGAATACCTAAATATACACAAGTATAATTATCAAAAAATGTATGTTTTTCCCTGGTCGAATTATTCTTCAAATCTAAAACTACCAAAAGGATTTAGAAATCAAATAGCTATTGGTTTAATTGAAATCTTTAATAGCTGGAAAAAAGAGTTAGATAAAATGAATAAACCATATTACTTGAAAATATGGCTTTATTATCCACGAATTATAAATTCTCAAGTTGTTTGTGCTATTGGAGACAGAATAGAACATTACAATAATCTGTTTCCTATTGCAGAAAACAATTCTATTTTTCCTATTAAACACTTTCAATTTGCTAAACATAAAATTGAAAAATTAGAATGGAAACCTTTCTTTGACGAAGAAACTTTTTATGAAAGTTTATACCACAAAGAATTGTATAGTAATATAGAAGAATATAATACTGACCAAAAAGAACTAGATAAAATAAGAAATAATCATGATAGAAAATTTGTATATGAAAATGATACTTGTTATTGCATAAACAAAGGAATTATTTGGTGCAATATTTAACCTTTTTCTTTACAACAAATACTTCTTTTCAATAACTGTTCTGTGGTGAATTTCGTGTCCTAGTAACATATAAGCAATGCTTCTTACACTTGCGGGATTATTATTGGCAACGCCCATTTTATCCCAAGCAGAATTTGGTAACGATTTTAGAATTTCAACTGTAGAGCCTCTAACCATAGAAAACTCACGCACCATGTCGTATATATCTCTTTTATCTGCCATGCTTGTTTCTACAAATACATTGTGATCAAAGCCAGCCAAAGGTACTTCAGGGTTACGCGCAATTGATAAAATTCGGTATTGAAAAATTCTTTCGCAATCAATAATATGTTGGAAAATTTCTTTAACAGTCCATTTATTTGCTTCGTATTTAAACAATAAAGTTTCCTCATCTAAGCTAGTAAATAGCTCAATGGTTTCCATGCTTTCTTTGTATAATTCGGTGTATAAATCTTCCGATTTCACTAAGTTAACATAAGTGCCAACGTAAGCTGTAAATAACGATAAATCTGGTTTTGTAATTTCCATTGTATTGTTTTTTTGAGCCGCAAGTTTAGTGAAAAAGTAATAAATATATTCACAACATTTTATTTCATGATTTTAAAGTATTGGAACTTTGCAAATTGTTTTATTCTAAAAATACTTTGCTTTTCAATAAAAAGACAACTTTAAATATTAGAGGAACAATATTCATAAAAATTTATTTTCAAACATTTGGTTGTTTTTATAAAATTTATAAAAACAAATAGTATAATTACAAAAAAATAAAAATTACGATATGAAAATACTTGACATCAAAATAATGCGTGGACCAAATTATTGGAGTGTTCGCAGACATAAATTAATTCAAATGCGCTTAGATTTGGAGGAGTTAGAACAGCTTCCAACCAATAAAATTGATGGTTTTTCGGAACGTTTGGAAAAATTATTTCCAACTATGTTTTCACATAGATGTTCTGAAGCAGTAGCTGGTGGTTTTTTTATGCGAGTAAAAGAAGGAACTTGGATGGGTCATGTGATAGAACATATAGCACTCGAAATTCAAACATTAGCAGGCATGGAAACAGGCTTTGGCCGCACACGATCCGCAAGTAAAGAAGGTGTGTATAATGTGGTATTTAGCTATATGGAAGAAAAAGCAGGTGTTTTTGCAGCTAGAGCAGCAGTAAGAATAGCAGAAGCTTTGATAGCAGGAACCGATTATGATTTAACAAACGATATTCAAGAATTACGTGAAATTAGAGAAGATGAAAGACTAGGGCCTAGTACTGGTTGCATAGTTGAAGAAGCAGTTGCTCGTGGAATTCCTTATATAAGATTGAACAGAAATTCGTTGGTACAATTGGGTTATGGTATCAATCAAAAACGCATTAGAGCAACCATTGCCAGTACAACTGGCAGCATAGCTGTTGATATTGCTTGCGATAAAGAAGAAACAAAAAACTTATTAGGCGCAGCTGAAATTCCGGTTCCAAAAGGACGAATTGTATATGGTGAAGAAGGTTTGCAAGCTGCCATTGAAAGCATCAAATATCCTATTGTTACCAAAC
>JBMOGB010000402.1:0-3359 GCA_049318585.1 Bacteroidia bacterium | reverse complement strand
GCTGATTTGCGTTTTCGTTTAATAGCATACAAATTGGTAGTATCTATACTACTGTGTCCCAAATAAGTTTGTACAAAGGTTATGGCAGCTCCATTATTTATTAAATGCACTGCTATGCTGTGCCTTAAACAATGTAAAGTAATATTTTTGCTAATCAATTCATCATTATTGGTGTTTGAAATAATTGTTTGGAGTCGCTGGTTTATTTTACTGCCTTGCATTCGGTTGCCATTTTTATTTATAAAAAATGGTAATTGCTGGTAGTTGGTTTGTTCGTAATTGTTTTTATGAAATTTCAGGTATTTTTTGAAATGAATTACTACCTTATCAGAAAGTGGAATTAACCTAGTTTTTCCTCCTTTGGCTACTCTCACCAAAAGTGTATTATTCTTTAAATCTAAATCGCTTACATTTAAATTAGCTATTTCATTTCTTCGCAATCCGCAGCCATAAGCGCAGCTTATAATGGCTCTGTTTTGTGCTGTTTTAGCTTTTTTGTAAATAAGTTTAATTTCATCAATGGTTACTATGTTTCTTGGGTTGTAACCCGAAATTCTGAACTTAGGAATTCGAGCAGGAGAGTATTCAATTTCATTACAATCTAACAAAAAGTCAAAAAATAAGCGCAATGCAAGTAATTGGTGATTGATACTTGATGCGCTTAAAATTCCTTTGGTTCGTAACTTGGGTCGGTTGCTTATGTATTGATAATACTGACCTATATGGTTTTGGTTTACTTCCTGAATTGAAACAATATTTTCAGTTTCTAAAAAGTACAAAAACTCTTTGATGTTTGATTCGTAATTGGTTTCTCTTCCATTACCATACCCTATGGTTTTTATAAATTCATCAAATTGCAAATGCCAATAAATAAAAGAGGTATTGGTTAATACTAAGTGTTTCATTTTGTGTTTATTTAAGCCACAAAATTGAATTTTTTAGTAGTAACAAAAAACCGCTTTAGTTTTTGACTAAAACGGTTTACAAAAACGTATAGCGAAGCATATTCGTTTTTGGTTTGCTATACAAGTTACACTCGCTTTTATGTGAGTGTAACTTGTATTTTTTAAATGACAAAAAGGCAATGATCATTGCTCTTTGTTGTCCTTATTTTTTTGTTTACAAATACAATTTTCTAAAAGTGAGAATTGAAACCTGCCCAATTTATGGAAGTTCCCAATTTTTATATGCTTTCCTTATTAAATTATCACATCCTTCAGTTTTTAAATAATTATATATTATAAAATCTATTTTATTGTCAGAGTCGTAAATGAAAAATCTGCCTGGTATTGTATATAAATAGTAATCCTTTTCTTTTTCTGAATCAAATTTTTTAACACTAATAAATTTCCTTTTCTTTATCTTATTTATCTTATTAAATAATTCATTTGAATCTGTCTTATCAAATTTAGCATAATATATAAACTCCTTTACAAGATATTTATAAAAATAATCGTCATTTATTTCAATTTTACTTATTGGATAATCTTTAAACCAGTTTTGTTTTTCTATCTTAATTTTTTCTAGGGGAAAATATTCGTATAGATGAATTTCATAATTGTTATTAGCAGGCTCGTAAAAAAAGTTATTAAAGATAATTTCGTATTTAATTGTGCGTTTTTTCTTTTTAAAATATTCTGGCGAAAAAACTATATTAATTTTATTCCCAAATTTTTGATAAACTGTACCATTATTAATATAAAAAGAATCATCTCTTATTTGATAAAATTTACTAAAATTCTCAAAGGAAAAAATTTCAAATTCTTTTGATCTCCCTTTTTTTAAAATAAATAAACTGTCGTTAATATATTCTAATCTTGTAGTTTTATTAGGAATATATTTTACGAAACTAGTATCAGCAAACTGGAACTGTAGCATACAATTACAATTTTGTGAATACAAATTTATCTTTAACAATATAAAGAATGTAATTATAATAGTAAACTTGTATAACATATATTAATTATTTTGGTGTTATTACTTCATCTGTTTTCACATCATATGCTGAAGTCTTTTCAACTTCTTCATAATATTCACTTAATTCTTTCTGTTCCTTTTTATAAATTAATTCAGAAATTCTAGTCTTTATTTTACCTTGTAAAGTTTTATCTAACGTTGTAAATGCATCAGTTTTCGTTAAACCTCTCCACGACAAAGCTTCTAAATCAAAATCATCTAATTTAAGATCTTTCAAATATTTTACAGCGTAATCCTTTAAAAAACTTTTCATATCATTTCTATTAGCTACCGAAGCCATTTGATGATGTCCTAACTTTGAATGCATAAACTCATGTAAAATAGTTTGAGCCATTCCAATCTGAGTAGAGTTAAAAAACTCGGCCTCGCCTTTAATTTGAACCATACCTTCTTTACCTAATACTGGACGCATTATTGCTGCAGAATTAAACATAATACTTGGTGGAGTGGTTGCCAAATATTTTGCACCTTTAGTCTCATCTCCTTGTGCATCAACAGTAAAACTAGAATATGTTAATGTAATATCGTTTCCTTTATTTAGAAATGGTGAAATGTATTTATTAGCAACTGGATTAGTCTTCAAAGAATTTACAATATTTAATGTTACATCATAATATCTGGACCATTTAAATTGGTTACTAGGGATTATATCTCTTCCATCATAATCAACCATTAAAATCGGCTTATTTAACGCAAAATTATATGGACTTGCATATGGAAATTTATCTTGTAACGGATCTAAACTTAACCATTTACCTAACCTAGAATCATAAATTCTAGCTCCAAAATCATAGCTGTTTCCGCCTCCTTGCACTTCATTATCCATTTCTTTGCCATTGAAGGCGAAGCGGTAACTCACCCTACAACCTTGCGAGCCCTTTATAGGCTCGCCATAAAGGTAGTTTGTTGAGTGATAAAAATGGTTATAAGCTAAGTACATTTTGTACTTCAAATGAACGAATAAATTCAATAAAACTCATTTAAAGTTTAAATTATTTATTTCCATCAGCACTTTTAGGACTGTATTTTTCTTTGAAAAATTCAGTTTTGATGGAATCAAATGTCGAACCCCCAAGAATTGATGAACTATTACTACAAACACTACATAATGACAAGGGTTTTAAAGGCACAAAAAAAGGACAACTCTCAAATAATTTGGAATTGTCCTGCATGGTAGCCTCAACGGGAATCGAACCCATATCGAGCGTTTAGGAAACGCTAATTTTATCCATTAAACTATGAAGCCAAAAAAGAAAAGCTAATGTTTAAATTAGCTTTTCTTTTAATAATATGTTTGATATAGCAATTAGTTTGCTTTCATTCCTAAAATTTCAGCCATTTTTGAACCAATTTCAGCTGGAGAATCAACTACATGAATTCCG
>JBMOGB010000401.1:0-3362 GCA_049318585.1 Bacteroidia bacterium | reverse complement strand
CAATAAGTAAGCCCGATAAAAGTAATCCTATATTTTGTTGCTTAATTTTTAGTTTCTCTGCTTGTAAAGCTATCTCTTGGTCCTTTTTTTCCGTTTGGTATTTTACATCCATTTCATAAATCTGACCTTTGTTATTCATGTTTTGTATTTGAATTTCAATTACATAAAATTTCTCAAAGTAATTCAATGCACTTTTAAAATCTCCTTTGCTTTTTGCAGTAGAATATAATATTTTATAAATTCGCCATGCTTCCCACCACATTTCATTTTTTTCAAAACTTTCAGCTATTTCAATTATTTTATTTTCGTTTTTTATTGGATTTCCAATTTTAAAATTATACCTCAAATGAATAAACGCTAATTCATTATTTATGGTAGGATTATTCAATAAAACTTTCAGTTTATCCATTTTGTCAAGAATAATTTTCAAACTGTCAGTTTTGTTTTCTTTTAAAAAAAAGGAAAAATTAAGTTCCGACCTGATCAATTCATTATAAGGACTTTGTTTGCTATAAGCATCGCAAATAGCATTAAATTCTTGCAGGTCTTTTTTTTGATTTTCGGTAAATTTAAAATTATCATCTTCACTTTTAAGTTTAATAAAGTAATTAGCTAAATATGGAATAAGGGTATTTGTATCGTGTTTTATACGAGCACATTCAATGGCTTTCAGCATGTTTTCGGTTGCTATTTGGTGCGCATTCAAAAAATCATAAATGTTTGAAATACTTGAATAAATTACGCCAATATTTATGGTATCTTTTTCTTTTTCATAATAAGTAAGTCTTTCTAATTGAAGAGGTAATGCTTTTTCTGGTTGATTAATATTCTGATATACTTGGGCTAGCATTCCCAAGCATTTAATTTTTGTTTTTAGTAAAATATTTGGATGATTGATTCCTTTTTTAAACCATTCTTCTGCCAGTATATTTTCCGAATTTGATTCATATTGCGAGCCTATATAATAATATAGCTTTATTAGTTCCCCACTTTCAGTAGAAACTGGTTCAAATTTTTCCAAGTGTTTAATAGCAGTTTCCAAATAAAACGAATCATATAAGTAATTTTGATCAACCATTTCACCATAAACTAACAAACAATACAAAGCCGAATCGGCTTGGTTTTGTGATAAAAAGTCATGGTAATATTTAACAAACCTTTCCTTATAATTACTGTCGCTATAATTTTGAGCGTTTAAAAACCATTTAAATTTAGCAGGCAACACATCCTTATGATGCCAAAGTTTCTTTTCTTGTTTATCTCCATTATTTTGATTGCACGAGTGCAAAAAAAATAATATAAGGCATAACAAAATACAAGAGAAGGCAACGGTATAATTTTTACAACATTTCATAATTCCGTTCAATTTGTTTGAATGCATAAGTAAGTAAAGAAATACAGTGAAAAAAGGTGTATTTTTTTTTATGCAAAAAAGCAGCTAAAAGCCCTTTATAAAAATCAGGGTTAACCCTGATTTTTTCAATGATTTATATACTTGAAGTTTGCCCCTGATAAATATTACTTCGCTAATAATGTTTTTATGAGCAGTATTAGTAACAAATATAATAAACAAAAAATCAAATAAATAAATCAAATATGACACCATCAGAACCAGTAAAAAAGTTACTCTTTGAGCCTAGAAAAAAAGAGAAAAACTCAATTAAATTTTGCCAAATTATTAGTAAAAAACTTGGTTTGATCGCTTTATTGTTAATTGCTTTTTTTACAAGCAATCAATTAAAGGCTGCTGGTCAACCTTATTTGGATAGGTATTCGTGGTCAAGAACAAGCACTACCTTTTCAGCATTTTCTGATGGAACATTATTGTCGAATGCTACAGATACGTTTAACCAAGTAGCTATTCCATTTGCCTTTACTTTCAATGGCACAGCTTATTCCGAGTGTTTTATATCTTCAAATGGATATATAACTTTTGGGGGTAAAAATGTACTAAGATCACCAAGTCAAGGTACTGGTGGACGAGGAGTATCACAGCCTATATCAAACCAAGCAAGAGGTTATAAAGTAATTTCGCCATTAGCTGCTAATTTATCGAGTGGTTCTATTCGTTTTAAAACTATTGGAACATCACCAAACAGAATTTTTATTGTTCAATGGGCTGGTTATACAGCTCCAATTAGTAGCTCAATATCTTTTCAAGTAGAATTATTAGAAGGAAGTGGTACAAGTACTGGAGAAACCATTAGGTTTAAATATGATGCTGGCGTTACTATTGGTGGTTCAGGCTCTTTTGGACCTGGTGCAGATGGTAATCTTGCTCAAATTGGTTTACGCGATACCAGTAACATTTTTACCAAAAGCTTAATGGTTATTAGCCATGCAGGAAATGGTTTAATACAAACAGATGGTACCTCAAAAATATCCGAAAGTTTTATGGAAACCATTACTTCAAGTTGTGTTGTTAGTTGGACTTACACCGCACCAATAAATATGTCTGGTACTTATAAAGTAGGTTCTTCAGGTGCCGACTTTACAACTTTTACAGGAAATAATGGTTTTTTTCAAAACATTAATCGTAGAAATGTTACTGGAAATATTACAGTCAATGTAATAGGAAACACATTGGAAGATTGCTATTTTTCTTTGCATCCTTTTAACACACAATATAGTATTACCATTAGGCCATCTGCGGCAGTGGTAAGAAGAATAGAAAGTAAAGGATATTATGAAATTGATCAAGGCATGATGCAATTTGACAGTGTAAGTAATGTAATAGTAGATGGCAGTTTTTCTGGCAGTGGCAATTATCTTCAATTCATTGGAGCAGCAGCTAATTCTCCACTTCCAACTAATGCAGGATACATGTTTGGGGGTAGCACTTTTCTAATTCATAAAGGTGCACGAAAAATAAAAATTACTAATTGTGATATACGCAATCCAAATACATATAAATTAAGTACTAGCCGAGGAAATGGAATAAACACTAGAAAATTCGAACCCTTTTATAGAAGTACTTATGGAACAGATGGTCAATATAGCGCTGCTCCAGACTCTATAGATATAATTGGAAATGTATTTAAAGGAGGAGGTTATTCTGCTTGGAATGTGCCAATAGGTTGGGGTGGAGAAATTATAAAATTAGAAGCTGCCCAACAAATCAACATTTCACGCAATCATTTTACTGAATGGGCAACAACTACCAAAGCCATAACATATTTGCATCTTTTAGATGCAACAATTGATTCAAACTACTTTTACAAAACGGGAAGTGTAGGCACTGCTACACCTGGTGGAATAATTGTAATTACACCAATATTGAACACTATAACTAGCACTTACAGGTGTTATAATAATATTTTTAAGAACAATGTAATTGGAGGAAGCACAGTAACGAGAAGTGG
>JBMOGB010000400.1:0-3366 GCA_049318585.1 Bacteroidia bacterium | reverse complement strand
TAAATTGTAATTTTCAAAAGTGTTTTCAAAAGCTAACTTATAGCGATACTGAAATCTAGTAGTAAATGAAAATTTTTCTTAATTAATTAACTAAAATTTTCAACAATTGACAATGTTATGCTTGAAAGTTTTGCTTCAATTTAAACAAAAATAATCTCACCAATTTTATCATAAGCACATATTAATTAGCATTTTATTGCAAAACCTAATTTGGTTTGGCATAAAAAATTTCATTAGAATATTCAAACTTTAAACAGCTTCATTTTGCCTGTAAATTCTATTGCCTTATTAATTTTTAAAACCTTAATTATTTAGCTCTTTCTACTTTAGTTACAAAGTATTTCGATTCGCCACGCCAAGGAAAAACCATGTATCTTTTAGTAAAATATAAGTTCACACGTTCGCCACTTAACGAAACTTCTTGTAGTTGTTTTATTACTTCTTGTTCTTTATTTTCAACCGAAAAATCGAATGATTCTGCAATTGGACTAGTACCTTTTAATGCTCCAAAAGTTTCCAAATTCAACTTACCTTCATGTGTTTTGAATACAAATCCTTTTTGGCTAATTCGTAATACTTTGCCTGCCATCAATCCTTTTTCATATTCGCCCCAATAGAAAAATGCAAAAATAAATACAAGTATTAAAGTTAGTAAAATGAGAATTCTTTTAGTGATTTTCAAAGCTATTCTTTTTGATTTTTGAACGATATTTTCAGGTTCCATTTTGTGGTTTTTCTGGATAAGTAAATTTATAAAATTAAAACATTCAGTGCATCTGAATTTTTATTTTAAGGTTGATTGTTTTGAAAAAGTGTACCTATGGTTCTAATAATAATTTGAATATCGAGCCAAAAAGACCAATTTTTTATATAATCCAAATCAAATTTCACACGATTGCGAAGCAAGTTGAAGTCACTTATTTCGCCTCTGTAACCTTTTAGTTGCGCTAAGCCAGTAATACCAGGTTTAATATGGTGTCTTAACATAAAACTGTTAATTTCAGCAGTAAAATCTTCTGTATGTTTTAGCATGTGTGGCCTTGGTCCAACTACCGACATATTTCCAATTAATACATTGAAAAACTGTGGTAATTCATCTAAACTTGTTTCTCTAAAAAACTTTCCAACTTTTGTAATTCTTATATCATCTTTAGTTGCTTGAAGTGTGTCACTTTCTTTGTTTAAGTGCATCGATCTTAACTTATAGCACAAAAAAGTTTTGTTATCTCTTCCAGTTCTTAGTTGTTTAAAAAACACAGGACCTTTAGAGTCTAGTTTTATTAATATTGCCAATATTGGCAGTAGCCAACTTAATAGAAATACAATTACAAATAGCGAAAAAACAAAATCGAAACTGCGTTTAAATATTTGTTTTTCCCAATCATCAAGTGGTGTTGTAAGTACTTTTATAATTGGAATATTTCCATAGTTTTCTACTTCTAAACCTTTAAAAGCAAAACCTTTAAAATCTGCAATAAGTCGTATTTTTATTAAATTAATTTCAGTAAAATCCATTAATTTTGTTAGCAAATCGTGCTTTACATTTGATAAGGAATAAAATATTTCGTGAATATCGTGTGTGTTACAATATATGCTCAAAGCCTCTTGAAATGATTCATTGTCAAATTCGTTCATGTCAAAATTGCCAATTATATTGTATCCATATTCAGGGTGAGCTTTCAAATATTGTGTTATTTCTTCAGTTCCTTCAGTGCTCGAAATAATTATGATGTTTCTATAGTTAAATCCATTTCTTCTGGCCCATTTTACTACTAAAAAAAATACTGTTTGGTAAAACAATAAAAATGCTGAAAAAACAGTGTAAAGTATTATTAGAACCTCTCTTGAATAGCCATAAGGTTGTTGGAAAACGTAATATGCAAAAACCAGTAACATATGTCCTACAAGTATGCTTATGGTTGAACTTATTACTTTAAAGTATGTTGAAGTTCTTGAAATGTTATATTGTTTTGATATTCCTATCAAAACAATCCACGATAAATTTACATATAATAATAATGGTAAAAAAGGATAGTTAAATGCTTGATATTTATAGTAAAAAGCAAAAACGAAACATGCATTCAGTAATATTATATCACTGGCAATACTAAAAAATTTTATATATCTTGAATACCTAGTCAAATCTATCTACTTTGTATTAATAAACAATTTGGCGAAAATATATAAAAAATTATATTTTGTAGGTTTTAAAAGCTAAATAAACTCAATATTTACGAGTGTAGTATAATTGTTTTGTTTTCAATTGCTTATTTAAATTATTTGAGGTTTTTAATTTGAAAAACAATTTATTTATAAATGATTCCTATTGCTTTTAGGAAATTGACAATGGTTTTTTTGAATACACTTTTCAATAAAGTGGTTTTGTAAGAACTTTTTTACAATATATTGAATGTTTAAAGCATATTTTTTTTATTGATTTTCTAGAATTTTTAAAAAATTGATTTTTTCGCATTTCTCAAATCTCAATAATAACAGTCTATTACACCTTTTATCAATTGAATTAAATGATATATAATATTTTTGCATTTAAATTTTTATAAATCAAAAGTCAGACGTAAATTAGCATACTTTTTTATAAAAAATAATACCCAAAATGAAGGAAGCCAAAATTGCAACTAAAAAAGCTACTCTTGAAACCAAAGTAGAGCCTACAGAAAGCAAACAAATTAACACAATAGATTTAAAAGAAGCCTTGAAAAGCCATTTTGGCTTTGAAGGTTTTAAAGACGAACAAGAAAAAATTATACATACGCTTTTAAGTGGTGACGATGTATTTGTAATTATGCCTACTGGTGGCGGAAAGTCATTGTGCTACCAATTACCAGCTTTAATTAAGGGCGGAACGGCCATTATTATTTCTCCTTTAATAGCTTTGATGAAAAATCAAGTGGATGCAATTAGGTCGTTAGGTGGGGATAATATTGCACATTTTTTAAATTCATCGCTTAATAAAACTGAAATTACTGCAGTAAAACAAGATATTACCGATGGCAAAACTAAGTTGCTTTATATTGCACCTGAAACACTTAAAAAAGATGAAACTCTTGATTTTTTAAAGTCAATCAATATTTCGTTTGTAGCTGTTGATGAAGCGCATTGTATTTCGGAGTGGGGACATGATTTTAGACCAGAATACCGCAGAATAAAAGCCATGATTAAGGAAATAAAAGATGTTCCTGTTATGGCGCTTACTGCTACTGCTACTCCTAAAGTTCAACAAGATATACAAAAGAATTTGCAAATGTTAGATGCTACGGTTTTCAAATCGTCATTTAACCGCGATAATTTATATTACGAAGTTCGTTCTAAAGGCAAAAAAGGTGAAGCTATGAAAGACATAGTTTC
>JBMOGB010000399.1:0-3386 GCA_049318585.1 Bacteroidia bacterium | reverse complement strand
TTATTTAGTTTTCATCACTGCTTAACCATTTCTATACGTAGCTTATCCATTTCTGTGTGCTGCTTATCCATTTCTGTATGCTGCTCATCCATTTCTTAGTGCTACTTACTCATTTCTGAGTGCTGCTTATCCATTTCTGAACGCTGCTTATCCATTTCTGTATGCTGCTTATCCATTTATTTATGTCAATTACCATTGTCAAAGTTTTAAACTTTGACAACGGTATCAAAAATTGCGAGTTACAGGCTGGCTTTTTTACCATTCTATGTTTTTCAGGTTAAGTTTGGTTGCAAGTTCTTCTGCAAAGTCTTTGGTTTTGAGTATCACTTCATCAACTATTTCTTTGCTAAGCAAAACTTTCTCATTCTCCTTAGTCTTTCCGTTTCTATGAACTAAGTCATGCCTTGTATGAACGTATTTGAAAACTTCTTTTATTTCAGGAAAATCGATTTTAAATGTAGCATGATACATTTCTCGAACTTTAGGTAAATCATGATAGATTGTGTCTAACATGACTTTTTTGGCAACATCTTTTAACTTTTCATTTTGGTCAAAAATCTCTCTAAGTTCAAATTTTCGTTGCCTAAAGTCAGGATGTGATTTAACAAAGTTTTTAAAATAATCTTCATCGTTCGCAGTCAGGTTAATAAATGTTTCAGACAAAAAGGTCTCAAGTGTGCCAATTGCTCCGATGTAAACTTGTCTTATTAGAATCTGTTGTAAGGTAGGGTCACTAATTTCTAAATCGTTTAATTTCTTGAGATTTTGAATTTCAGTTTCAAAACTATTATAGAATTGATGATTTTGCAGAATTGCTTCGTAGTGTTCGTCATAATAATGATCTTCTTCATCCAGTTCCCAAGGTTGCAACCAAACTCTTTTTCTGTCTTCAAGTCCTTTAATTTTATCCAAGATTTCCGGATTGGAATTATCAGAAAATTCTATAATGTAGTTATAAAGAAGTCCATCTTTACTTTCATTATTTTCAATTTCAAAATCAATTTCAGAAAGTTCATCGTAAGATATTCCTAAAATTCCAGCAAGTTTCTTTTCGAATTCTTCTCGCTGTCGTTCAATCATCATTTCTTTTGCTCTTCCCATATTCTTGTTTATTTAAGATTGCCTGCAACTTGTATATAACCTTACCAAAGAGAATACAGCCTTCTGAATTTCGAGACTAAGCGTTGCTTTTGGTAATTTTTATTTCTTGCAAATATACTAATGATTATTTAAAAATCGTTAAAATAGATTTTAATTTCTTTAAAAATATGTATTTACAGCAAATTGAAATCAGTAGTTTATTTATTTTTCAGGTCTTTAGTATCAATACTAATCTATTTTCAATCCAATAATATGCTAAATATAGCGAAAGAAAGTAAAAAAATAATATTTTCCTGCTTACAAGTAAAATATTATGTAACTTTGTTCAAAACATTTAAACAATAATTTGAAAAAAAAATTATGAAAAGAATCTACATTTTAATAATTGCGTTATATATAGTGAATATTTCAAATGCACAGTGGACAACACAAAATCCTGGAACCATAGAGGATGATTTAAGAACTGTTTTCTTTACAGATGCAAGTACAGGTTATGCTGTTGGACAGGAGAGTAGTGATACTAGAATATATAAAACCACCAATGGTGGAACAAACTGGTATCCTTTGAACTTGGGAGATGAAGGAACCATATATTCGTCCATTTTTTTCACAGATGCAAATACAGGATATATTGTTGGTCTAAATGGTTGGATTAAAAAAACCACCAATGGAGGAACAAACTGGGTTATCCAAGCCAGCAATTATTCGTGGTTAAAGGAAGTTCGTTTCACTGATGTTAATACAGGATATATTGTTGGTCATGACGGTACAATATTAAAAACTAACAATGGAGGAGCAATTTGGACTGCTCAAAATTCAGGAACTACACTTTTTTTATATTCTATTTTTTTTACAAGCACTAATATAGGTTTTGTAGTTGGTGACAGTGGTATAATACTAAAAACTGTTAATGGAGGATCAACCTGGTCATCTCAATCATCAGGTACTTCAAACTATTCTTTAAGTTCCGTTTATTTTGCAGATGACAATATTGGCTATGCAGTTGGTTACTATACTCATGGATATTGGGATTTAAGTAGTATAATACTAAAAACTGTTAATGGTGGAGCAAGTTGGGTAATTCAAAATACTGGAATTTCAAATTATGGGTTATCTTCAGTTTATTTTACTGATATCAATACAGGTTATGCAGTTGGTGGCGATGGTAATAATCAAATTAGTACTATACTAAAAACTACCAATGGTGGTACAACTTGGATAGCTCAAAATTCTGGAGTTTCAGATGCTTTATTAGATGTTTTTTTTATAAATGCAAATACAGGTTATATAGTTGGTCGGCATGGTACAATCCTAAAAACAACCAATGGAGGAGGAACAGTTATTTCCGAAATCCCTATTAATAAAAACTTTACAATCTACCCCAACCCTGCCACATCTAACATAACCATTAACCTCCAACAACTAACAAACCTCCAAAACACCACAGTTTCCATTTATGATATCCAAGGAAAACTACTATTAAAACAAAGCATAACACATGCACAAACAGAACTTAATATTTCATCTTTTGCCAAAGGCATATATGTAGTAAAAGTAAATAATGATAATAATAGCATGGTAAGTAAATTTGTAAAAGAATAAATTATCAAGCAGGTCTTTTTTTGTCAAATAAACCATCACCAAAATCACCAAAAAAACAGTGATTAAGCAGAATTTCATAAAATATCAAAAAAAACAGCTTAGATTTGCTAAAAACAAAGAAATTCAATTATTTTTGTTCTTTCTTTTATAATCCAATCAAAACCTAAAAAAATTAAGCGGAAAATACGTAAAATACTAATCTACTTCTTTTCGGTAATTATTATTTTACCGTTGCTCCTGTTTGCTATACTATCCAATGGCACGGTTCAAACTTATATTGCTCAAAAAATAGCTACTCGCCTTTCCAAAGAGTTGCATACCGAAATATCTATTTCAAAACTCCATATCAGTCTTGGTTTACACATTTTGCTCGAAGACATCTATATTAACGATCAATACCATAATACATTACTACGAACCAAACAAATCGATTGCAAAATCCGCAAGCTTTCTTTCTTCAATAAAAAAATAGAGTTTAGCAAAGTTCTATTCGACGAAAACCAAGTAGCCATTGTAAAATATAAAAACGATTCCGTTGCTAATTTTCAGTTTTTAGTTGAGTATTTTAAATCAAAAGACACCGCTACTGTCAAAAGAGGAGATTGGAAAATCTCTGGTCGCTCTTTCGAAATCAAAAACACAAGCTTTAAGTATCAAAATCAGGACAAAATGAATTTTGTCGG
>JBMOGB010000398.1:0-3387 GCA_049318585.1 Bacteroidia bacterium | reverse complement strand
ATAAGCACCTGGGCAGAATAAAAATCAATAAGCAAAAGGAATTGTTTGAATAAGAATCTTAAATTGTAAACACAAAATAAGATAGTCATCTGATGACTCAAAATCTTTTTCTGAATATAAACTATCCTTCATTGAGTCATCAGATGACTTGCAGAGATTAGATTTTTTTAAACAGTTCCTGCTTTTTTAGGTTTTTGAGGGGTACTGTTTACATTAAATCCAAATTCGCCCAATTTAAAAGGTTCGTTTCTATAAATGCCTTTTAAAACATCGCGGCTTTGTTTTACCAAATCGTCTATTACAACCAACAAAGTATCTCTTTCTTTATAAATTTTTTCTAATTCACGCGTAAGCACTTCTGCTTTATTATGCAATTCTAATGCTTTAGCAATATTAGCATCTTGCGAAGTCCAATTTAAGAATTTTAATGGCGAAGTGTTGCCAAGGCTTCTATCAGTATCAAAAACTCTGCGCGATAATTCTATTTTTTCTTTAGGATTGCGTGGAACTTCTATCCTTACGCTGTTAATTGGTTTTTTCATTGTATTGTTTGTTTAAAATTTATAGAACAAAAATAAATATTTTTTAGATAATCTATTAAAAACAATAAAAATAAAATTATATATTTTGCTATTTTTTTATTCATTGTAGAAAAAAACACGGCTGTTGATAATAACAATGCCATTGTTATCGATAACTTAGGCAATGTTAGTGATAACTTATGCAATGTTAGTAATAACATCGTCATTGTTGCTAATAACAATGCCAATGTTGTTAGCAACGGAGGTAGTGTAATTGATAACATTATCAATGTTGTTAACGACAAATGGTATGTTGACGACGACGGAGGTATTGTTGATGAAAATTAAATAAAAATAGCTGTCATATTATTAGACAGCTATCCGGTAATATGCTGCATCTTTAAAAAGTTTCAACATCCAATCTTTGCTGCTTTCAGTTCTTTTATCAATTTCAATTAATATTGTTTTGTATTGTTCCGGCAAGATGCCGATTATTTGGCATCTCAGCGGAACGCTACGATGAACAAAGAACGCTAAACTGAACGATGGAAAACAGATATATGAAAAAAACTTTTATTGCACGTCAACAACAATTAATCATTTTAATAATATCTTCAACGGTCTCTTTTACCTCTAAAATTTCGCCATCAGAGAGTTTAATTCTAGTTTTAATAGTAGAAATTCTTTTATTAGTCATATTTTTTGTCCACTTTGAAATATGTATAATATGATTAACATTAATAAGTTTTTCTCCTTCACCTTGAGTTGTCAAGGGATCATATGTGTTACTGATTTTTATGAATTTTGTCATATTATATTATTTCCCTAATAGTATTGATTTTATTTGTTCTGTCGTCTCAGCATTTTTTATTTGTTTTTCAATATCTTTTGATTCAACTGTATAAAGAGCAATTACCTTATTAGATATATCTTTTAATTCATTAAGTAATTTATAGCACTCATCAAGTTTAGGATATGTATTATATTTTACTGTGTATTCTTGTAGAACTAAAGTGTATTTTGCGAAGAGTGCTTTCTTCTTATTTTGAGTATTTAGAGTTTCAATCTTATTCTTATTATTTATTGCAGTTAAATATAATTCCTTAATGGATATTGCCATTAAATAATTATTTTTTGCATTATCCATGTTTTTTTGGAATTCAGCTTTATCTCTATAAGTGTATCTTAATTTTAATGTGTCAATTTGGTCAGTCCATGCTCTGCATAGCTCTTCTTCAGCATTGATTGTTAATTTGTATTTAAAATAGTATTCAAAATAATATAATTTAAATGGTTCATTCAATATTTGGCTTATATACTCATTTAAACATTTTTTTGCATTTTCCCATGTGTTTTCTCTCCAACAATGACTAACATTATTACCTAAATTATATTCTTTTGATTTAATTTCAAAATCTTTACCCAAACTATCTTCTTGTAATTTTAAATACTCTTTGAAATATTTATTATTTTCGACAAATGGTTTAACTTCTTCTAAAAATTTGGTTTTAACTTCTATATATTTATTTTCAACCATTTTTCTTTCAGAAGGTTTAATATTATAATTATTTTGCAGAATATGATTATATGCATACATAGCATCTTTTAATTGATTATTTTTATAACAAACTTCAGCTTTTAAATAAAATTTGTTTGTTAAAATAGATTCATATTGCTTTTTTACTAAATTATATTGGCAGCCACCTTTAAATCCCTCCTTGAAAGATAGATCCCCGCCAATTTCTTCATAAAGGAAATACTCATTTTGAAATAATTTTGGAAAGTAATCTTTAATTGCAGATAGCCCACATTTTGTGACTATTTCAACCCCAGCATCTGTTCTTTCATCATTTGACATAGGTTTAGCTTTAATAAATAAATCATAATCTTCATGGTATTTCTCTAGTTTTAATAACTCACCATTGTTATTTCTTATGACACATTCATAATAAAAATTATCTTTAAATACTTCTACATAATTATTATTCGATTCATTAGCAACCCATGTGTCAGTAAAGAAACTACTATCATTAAAATTTCCACTAATTTTATATTTAGCAAATTCATCATTAATATTACACGAGCCAACAAAATAACCATTTTTGAAATTAAAATCAATGGTCGTGGTTTTAACAGGACCGTAAGCTTCCCAGGTGTATTGTCCATAATTATAATATTTATTGCGTGTTTTGTAAGAGTTTACTTCTTTCCAATTACCATCAGCATAACCATTTTTATAGTTTGCAACCAGTGAAACCGTACCTGTAGTGAAAGGATTATTAGTTCCAAAATCGATCATTGTAATTTTATATGTCCATATTCCATTTCTTAATCCCTTTTCAAAACTACCAGTTATCGTTTGATTGTAACCATTATACCCCCCTTTACCAATAAATGTATATTTGAATGCTCCTTGTTTAACATATTCGCGTGTCACAGGGTCTTCGTAATAAGTGTAAACTGCGGTTCCGTTTTGTGATTTCCCATCATTAAAAGGGCCATTAAATGTTTTTAATGTTTGACTAAACGAACAAAATGTTAGTGCCGTCAATAAAATTGTAATAATATTTCTCATTTTTTGATTTTTTATTTTGTCCAATTCCCTTTGACTATTAATAATTGGTTATGAAAATAAAAAAAGCGTGGGAACTAAACCGTATCTGTCAGTGAGGCTCTGGAATGCCCTTGGTACAAATAAGTAAAGCCCACGCCATAGCGTGAGCGTTATTACTTATTATTCAAGTACCAATAGAAATTTTCCAGATTTCACTAACAAGAATAAAAGCTAACGCCTTTTTATGTTTTTATATAGAGTTTTAAGTTATCATTGTTTATTAAGAGTTTGTTAATTAATGAAGGTGTAAAA
>JBMOGB010000397.1:0-3404 GCA_049318585.1 Bacteroidia bacterium | reverse complement strand
AAATTAATAAAATAAGATTTTTTAAAATGCTAGTTGTAAGTTTGTTTGTTTGTTTGTTTCATAATTTTATTTGTTAGATTTAATACAGCAACCATAAAATAATACTTTAACAAATGCAAGTTATATTTTTAATATTTTGAAATGCTGAGTGTTTATAGGTGTTTAAGTACCTTAATTATGCAGCTTAAATAAAAATACTGCATTATTTTGGAGTAAAAACATCTCAAACTTTTCGTGTTTTGTTGCATTTAGTTTAAGCTAAAGTAAAAATGTTAGGTAAGATAATTTATGAAATTACTTACATAAATTACTTTAAAAATAATAAAAATAATAATATTTAAATAGCTCTAAATAAAACTATTTGTTTTAAAAGGTAAACTTATTTTACTATTCTATGTTATTTAAAAACAGAAATTAAATAGGCTTGTTTACAAACTATAAACTTCACTTCGACAAGCTCAGTGACCGCATTAGGTTTTGGTCATTGAGCTTTTGGAAAAGAATTCGATTAAATAAACCACTTTTTTAAAAAAATAATGAAAACTGAACTCAATGAAATAATGATAGACCGAGTGATAGAAATGGCTTGGGAAGACCGCACGCCATTTGACGCCATTGCCTTTCAGTTTGGTTTAAAAGAAGCCGATGTTAAGGTTTTGATGAAAAACAATTTGAAATTTAGCAGCTATAAATTATGGCGAAAAAGAGTTGAAAATTGTAAAACAAAACATACTGCCAAACGCAACAGTGACATTGATAGATTTAAATGCAATTTACAAAGAAGTATTTCAAACAATAAAATTTCGAAACGATAATGAACCAACCAAAAACATTTATTTTAGCAGGTGCATCAAGCGCCATTGCAAAGCAAACAGCTATTTTTTTAAAAGAAAAAGGTTATCAAATAATTGGTATTAGCACCAAACCAAAAGATTTTGATTACGATGAATTTTACGAAGTTCCTAGTTATGATTTTGGTAGCTTTCCTAGCATAGAAAAGCCAATTGATGGGTTAGTATATTTTCCCGGAACCATTAATTTAAAACCATTTGCTAGGTTAACAGCAGCTGAATTCAATAATGATTTAGCAATAAATTCGTTGGGAGCAGTAGCATTTGTGCAAGCTTATTTAGTAAATTTAAAAAAGGCAGAAAATGCTTCCATCGTATTTATCAGTTCGGTAGCAGCAAGTACTGGCTTGCCTTTTCATAGTTCAATAGCCATGGCAAAAGGAGCAATTGAAGGTTTAACAAAAGCATTATCGGCCGAATTAGCACCCAATATTCGTGTAAATTGCGTAGCACCATCTTTGGTAAATACGCCTTTGGGAAGTAAATTCATTAGTACACCAGAAAAAATTGATGCCATGCAAAAAAGAAATCCTTTGCGTAAAATTGGAGAACCAACTGATATTGCGAATGCCATTGTATTTTTATTATTAGAACAATCTGCTTGGGTAACAGGACAAGTTTTGGCTGTTGATGGAGGAATGAATACCATAAAAAATGGATAAATTGGAAAGTACTTGTCTGCATTGTGAAGACATTATGAATATGGAACAACGCAAAAGGGCCAACTTGATTAACTCAATTGGTGGCTTTAAAAGTGTGTGTTTGATTGGTACTATTGATAAAGATAATAATACCAATTTAGCTATATTTAATTCCATTGTTCATATTGGTGCAAATCCTCCATTAATTGGTTTTTTAGTAAGGCCCGATAAGGTTGAAAGGCATACGCTTTCAAATATTTTAGCTACTGAATATTATACAATAAATCATATAAACGAACTTATTTACAAGCAAGCACACCAAACAGCTGCAAGGTATGAAAAAGAAATTTCGGAGTTTGATGCTACTCATTTAACAGCTGAATTTAAAGACAATTTTAAAGCACCTTTTGTGCAAGAAAGTTTTGTTCAAATGGGAGTTCAATTGAAAGAAAAAATTACTATTGAAAGCAATCATACTATTTTATTAATTGGTGAAATAAAACTTATAAACTTTCCAACTAACTGTTTAGCCAATGATGGATTTTTAGATTTAGAAATGGCACAAACTATTACTTGCAGTGGGCTTGACAGTTATTATAAAACTACTAAAACAGCTCGATTAAGTTATGCCAAGCCAAATACTGAACCAACTATAATTCAATAAAATTATAGTTATTTGCATGCCCAATATTTTATAAATGGATTTATTTTATACCAATAATATTAGTAATTTATTGCCTTGCAATGGACAGGTTATTTATTATGGGAAAATAATGAGTAATGAAGAAGCTTTGTATTATTTTAACCAATTAAATAATACTATTGAGTGGAAAAACGATGAAGTAATCATTTTTGGAAAGCTTATAAGAACTAGCAGAAAAGTAGCTTGGTATGCTAGTTCTAATATTGAATACACTTACTCAAATATTTCGAAAAAAGCATTGCCATTTACATCAGAATTATTAAGTTTAAAACAAATAATTGAACTTAAAACTGGTGAAACTTATAATGCATGTTTATTGAATTTATACCAAAACGGAAACGAAGGAATGGGTTGGCATAGTGATGATGAAAATACATTGGAACCTTTAGCTTCTATTGCTTCTTTAAGCTTTGGGGCAGACAGAAAATTTTCATTGAAACACCAACAAAACAAACAGACTGTCTCGGTAATATTAGAAAATGGAAGTTTGTTAGAAATGAAAGCAGAAACTCAATTGTTTTGGAAACATTCACTTCCAAAAACTACCAAAGTTATAGGACCAAGAATAAATTTAACATTTAGAAAAATGGTGGTTTAAAACTCTTTTTATTGAGTGTATTTCAAATCAAATTAGGTCTTAAATTTTTGTCATTTACTTATTTCCTGTAACTCCACACAATAATAGTAAATGAAACAATGTTTTTATAAAATGAAACAATCTTTATCCAATTTTTGTTTAGTTGACAATTACTCAATATATGAACATCAATTTATTAATTGAAAACCTCAGAAATCCAGCATTACTTTTTTTTGTACTTGGCATTATTGCTGTTTATTTAAAAAGCGATTTGGAAATACCCGCTAATTCATCAAAATTTATTACTATATATTTACTGTTTTCTATCGGATTTAAAGGCGGTCAAGAGTTATCGCATGAAATTTTTACAAGCGAAATATTATGGTCAATGGTATTTGGTATTTTCATTTCATTGATAATTCCTTTCTACGCATTTTTTATTTTAAAAAGAAGGTTGAGTGTTTTTGATGCAGGTGCAATTGCAGCAGCCTATGGCTCAGTAAGTGCGGTAACTTTTGTAACAGCTGTTTCTTACCTCGAATCGCACCAACTGGGATTACATGGTCACATGGTTGCCATTATGGCCTTAATGGAATCTCCTGCCATAATAATTGGTTTAGTGTTAATTTCTG
>JBMOGB010000396.1:0-3412 GCA_049318585.1 Bacteroidia bacterium | reverse complement strand
TGCATCCTCATATCAAATATTTTTTCGGAAAGGTTACCAATTACCAGCATTTTGGTAAAGAAGCACGCGATTATATTTTAGCGTTTATGGATTATTATTTTCCAGAAACAGAAGGTTTAGTCATTATTCCAAATCCTTTACAACGCGAAACAGATTGCACTGAATTTTTAAAAAACATCAAAGATTTACCATTCAAAGAAGGACATTTATATTTGAATAAAATGGTGCGCTCATTGGGTGAATATATTCCGCCTTTGTTTAACAATTACATGAACTTAAGCCCAACCATGAAAACGTTTGGAACTGCTGTAAACAGTCACTTTGGCTATGTAGAAGAAACAGGAATTATGGTAACTATTGACGATATTTATCCAACAAAAAAAGACAGACATATTAATAGTTTTATTGAGTATTTGAAAAGCAAATAACAATATAAAATTCGAAAAAATAAATAAGAAATTCGAAAAGGAAAATAAGATACCGATGCTTCGGGACGATAGAAAAAATTAAAAATTAAATCAAATGAAATACTTCAACTTTAAGAAAATTGGATTGGGTTTAGTAGCCATTTTAGTGATCCTTCAATTTGTTCGTCCAACTAAAAATGAAGGAATGGCTTTGAATGAAAACGATATTTTACACTTTGATTCAGTGCCTGCCGATGTACAAAAAATACTGGAAACTTCGTGTTACGATTGTCATTCCAACCACACAACTTATCCTTGGTACACAAGTATCCAACCCATAGGTTTATGGATGCAATGGCATGTAAATGATGGAAAAAAAGAGTTGAATTTTTCGGAATTTAAAACCAATACCCCTAAACGCCAGAAGCATAAATTTGAAGAAATAAGTGAAGTAATTGAAGCAGATGAAATGCCATTATGGTCGTACACTTTGATTCATACTGAAACAAAATTAAGTGCTGAACAAAAAACAATATTGACCAATTGGGCTAAACAATCATTTGATAAAATGGTAGTTCCTGCTCCATAATGGAAGCTAAAAGCCTGATACTTTTACGCGGATTACCAGGTGCTGGAAAAAGTAGTTTGGCGAATGTATTAAGTGAAAATGGTCATTACCCAGTTTTTTCAATTGACAATTATTTTACGAATAAAATTACAGGTGAATATCAGTTCAACTTTGCTGAAAACTACCTTGCCTACCAGCAATGCGAAAACTTTTGTAAACAAGCTTTATCAGAAGGAATAGCGAAAGTTTTTATTGATAATACTTTTACCTTAGATTGGGAATTAGCGCCCTATTTTAAACTAGCTGCACAATATGATTATATGCTTTATGTAATTACCGTTGAAAAATATCACGATAACAATAATATTCACCATGTAAGCCAAGAACAGTTAGAAAAAATGGCTGAAAAATACAAAGTGAAGTTGTTGTAAAACATTTTTCTTTTGTAGCAATTATTCAACTCCTTCAGAGTTGTTGTTCTCGTTCATTTTACAATTTAGTTTAACAATGTATTCTGTTTACAACTATGAAAGGATAAAATTCTCCTAGCGGTGCAATTGGGATTATTGTCCTTGAAATTTTTTACAATAATTCTTTCTGTTTACAACTCTGAAGGAGTTGAATATGAATAGCACCGAGTGCAACTCGGTGATGTTTAAAGCAAATATAAAAACAACTCCGAAGGAGTTGAATAACTGAAAATATTTTCATATTTCAATAAAGATTGTTTACCTAAAAAAAGTGTTTGGCTAACAATAATTCATAACAATTTTTTGCTTCAAGTGCTTTATTATTGCCATTATTAATTCATCCATTGTCGTTATCATTTAAAATAGCCAAAAAGTATTTCTTTTCTAAAAAAAAGAGCGGAACTTATAACGCAGTAACTGTCATTTCAGGCATCAGTTTATTGGGTTATATTGTTGGTACTTGTGCGCTCATTATTATCCTTTCGGTATTTAATGGCTTTGAAAATTTATTTGCTAAAATGTATAGCAACTTTGATGCAGAGCTTCAAGTTTCAGCCACACATTCCAAAACATTTAAAATTACAGAGGCACATTATTCTGAAATAATTCAATGGAATGAAATTGAAAGTGCCAGTAAAATATTAGAAGAAAATGTATTGCTAAGGTATAACAACAAAGAAACCATTGCCACTGCCAAAGCCGTTGATGAAAACTACTTAAAGGTTGCCCATATTGATACTTGCATTCAAGTTGGTGAAGCCATTATTCAAAGTGGTGATACCAACTTTGTTTTATGTGGCGAAAGCTTGGCTTATCAACTAGGTCTTGACCCATCGGATCAGTTTAACTTTTTGAGTATTTATGCACCAAAAAAGGGCGAAATAAATTTCATCAATCCAGAAAATGCTTTCAATAGAGACTTGATTGTACCGAGCGGAATATTTGCCATTCAGCCCGAAATTGATAATAAATACGTGTTGGTTCCATTGCGTTTTTTATCCAAATTATTGGAAAAAGAAAATGAAATAAGTGCCATAGAAATAAAGCTCAAAAACGAAAATGATTTAAAAAGTGTAAAGCAAAAACTTCAAGCTCTTTTAGGTAATAAATTTCAAGTAAAAACCAGGTTTGAGCAAAGAGAAGCATTTTACAAATTGGTAAAAACCGAAAAATTAATCAGTTACATAATTATCCTGTTTATCCTCATCATTGCTATTTTCAATACCATTGGCACCTTGTATTTATTGGTAATGGAAAAAATACGCGAGATAAAAATATTACACAGCATGGGTTTAACTGCTACTAAAATTGCCAATATTTTTGCTTGGCAAAGTATATTTATAGCTGCTGTTGGTGGATTTATTGGTTTGGTAGTAGGTCTCATTATTTGTTTAGCACAACAGCATTTTGGTTTTATAAAAATTAGTCCAAATTCACCAATAGCTTACCCAATTGTTTTTGTTTTTGGCGATGCCATTATTGTAATGATTACCATTATTATTTTAGGAATTCTAACAGCCATTTATCCTTGGAATAAAGCAAGGAAAATTGCGATGAAATTGAATTAATGATGCCACAGATTCACAGATTATCTTTTTTGAATTTGTAGAGACGTTGCACGCAACGTCTTTGTTATTGAAGACGTAACATGTTACGTCTCTACATTATCCCGCACATGTCTGAATCAGGATGAAAGGATTTTAGGATAAATAGGATTACAGTTTATACGATGTAGAGACGTTTAATTAAACGTCTTTACCATGCCGACAGAATACCATTGAATTAACCAATAACCAAAGTAGAGACGTTGCACGCAACGTCTTTGTTATAATAGACGTAACATGTTAAGTCTCTAAATTTTCCTGCACGTATTTATTTTTCTAACCATTCCCTGCCCACGATTCTCTATCCAAACTTCGGTATTGAATGGCTTCGGCTAGGTGTTCTGTTTTTATTTCTTCGCTTCC
>JBMOGB010000395.1:0-3417 GCA_049318585.1 Bacteroidia bacterium | reverse complement strand
GAATCTTTAAAAACTATTATGCTTGGCAAAAAAGTAGTTAAAGATGATTGGTAATCCATCAAGATTCTATAAAACCTTTCAGCGTTAAATTTTCTTTTACTTTCTTCCATTAGTGATAAGATTAAAGATTAATTTAAAAACTTTTTGTTAAATATATGAAGCTATCCGTACTAAACAGTCTTTTTTTGGCGTTAATTGATTTATTCTGATATATATTAAAATTATTATTAACAAAATCAATTAAAATTATGAAAGAAAAATTAAATGCTAACTTCTTACCCCATAAAGTTAGAATGCATAAAAGATTCAGAATGAAACTTATAACATTCATTGCAATATTATTTGTAATGCCGTTTGCAGCCCATTCGCAAATGTATTTTTATTATCCTGAAAATTATGTTATTCACTTTTATGACGATTACAATGATTTTGATATTATGTCTGTTCGTTATTTTAGTCCTTTTAATAATTTTAAACCTTATCGGGAGTCGGTAAATCAGTATAAAGAAAATAACATTAAATCATTAAAAGTAATTTCTCAGGATATGAAAAAGGATAAAAATCCTTATTTGTCGCTTGAAAAAACTTATAACGAAAATGGTTTTGCCATCATCGATAAACGATATAATCGTAAGGGAGCGAATATTTATAATGTTGAAAGAGCATTTAATAAAAGTGTAATGACGATGTTTAAATCGTATAAAAGCAATGGTAAAATTGCGACATGGTACGAAACCAAATTGGATTCGAATGGTAATGTAATAGAAAGCAATAGCCTTGATAATGATGGTAGCGTTTATTTTAAAAGAACTTATAAATATAATGATAAAAGGAAAACAACTGAAAACTGTAGTTATAAAGACAAAAAACAAAAGTTATTATATCGGGTTGTTTATTCGTATTATCCGAGTGGTGAATTAGAATCAACAGCCAGTTACAATGGAAAAGGCAAGCTTCAAAAATTCTGGTCTTATGCCTGTAGTTCGAAAGGTGAAGAAACCAAAAACATGAAAGATACGGTGAAGGTTTGCAAAATATCAGATTTTGATAAAGATGGTGGATTTACCCTAATCAATATTTCAACAGGTGCTGATGGTCAGCTGTCAAAAACCTTAAGGAAATTTAATAAAGACAGCGTTTTGATAGATTATGCTCAGTACGACAATAAAAACCGCTTTGTTACCAAAAAAACGAACAGCAAAGTTTCTGATGGGTGGTTGTGTGAGGATACCTATTTCTATAAAAAAAAGCAAACGCCCCGAACTATCAGGATTTATAAATTCAACAACAATAAAAAAGTAGTTCAAAGTTCATTGATAACCTACAACAAAAGAGGGAAAATTACAAGTAAATCAGAATATGAGTATAATGATCAAGAGTATAATACTAAAATTACATATTACAAAAGTGGAGGCAAATTAATTAATCGATTGCTCGAATATACAAGAAATGAAAAAAACTTGCCTGTGTTGTTAGTCAAAAAAGACAATGAAAACAACATAACTAACAAAACTATTTTTCAGTATCTGTAAAATAGTTTTATAATCTAATAGTTTATAAAGCCATTAAGATTAATCTTAGTGGCTTTTTTTTAGGTAGATTTTCTTTTACACTCCACCCAACGGGTTGATATGCTGTCAATAAAATTAAGATATAAAAAAGCAAACGGTGAATGTAAAAATAAGAGCAGGCGAAGCAGCTGAGTTTAATGTTATGATGAAAAAAATAGCAAAGAATTACATTCAAAAGTTGGAATAATCTCTTTTCTAACTTTTGGTTTTTGGAAATACTTATATTTATGGAAAAATTAATAAACAAATTACAACTTTTTACAAAATAATAATGTCTTGTGTAAATTAACATATCATATTGTAGAATCAAAAATGCATTAAGATGAAAACAAAATTTATTAGAGTATTCTTTTTTTTGATATTATTTTCAAAAACAATCTTTGCACAATGGGAAACTGTTTATTTTCCAACACTTGGAGCTCAGTTACCATTATTGTTTGCCGTTGAATTTAAAGATTTCAACAATGGTATTGCTGTAGGGTATCTTGATGGAAATAAAGCTTGTATTTTGAGAACTATAAATAATGGTAATAGCTGGGATACAGTATATATATCCACAGATACTTTATGTTTTAGAGATATAACATACTCAAATTCAACTACTGCTTTTTGTGTTGCTTACAGAGCTTATTGTTGTAACCCTAATATCGGAATTATTGCTAAATCAACAGATTCTGGTATTACATGGACTACAACAATGACCAATGTTGGTTTAACTTCTATTTGTTTTCCAAGTCAAAATATTGGTTATACTTCTGGTTATTCAGGAACTGTTATGAAAACTACAAATGGAGGTAGCACATGGACTCCATTAAATACTGGTTTCTCAGGTTGGCTTACTTCAATATTTTTTATCAATAATAATATTGGTTTTGCTTGTGCCAAAGACACTATATTAAAAACCACAAACGGGGGTCTCAATTGGACCATTCAGAGTATAACTCCAAATAATAATTTTATTAAAATTCATTTTCCTTCTGATAGTATAGGCTATTGTATAACTGAAGGAGGGGGGAGTCTAAACAACTTATACAAAACGATAGATCAAGGAAATACTTGGAATTATATATCATCAATTACAGCCTCATTGTATGTTCAATCAATCTATTTTACGGATAATGATACTGGTTATGCTGCTGGTCAATTTTGCATGAAAAAAACTACTGGTGGAGGTTTAACATGGACATCTCAAAACGCATTACCACCAGGTTGGTCTAATTTTTATGATGATTTAACCGATGTATTCTTTTTAAATAAAAATACAGGATTTGCAGTAGGATTCGGACAATTTTACAGAATTGGTAATGACACCACAACATCAACTAATATAAGCAATAATATTAATAAAGATATTGTTTCTATTTTTCCTAATCCGGCAAATGATATACTTAATATTTCAATCCCTTTATCAGATGATAAACACTTTGATTTTAAAATATATAATAACTTAGGCAGACTTGTTTCAACTAATAGCATACAAAATACTGTAAATTTTACATATGATGTTTCAAATCTTACAGAAGGAATATATTATATACAATTAACTTCAGATAATCAAACTCCTTATACAAGAAAAATAATTATTTCAAGATAAATGTTCAACCCTAAAGGGTTGTTATAAGTTGTATAGTTATTTGACCCCCAATTGCATTGGGGGTTATTAATATTTGCATGAAATATCAACAAAAAATTAATTTCATTTTCTGTTAACATTGTCTTGTGTTACGCATGCTAATAGGTTAAAAAAAAGCTTACTCAAATCAATGAGTAAGCTTTTTTTTTAATATAACCTTATTGTTTAGTAAGCAAATAATGGGAAAGGTTTCATTAGTTCGTTAACGCGGTT
>JBMOGB010000394.1:0-3423 GCA_049318585.1 Bacteroidia bacterium | reverse complement strand
AAAAATGGTTGTAAATCAAAATGCTTTTATAAAAAAACCGATTGGAGATATTCAATCGGTTTTTTTAGCTACATAATTTATCTGACTAAATACAAATAAAGTGAATGAAATAGGAAGTCGAAATAAGACTATTTTGTTGGATTAGAATTTATATGCAATACCAATACTGGCATTAGATACTGAAGCTGAACCACCTTCTAAGTAAACTCCCAACTTAGGACTAAACTCATAACGAATTCCGGCAACGCCACCATAAAATATAAAACTTGTACCAGTAGCTGGTATCATACTATTTTCAGGACTTAATTTTGAGCCGAAAATGTCATATCCTACCATTACACCTGCATAAGTGTCTAATTGAGGAATGAGTTTGTAGTGGGCTAATGCACGACCACCAAGAACAATATTAGTATATTTCCATGTATAAGTAACCGGACCTACTTCATTGAAACCGGCAAAATCCGATGAGGAACCAAAATAGTTAAAATAACCACCAACTCCTAAATTTAATCCTTTAACACCAAATAAATCATCTTTAATTCCTTTTTCGTACGACAACTCAATAGGCATTGCTGTACCGTTAATACCAAGACCCACATGAATTAACTGTGTGTTTTTAGCAAACATCTGTACTTCTTTTACTTTTGTTTTTCCTTTTGCACTTGAGCCTATTGAAATAAAAGCGAAAGCTGCAATAATTAATACAAATTTTCTCATTTTTTTAAAATTTATTTTTTTACCTACCATTTACGTATTTCGGAATAGACGGAGACTTTTATTTTTCTTCCTGGAAAGTCTCAAATATGTTTAGAATATTTTTTATAGATAATTTGATGTTGAATAGAATATAAAGCTTATGTGGCTTGTTGACTTTGTGGCGAAAAACAAACCACAAAGACAACAAGTTTCACAATGTAAACAGACTAGCAGATAAGGTAAATCTTTAAAAAAATAATCGATTTTGGAATTACACTTTAATTCCTTAACGAGTTTAAAACAAGGCATTAGTTTTAATTTTTTTACAGTGCAAAATTACTTTGTTAATGAATTTATGTGTATCCAAAAGGTAAAAACTTTTAATTAAAAGGTAAAAAAATACTATCCAAAAGATAAATACTTTTACAATAGGTAAAATTTAATATAAAAATACTCGTTTGAGATGTCAGTTATTATTTTTATCTTTGTCAAAAAAAATTACTATGTTTAAAATAATAGCTCTAACCTTACCGATTTTTGTATCACTTTTTTGGGCAATTATATTATACAAAGAAAAAAATAAACACAGTATACCAAGGTCATTTCTGGCAAACTTCATGTTTTTACTGGTAGTTCTATTTACTGTAAAGTTTTTTTATTATCAACCACTAACCCATATTTACCTTTATTTTGATATAATTCATCAGTATTTGGGTTGTTTAGTTTTTCCAATATATCATATATACTTCAGGCTTTTAACTATAGATGAAAAATTTTCGTGGAAACTACATGCTCAGTTCTTGATTCTACCTTTGATTTTAGGTTCATTGTATGGAGTTGGAGTACTTCTTACTCCTACTCTGGAATATAGAGTATCTCTTTTCGACAAACAAGCTTTTCCTGATTCTGATCATGTGCATTTTTTAAACATTATGCGTAAAATAATGATATATTATGCACAAGTTCAGGTAATTAACTATTTGATTCGCAACTACATATTAATAAGAAAGTATGGCAATAGAGCCGAACAGTTTTATTCTGACCTTCAGGATGGTAAATACAACAATGCAAACATGTTAAACTATTTGGTTGTTATCAATAGTATTATTAATATTATTTGCTATTCAATTTTTAGACGGTCGGAAATAATGATTTATATATTTCCAACAACTTATGCCGTAATGACCTATATGATTGGATATATGGGTTTTAAACAAAAAGCTATAAATCCGACTTTTGATTTAGAAATTGAACCCCAAAAAAGTGAGAGTCAACCCTTAGTAAAAGTGCAAGAACAAATACTAAATAGACTTTTAGAAGAATTCGATATAAAAAAGATTTATCTCAATAGTCAATTAACGATTCTTGATGTTGTAGATGCAGTGGGAACTAACCGTACCTATATTTCATTAATCATTAATCAGCAGTATAATCAGAATTTTTGTTCGTTTGTAAACAGTTATCGAATAGAAGAATTACAACGGGTATTTACTCAAAACCCTGATTTGACAAATGAAACACTTGCTTCAAATTGTGGTTTTAGTTCAGAAGCCGCATTGAAACGAGGTGTTAAATCTAAAACCGGACAATCGATACAGGATTGGAAAAAACAAATACTTTCAGTGAAAAAAGTTTGATAATTATCAAATTATATTCAACTGAAATCAACTAGATTTACATTCAAATTGCCTTTCCCATTTTTCCAATATCATTTGAAGGTTATTTACCCATTAATCAAAACTATGTTTAGAACCATTATACTGCTTGCTCCCATTTATGTAACCCTCTTTTGGTCAATTGCTTTGGCCGGAAACAATCAAAAACACAGCAAACCCCGTCAGTTCTTGGGACGATTTATGCTTTTTCCACTTTTCATTTACATTTCGCATTTTCTTTATTTCTATCCAGCGCAAGATATTTATCCTTATTTCGATATTGTTTTACAATACACATCGCTAATGGTATTCCCAATGTATCATATCTATTTCAGATTGTTGACTGTTGATGAGAAATTCTCAATAAAAGCCCATGGTCGATATCTGACAATTCCACTCATAATTGGAGTAATTTATGCCATTGGCGTATTTTTAACACCTCAAATGGAATTTAGAGCATGGTTATTTGATGAAAATGCATATTTAAGCTCACAGAATATTCAATTCTTAAACAATATGCGTAATGTTATACGAATTACGTACCTTATTCAGGTTGTGCTTTCTGTAATTGCAAACTTTGTATTAATTAAAAAGTACGGGGATAAAGCTGAGCAATTCTATTCGGATATACAAGATGGGAAATATAACAATGCCAAAATGCTAAACTATTCAATTATTGCTATGAGTGTTGCTGCATTTGCATATACTGCTATTGGAAGGCATTTTTTAATGCCGCAAAATACAATAATATATTTTGGATGGACTATTTTTTCGGTGTTGTTGTTTATTGTTGGTTATATGGGCATTAAGCAAAAACCTATTAATCCAACTTTTGATAAAGTAAATAGCAATTCCATAGAAGAAAACGAATTTTTAGATCTTTCTGAAAGTGCTCAGAACAAAATTCTAAAAAAGGTACTTGTAGAGTTTGACGAGAAGAAAATTTATTTAAACAGCCAACTAAATATAATGGACATTGTAAATGCTGTTGGCACGAATCGCACCTATATTTCTTCCATCATTAATCAACAATACAATCAGAACTTCTGCTCATTTGTAAACAGTTACAGAA
>JBMOGB010000393.1:0-3434 GCA_049318585.1 Bacteroidia bacterium | reverse complement strand
TTTAAACAATACAAAAATGTCAGAAATTAGAGGAAAAGTAAAAACCATCATCATGGATAAACTTGGTGTTGAAGAAGCTGAAATTACAGACGAAGCAAGTTTTACAAACGATTTAGGCGCAGATTCTTTAGATACTGTTGAGCTTATTATGGAATTTGAAAAAGAATTTAATATTGCTATTCCTGATGATCAAGCTGAAAAAATTGGTACAGTAGGACAAGCTGTGAGTTACATTGAGCAAAATGTAAAATCGTAATTAGCTTAAGTATTTAAAAATTTACAAAATTAATCTCCAAAAAACTTATTTTACATGCCAAAACGCAGAGTAGTAATTACTGGCCTTGGAGCAATAACTCCAATTGGTAACAGTTTGCAGGAGTATTGGAACGGACTATCAAATGGGGTAAGTGGCAGCGCGCCAATTACCCAATTTGATACTTCCAAATTCAAAACAAAATTTGCTTGCGAAGTAAAAAACTTTGATCCAAACCAACATCTTGATAAAAAAGATGCAAGAAGAATGGATCGTTTTACACAATTTGCAATGGTTACAGCTGAAGAAGCAGTTAAAGACTGTGATATCAATTTAGACATAGTAAATAAAGATAGAGTAGGTGTTATTTGGGCATCAGGAATTGGTGGACTAAAAACATTTTTAGACGAAGTTACCGCATTTGCCACTGGCGATGGTACTCCTCGTTTTAGTCCTTTCTTCATTCCAATGATGATTGCAGATATTGCAGCTGGACTTATTTCAATAAAATATGGTTTTAGAGGTCCCAACTTTGCAGTTGTTTCAGCTTGTGCATCAAGCTCCAACGCAATAGGCGATGCTTTTATGTACATTCAGTCAAACAGAGCCGACATGATTTTAACTGGTGGTTCCGAAGCTGTTGTGAATGAAGCTGCCATGGGTGGTTTTAACTCAATGAAAGCACTTTCTGAAAGAAATGACAGCCCTGAAACTGCATCTCGTCCTTTTGATTTAGAAAGAGATGGATTTGTATTAGGTGAAGGTGCTGGCGCATTAATGTTAGAAGAATTAGAACATGCCAAAGCACGTGGTGCAAAAATTTATGGCGAAATAGTTGGTTATGGTGCTACTGCTGACGCTTATCACATGACTGCCCCACATCCTGAAGGAATTGGCGCAGCCAATGTAATGAAAGCAGCTTTACTAGATGCTGAAATGTTACCGACTGATATTGATTACGTAAATGTTCATGGTACATCAACACCATTAGGCGATCCACAAGAAATAAAAGCAATTCAAACTGTATTTGGTGAACATGCCTTCAATATCAATATTAGTTCTACTAAATCAATGACTGGTCATTTATTAGGTGGTGCTGGCGCAATTGAAGCAATTGCTGGTTTGTTAGCAATTAATAAAGGAATTATTCCTCCTACAATTAATCATTTTACTGATGATCCTGCATTTGACAAAAGGCTAAATTTAACTTTTAACAAAGCGCAACACAAAGATGTGAAAGTGGTTTTGAGTAATACATTTGGTTTTGGTGGACATAATGCTTCCATAATTCTTAAGAAATTTGAGGAGTAAATTTGATTACCTTTTTTCCCTTTTTAAAGTATTATTTTTCTTCTAATCGTGTTTTGTTTGTTAGAATAAAACAGATTACAGGTATGACACCTTTTAATTTAAGTTGTTATCAGCAATCGTTGCGTCATCATTCTTCTGCCAATAAAATTCATAACAGTGGAAGTAAAGATAGCAATGAGCGTTTAGAGTATTTGGGCGATGCTGTGCTTAATTCTGTTGTAGCCGAATATTTATTTAAAAAATATCCTTATAAAGACGAAGGTTTTTTAACCGAACTGCGTTCAAAAATTGTAAGCAGAGTTAGTTTAAACGATTTAGCTTTAAAAATTGGTTTAAGTAATTTGGTGGAATACGACAAAAAAAGTATGCAAAATATTAACCTTCGAAATAGTATTTTTGGTAATGCGTTAGAAGCTTTTATTGGTGCAATTTTTTTAGATCAAGGGTATAAAAAATCAAAATACTTTATCATTGAAAAGTTAATTAGATACCATTTAGACGTAGATAAATTACAACAAACTGAAAAGAATTTTAAAGGCCGTTTGATAGAGTTTACTCAAAAAGCTGGAATGAACCTTGACTTTAACGTAACAGAATTATCGCACGGCAAACAAAAAATTTATAAATTATCGGTTATTATTGATAATAAAGTTTTTGGTGAAGCTGAACACACTAATAAAAAACAAGCTGAACAACAAGCCTCAGAAAAAGCATTAGAATTATTGAAAAATGCTCCTCAAAATATGGTAAATTCAAAAGAAGTTTTTGTTGAAACTCCTATTGAAGAACAAATAATTGAAGAAAATGAAAATAATGAAATGCAAAAAGATATAGTGGAAGAATTTCCATTATTTGAACAATTAAATGAAGTATCTGAAATTGCCGATGTGCAACAAAAAGAAACAAAATAACTTCAAATTACCTCAAATTATTTTAAAACATTAGATTACACAATTATGGTTGATAGTTTCGCTTTTTTTCTTGATTTTATAAAATATTTATTGCCTGCTTTGGTTATATTTTTGGTCGTTTATTACCAACAAAAAGCTTTTTTTGATGACAAGTACCAAAAACGAATGATTGATTTGAGAAGGGAGCAAGACAAAACTATTTTGCCTTTAAAATTACAAGCTTATGAAAGAATGATTCTTTTTATTGAGCGTATCAGTCCCGAAAGTTTAGTAATGCGTATTCATCAACCAGGAATAAGTGCTTCACAATTAAAAATTGAGTTGATAGCAAGTATCAACCAAGAATTTGGTCATAATATTTCTCAACAACTTTATGTGTCGAGCCAATGTTGGCAAATGATTAGAATAGTTAAAGAAGAAATGATTAATTTAATCAATACTGCTTATGCTAATTTAGGCCCTAATTGTGTAGGAATTGATTTGAGTAAAGCTGTTTTTGAAGAAATTATAAAAATGAATGATACACCAACTCACAAAGCCTTGGTTTTTGTAAAAAAAGAGTTTGACTTAATTTTTTAATACCAAAATTTCCACTTCAAATTTACCTATTATTCGCTCGCATCTTGCAAGTGAAAATATTGACAAGCCTCCGGCTGATTTTGTAAAATCGTAATGCCTGAAAAATGCTGCCAGTGGTTGCGTCACCCGACCAACCACAATGAATTCCTACAGCTAAAGCATTAGGCTATTCATAATTTTCGTTGTTAATTTTTTAACTTCCGCATGCTGCCGTTGTTGGTGTTTTAGCGAAGCGACACCAATAACATATTTTCCTACAGCTAAAGCAGTAGGCTATTCATAATTTCCGTTGTTAATTTTTGAACTAATGTTAAAAATTCCCCTCTTGCTGCCGTTGTTGGTGTTTTAGCGAAGCGACACCAACAACTTATTTTCCTACA
>JBMOGB010000392.1:0-3460 GCA_049318585.1 Bacteroidia bacterium | reverse complement strand
AAACAAACTAAAAAATCCCATGCATGTAGAATACCCGCTTCGGCGGGTATTTTTTATCCTATTGCTCGTTCCACTAATAACTTAGCCAATTCATTATCAATAACACCGGATGCGGGTAAACTAGCACCACCCATACTGCCTTTACCAGAATTATTAGGTGCATAATTATTATTTGTTACTGATGGTGTTGCCTGAGAAGATTCTCGTTTTGAATTTTCTAATGCGGTAGAATAACTAGTTAGTTGTGATCCGGATACTTTAGTTTGAGCAGCTGCCGCAGTTGGTGCTGTTGCTACCGGACTTGATTTACCTGAAGTTGCAGCTGCAATTATATTTTCACTATAATTCGAACCGGCATAAGGTGCCCATTTTTTCAAGGCCTGTTCAATAGGAACATCACCATATTTTCTAGACCACAAATCTCTTTGTGCTTCTACACCAGCTTCAAGTGTTGGAAACTTAGCAAAAGTACCTTTATGCTGAGCATCGCCACGGCCAGTAGTGTCTCGCACACCACCAAATTGTTTTGCTCTTTCACTATATTGAATATTTCCAGGATTATTCAAATCATATGATATTGTTCCTGGTCTAAATCCTTCTTGCTTGCGTTGTTCAGCCATTAAAGCATCTTGTTGTTCTCTAGACAATTGGTTAAATGTCATTCCACCCGAAGCTCCACCCGATGGTGACGGTGATGTACTTGTTGGTGGTTCAACACCCATCATTTTATAATAATCTGGAGTAACATTATCTGAAAAATTAATTCCAGGTTGATTCATTAATTGTTTTATAATATTTTTTGATTCTTGTTCTGGCGTAATTTCAGTTTTTTCTTGTTTTTCTGTTTTGGCCGCTTCACCGTCTTTACCAAATAAAAATTCATAAATTTCATATATTAAGTAAGCATTTAAACCCCAAGATATTAAAGTTAAAACCAATGAGGCGCCGGCGGTAAATGGAGCAGCTGCAAGTGAAGCAAAAAAAGTTGATAATCGTAAAATGGCAGGAAACCCAAACTTGGCCACCAATTTTTTCATAATTTTTGTTCTTAAACCAGGAACTTTAGAAATATCAATATAATATTTACGCAATTTTTCTAAAATATTTCCTAATTTCATATCTTTAGCTGATTTGAAACCGGTACCACCTTTAGGTGTTTTTTCTACAAATCTTCCAGCTTTTTCATTGAATGATGTTGTATTACCGCCTGTTGGAACTTTAGAACCCACATAACCTTTAGCTTTACCCACACCATAGGCGCCAGCTACACCAACAGCTGCACCTTGCATGCCATTCATTCCTTGGTCACCAGTTTTACCATCAGGATTATTTGCGGATGGTGCGCTTGGTCCGGAGGAATCTTTGGTCATTTGATATCCCAAAAATGCACCGCTGGCTAAAGCAATTAAACCACCCAATTTACCACCACCTTTACCTTTAGGTGTTCTTCTACCACCACCAAAACCACCGCTACCCATACCCCAAGCTGCAGCTGCAATTGATTCCGACAAATAAATTAATGACGCTTTTACAGCAACAATACCTGCCAATAATAATCCGGCACCCAAAGCAATATTTTGTTTCACATCTTTCCAACCCTCTTCACCAAAAACAGTTCGGCCAAAGTTACCAATCATATCAAAAACACTTTTTCTAAATTCAGCACTACTAAAAAACTTTCCAATTCCATAAAGTATACCAGCAATCAAACCACCTTTAATTAACATATTGGTTAAACCACCAGAAATTAAAGTATTTAAAAAATCATTGGCATGACCAAAAAATCCTTTACTATCTTTTTTATCGGTTGCACCAACTTTTGTTGGAGATTTGGATTTTGATGCGGCTATTTGCGATTCGTATGATTTTTCTCTTTCAGATGAGGATAAGAAAAAACGGTCAGCTTTATCTTTTTGTGTACCACCAGCAATTTTAACCAATTTCAAAATACCTTGTTTCATCACATTAATATCACGCATTATTGCAGGCAAAGCCATACTGTTTCGGCCAATAATATCCAAACTGGTTGTTAATTCGGAAGTATTGCCGGCAGTATTATCCAAAGATGAACTGGTACTAGACTTAGTTCTTTTTTTGGTTTTTTTAAATTGTTTAAGAACGCTTGCAAATGGCATTTTTTATCTCTTTGAGTTTAATTGTTTCATTCTTTCATTTTCTTCTTCAATAAAGTTAGACAACAAACTAACATATACCGATTTTTCCCACGGCAGCATATTATTCAAATCTGCCAAACTATACTTGTGGTGTTGCATTAATGCAAAGTTAGTTTCAAAGTGGTTTTTCAAATTATCATGGACAAAGGTTATGCGAAAAAATTTTGAATTCCTTCAACTACAATTTTTTCTTGATACCCACATTTATTGCATTTGAAGTCTAATTCTTTTTTCATTGAAGGAACTGTTTCAAAAAATTCTTGAACTTTGGCAAATTGTTTTTGTGTTAAATTTTCAATAAATTCAGCTAATTCAACATCGTCAATATCTTTTCTATAATAAATTGCATCTTCATCATATATGTAATCAATACAATTTGAAATGATACCTAAAATTTGTTCAACATCATTATTTGATTTAACTTTATCAATTATAGAAAAATTAGGATATTTCATAACAATACCTAATTTTTTGGTTAATTCAATTTTATTAGTATGTTTTTCATTAAAGGTTGGTTCAATTTCCAGAACATTTACTTTAATTTTAACATTGTTACCACATTCTACTTCTTGACCTTCTTCATCTTTAACTTTATTATTACACTTATATTGTAGGTCAACAATTTCACCAACAGACCTAGCTCTCAAATGTAAGAAAAAATATTCCAAATCGGTCACAGGTAAAGAATCGGTGTCAATATCATCCAAACAACAATTATCGATAATTTGTTTAATAGTATCCATAATTGTGGTTTCATCATCGGATTCCATAGCAATTAAAAGTAGTTTCTCTTCTTTAACCAAAAATGGTCGGTAACGAAGTTTTGTTTTTGACAACGGTAAATCGATTGAAAAAATCGGCACATCAAGTTTAGGTAAAGCCATATTATATCTCCATAAAATTTATTGTATTCTGTTAAAAAGTGTTCCCAAAGGTTTTTCCAAATTTGCTGGAATTTTATTAAACCAAGTTGATGCCTTAACACCAAACAAGGCTGCTGCTGCGGTTGCAATATCGTATTTTCCGTTGTATAAAACTTTATACCTTTGGTAAGCAAAATGTACGGTTAAACGGTGAAAGTTATCTTCTGACCACGATAATGGTTGACTTGAAAAACCAACAGGAAAAGCATCAATCAATTCTACTGCAAATATTTGTTGCACAAATTCATCATATTGAATAACTTTAATATTAGTTAAATATCTAGATGATTCTCCTCTAGGATATCTTAAATTGTTAGTATCACTTGGCATAATGGAATCAATCCATTTTTCAAATAATTTTCT
>JBMOGB010000391.1:0-3470 GCA_049318585.1 Bacteroidia bacterium | reverse complement strand
ACCTCGTTTCGACAAGCTCAACGACCGGATATACAATTTCTTTAATTACCGGTCACTGAGCTTGTCGAAGTGTTAACCTAGTTTCGACAAGCTCAACGACCGGATTACAAGTGATTAAATTAATTATCGATCACTGAGCTTGTCGAAGTGTCAACCTCGTTTCGACAAGCTCAACGACCGGATTATCGATTAATCAAAAAAAACATAACAATGAGAATAAAAATATTTGCTTTTTTACTGTTACTAGCAGCCATTAATGCTAAAGCACAACGAACCACCATTTTAATAATTGGTGATGATTTAAGCGCTGATTATTTTGGCTTTTTTCCTGGTTATGGCGACACTGTTGATGTTCCAAATATTCGCTATTTGGCAAATAAAGGAATTGTGTTTACGAACCATATGTCGAACCCTGTTTGTTCCTCAACCCGAACAACAATTTTAACTGGTAGGTACAGCTTTAGAACAGGAGTTGGAGGAATAGTAGGTGGTGCAGGAGGTTCAAATCCATTGGATACCGCTGAAATTACCATTCCAAAACTCTTAAAATTGTACAACCCAAATATTGGTAAAGCTAATATTGGTAAATGGCATTTACACCAACCCAATCCGGTAGCAAATTTATTAAATCCACTAAAAATGGGTTACGACCATTTTGAAGGTCCTTTTATTGGTCAGTTACCGAGTTTTACTAATTGGACAAAATACACCAATGGCGTTTCGAGTTTAGTTACTAATTATGCAACTTCAGAAAATGTAAACAATGCTGTTATTTGGTTAAAAACTCAAAATAGCAAACCTGTTTTTTTATGGCTTGCTTTTAACGCACCACACGAGCCGCTGCATTTACCACCATTGAATTTACATAATTATAAAACTTTATCAGGTAATACAAACGATATCAGAAATAATCCAAAGCAATATTTTAAAGCCATGATTCAAGCTTGGGATACAGAATTAGGGAGATTATTTGATTCGTTAAAGGCTATGAATAGATTTGATAGCACTGATTTTATTTTTATTGGCGACAATGGCAACACACCTCGCACCGCACAAATAGCGGATACTTCAAAAGCCAAAGGAACAGTTTATCAATATGGAGTGCATACTCCCATGATTATAGCTGGCCCAAGTGTTGTAAATAAAAACCGAATAAGCAATGCTTTAATAAACTCAACTGATATTTTTGCAACTGTTTTAGAGTTACAAGGAAACACCAATTGGCAAAACCAAATTCCTGTTAATAAACCAGTGGATAGTAAAAGCATTTTGCCTATTTTAAAAAATACAGCAACAGAAATTAGGCCTTGGCAATTCTGCGAAATTTTCAAATTAATTCATGATTCAGATGAAGCAAAAGCCATTAGAAATATGGACTATAAACTCATTCATTTTGATTATGGAAAGACTGAATTTTATAACTTAAAAAAAGATCCATTGGAAACAAAAAGCTTGAATGACTATTGGTCAATGTCGGCAGATGAAAGCTATAATTACGATTATTTATGTGCCCAATATGTTCAATTAACAAATAGCATTCGTCCTTGCACAGTAACAGGTATAACGGAAATAAACAAAGCATCTCTTTTAAAAGTATTTCCAAATCCGTTTACAAAACATATACAAATAGAAAATTTAAAACCTAATACTATTGTTGAGTTATATAACTCAATTGGTAAAAAGATTTATGAAGGAAGTGACATTGAATTACAAGATTTTTCAGCATTGGTAAAAGGAATTTATTTCATAAAAATCGAGAATAAATCATTGCAAATTATTAAAGAATAATTTTATAAGAATATCAAAGAATTTTATAACTAAACAGGCAAATTTTATTAAACATTTTAAAAATCTCGTAACAACAACAACACAAAATTCAAACTAATTTGTAACATATAAAAAAACAAAGCCATGAAAAAAAACATCACACTTTTTACCATTTTATTGTGCAGCATTTTTGCAAATGCACAAACCAATCCAGCCATTTTAAACTGGCTACAAAATACTACCATTACTGGCCGTCATTATGTTGCCGGAAACTCAACTCCTATTGTAGATGCAGCTTTTGCAAATTGCCAAAGTATTAAATACTCAGCTACATCTGTTTATGTAGCTACCAACGGAATTCCAACCTATATAACTGGGCCATTTCAAGATGGAAATCCATCGTTGGCTACTGCTCAAAATGCTATTTTCAAATTACCTTTAAATCCAGCAGAAAATACTGGAACTAAAACTGCTACAACAGCTGGAAATATTGGTTTATTTGTAAATGGAGTAGCCTTATTCGATTACCGTGACGGTGTTTCGTGGCAACTAGCAAACAATCGTTTAGGAGGTGGACCATTAACCCAAAGTAATGGTAATGGCGATGGAGTTTGGAACAGAGATGCTGTAGTGGCTGAACGTGCTGGTTTCGATTGTGCAAAAGCACATCCTGCCATGGGAAATTACCATCATCACCAAAACCCTAGCGCATTTAGTTTAGACTTGAAAGTAATATCTAACGTTTGTACACTATACGCTGCCGATGGTTTGTATGCTATTGACTCTACTAAACATTCTCCATTAATTGGCTTTGCTTACGATGGTTTTCCTATTTATGGTGCTTATGCTTATAAAAATGCAGACGGAACTGGAGATATTGTTAGAATGAAATCGAGTTACGGTTTAAGAAATATTACTACAAGAACAACATATTCTTCTGGAGCAACTGTTACTGCTGGTCCTGCAGTGAGCACAACTTATCCTTTAGGATATTTTAGAGAAGATTATCAATACAATGTTCCTGTTAGTTCATCTCAAGATTATTTAGATTCACACAACGGACGTTTTTGTAAAACTCCAGAATATCCAAATGGAATATACTGTTACTTTGCTACAGTTGATGAAAATTGGAATTCGGCTTATCCATATGTAGTTGGACCTACATTTTATGGTGTAAAATCGGCTGCAAAAGTTACATCTATAACTGAAACTGTTACCACTTATACTCCAAGTAATACTGGGATCAACAACAGCGAGAAAGAAAATTATTCATTAAACATTTTTCCAAATCCTGCCAACGATTTTGTTGCCATTCAATTGAATCATTTAACTAAAAACAACTTAGAAGTAGCCCTATATGATTTATCAGGTAGATTGATTCAAAAAACTGTTTTGTTTCAAGGAAGCACCATTGTTAATTTTGATACAAGAACTTTATACAATGGAACATATTTGATAAGAATTATGGATAATGGAAATGTTATTACTAAAAAGATTGTAATTGCTAAATAAAAGTAATTAGATTTTTTCTTGAATTAAAAACAAGCATACGTCATGCTGTAAGCATCTTCCTTGTTTAAGGACTTGGTTAGCTTATGGCAAGCTGATATATATACAAGGAGGATTCCTTCGGAATGACTTAGTTGATTACGTCATGCTGTAAGCATCTTCCTTGTTTAAGGACTTGGTTAGCTTATGGCAAG